>JBAZUN010000364.1:0-6525 GCA_041661365.1 Candidatus Latescibacterota bacterium
GTCAGGGGTGTTATCGTCCGGCGTCGGCTGTGTCTGGGGGAATAGCTTGGACGCGCGATACGAGATGATCATCTACTGGAGCGATGAGGACCAGGCCTTCCTGGTGGAGGTGCCTGAGCTGCCCGGCTGTATGGCAGATGGTCAGACCCACGCCCAGGCCGTGCAGAATGCCCAGGTCGTGATCCGGGAGTGGATCCACACGGCAAGGGAACTGGGACGACGTGTCCCACGCGCCCGGGGTCGTCTGGTATACGCGTAACGCGCCTGCGGCCTTCTCGCAAGGATGCCGCGAGTGGTCCTGCTCCTGCGCGAGCGCGCCCTGTCCGTCGACGAGGCGCGAAACGCGTTGGCTGCCCTGCGACCCCACATCAGCTCAGACGAGCACACGGTGGCCCAGTTGGCGCTGGGGCAGGGAGGATAGCGATGGCCACCAAAACCCTGCGCATGCCTGAGCTGCTTTCCGAGGCTGTCAGCGAGGTTGGCCGGATCGAGCACCTGGAGGAGTCGGCGGCCATGCGCAAGCTGCTGCACCTGGGGTACCAAGTGTACCTGGGCGACCGGTACCGGGCTGGTCGGGTGTCGCTGCGCGAGGTTGCTCGGCGGCTGGGCGTCCCCCTGAGTGAGGCCTTGGACGCCCTGCAGCGGCTCGGGATCCCCGGCAACGTGGGGGCACGCTGCAGTCCCTCGCCTCGTTGGATCCTCCGGGGAGTTGATACCGCAGATCCCCAGTCTGGCGAACATATCCTCTGCACTGTCGCAGACCATCAGGTCACGCCCGGCGTCGGTCGAGGCGAATGTCCGTCTGGTGGTCGCGGTCGGAACCGTCACAGCGAAGGGTAATCCACCGCGGAGCTCGACCGAGGATGCGGGATCGGCTGACCTGCCATGGTGAATGACCGCTATCGACCAAGCCGGTCAGGGGCTGGGAGAACGGCACCCTCGCGGCCCTCCCCGTTCCATTCCCTCCGGGGTTCGGTGTTGCTGGCGCTTACACATGCCCCGGTCGTCAGATCCAGGTTCGCGTCCGGCAACCTCGGCGTCCTTACGCGACCCGGGTCCGGAATCGCCTGGATAGCGGAGCTCCACCCAATGCCGGTGGCTGGGCAGGCCAGGTTCCCTGAGGGTGCTCTCCGCAGCGCTGCGTTGCCCGCGAGCATCCGGAACGCTACCTTACCACCCCATGCGGTGATCTTGCATACCGGTGCCTGATTCCGGACCGTGTGGGCGGCAAGGCAATCCCCGCGTTCGGGGTTCGTGGCTGGCGGCGTGACCCTCCAGCCCGGGGTTGGCCTCGGTCCGTGCCATCGCTGATCTGGTCCCGCAGGGTGGATAGGTCCATCTTCGCCACAGAGAGGCGCAACATGGGAGACACAGTCCTTTTTGATGAGGTTCTGGAGGCAGCGGCTAAACTCTCTCTTGGCGACCAAGAGGCCCTCACCGAGGTGCTCCATCGGCGCATCATAGAGCGTCGACGCGACGAACTCGCCACTGAGATCGGGGAAGCACAGCAGGAGTTCCGGGAAGGACGCTGTCGCGCCGCCGCGCCCGGCGACATCATGGCGCAGATACTGCGAGGATGAGACGCCAGCTCCTCTACGCCACCGCCTTCGCACGCGCTGCGCGGCGCCTGGTGCAGAAACAGCCTCGAGCCGCGCAGGATGTCGAGGCGGCGCTGGCGCAGCTCGCTGAGGACGCTTTCCATCCCAGTCTGCGCACCTCTGCCTCTCGCTGACAGCAGCCTCGGTCTCCTAACGCGAAACGGGTCCGGACTACACTGCAACCTACACGCCGATCCCATTGGGTTACAGGGGTCAGTTGCTCGACTGGCCAGAGGTAGTCACCGAGGTGCGACGATCGAAGAATGCCGGATGCTCCTGCGCGATGCACTGCGGGAGAGGTCCTGGCTTATCAGCAGTTGCGTAAACCACTCCCCGAACCCCGACCACTCACCGAGCAGATGGCTGGCGCCCTCCTCGACGCTGCGCTGCAGTACACCGATGAGCCCTGGGCTTACCGCCTCAAGCGGCACCTGAGATCACACCTGGTCTCCTCGGAGTTCGACGTGGGGTTCCGCACCAACGAACTGGGACTGCGCGGTCCGGCATTGGTTCCCTGTCGGCCGGTAGTGCTATCCGAAGACCCCGGGCAGCTCTACGTGGAGGTGCAGGTGCAGAAGCTTCGTGCACGGTCCGGACTGCGGTTCGTGGCTTGTCCAGCGGGGAGCGGCTAGCCTTGACGATCCAGTCGATGTGGACTAAGTTCACTTAGTCTGGTTGAAAAGGAGAAAAGCGTGAAGATCGTGAACATCCACGAGGCGAAGACCCAGCTCTCCAGGCTTGTCGAGCAGGCGGCCAAGGGCGAAGCGTTCACCATTGCCCGGGCGGGAAAACCCCTGGTCAAGGTGATGGCCCTGGATGCGCCGGAGCCGGGGAATCAGCGGCGCTTCGGCTTTCTCGCCGGCCGGATCGAGGTTCCGGATGACTTCGACCGGATGGGAGAAAGCCAGATCCAAGACCTATTCGGCGGTGGGGAATGAAGCTCCTCCTCGACACCCATATCCTCTTATGGGCGGCCGCAACGCCGGAGCGCCTTTCGCCACCCGCGCAAGCCTTGCTCGGTGACGCCGACCATGAGCTTCTCTTCAGCGCCGCGAGCATCTGGGAAGTAGCGATCAAGGCCGGGATGGGACGCGTGGATTTCCGCGCGAACGCCAGGCTGCTCCGGCGCGGCTTGCTCGATCACGGCTACGTGGAGGTGCCCGTCACCAGCCAGCACGCGGTGGAGATCGACAGCCTGCCGGCGATCCACCGGGATCCCTTCGACCGCATCCTGATCGCCCAGGCCAGGGTCGAAGGGGTGGAGCTCGTCACCTCGGACGAGGTCGTGGCCGGTTACCCAGGGCCGATCCGACTGGTCTGAACGACTGTAACCCTCCGTGTACCGGTCGCGGTAGGGTCGCAGCTTCCCCGCTCTGAGTCCCGCCACCTGTTCTATCTGTCCTGAGTTACCAAACTGCTGGCGTTCGTTTCTCTTGACGGGCGATGTGTGTGGATGTACTGTGTTGGCATTAGTTGGCTACTATATCATGCTATGCGGAGCAAGGATATGGGCAAGACGGTGACCCTGCGAGTTTCGCAGTCTGCGTATGAGATGTTCCGGGTGATGGCCGAGCGCGAGAACCGGCCCCTATCCAATTTCATCGAGACTGCGGCTTTGCGATACATGGAGGAGCACCTCACGCTCGATGAATACGAGCGGGCTGAGATCGTCGGTAATCAGGAGCTGAGTGCCAGTCTGCGGCAAGGTCACGAAGATGCGCGGGCTCGACGGGGTCGCTTTGTCTGAGTTCCGCCTTTTCGAGACCGAGGAGTTTGCCAGAGCGCTGGACCGGTTACCTCCGGACGACAGGGAGTTCGTCCAGACCAAACTCGTGCGTCAGGTGTTCCCGCGGTTGCGTGAGATGCCCTTCTACGGTCCTCAGATAGCCAAGCTCCGCGGATACGACCCGCCGACGTGGCGGTACCGGCTGGGCAGGTATCGGGTGTTCTTCCACGTGGACGAGACAGAGCGAGTGGTATACCTGCTTACCCTCGACCAACGCAAGGACGCGTACCGATGATGGGTCGTCGGCCATGTGGTGTCGCCGGCCGGGCTGTTTGGATGGAGGGGAGGATGTAGTTCCCGCGAGGCCACGGCCGCGGGAACCTGAGCATTGACAGGCGGAAGCCATATCGTACCTTCCGTGTACGGCGTATGTATGAGACACGGAGGTTCACGGATGGGTTCGACCGCAGTTACCACACGGGTGCCGCAGTGGCTTGACCAGGAAGTACGCACTTACTGGGGCAAGTGCGGCGTCCGTCCCTCGACCGGGTACGGGCGCGCCATCGAAGAGTGGTGGGTACAGCAGAACCTGCCGCTGTTGGAGTACCGCACCGGTGTAGCGGGACGACGGGCCGGGATCCGCGGCGGGCCCGACGTCTGGGAGGTGGCCCTGGCTGCGGCGGCCTACCCACCCGGGGTGCAGCACTTGGTCGATCACTTCGGTGGCCACTTAGCGCCGGAAGCCCTGATGCAGGCGATGCAGTATGCCGAACGCTTCTCCGAAGCGATTCGCCAGGTGCTGGACGAGCAGCGCCGCCTGGAGGAACTGCTGGGAGAAGGCCGGGGGTGACGACCTCGGGAGGCGCCATTCCGTACCGCTTCCTGTGCGACGAGCACGTGGGGATCCCTGTCTGGCGCGCCCTCGTCGCCGCTGGGCACGATGTCGTTCACTTGCTGCCCCTTGGGCTGGGCGGCATGGACGATCCCGGGGTTTTGCGGTACGCCCGTGGCCAGGGGCGGATCCTGTTGACCCGCAATTACAGAGATTTCGCCCCCTTGGTCGAGCAGTGGGCGAGGGATCACACCAGCTTTCCCGGCGTCCTGTTTCTCTCCAGTGCGCTGCTGCAGGCGGACACCCAGGCGCATGTCGCTGCCCTGCGCGTCTGGATCGCGGCGGCGATGGCCGGAACCGTGCAGGTAGCCGGTACCTATGGCTGGCTCCGCCAGCCGGTGGATGACTGCTAAGACCTGGAGGCCATGTTCCATTGTGTTCCCGCTGCGCCATCCCCGACTGGCTCGGATCCTGAGACCTGCAGTTCAGTTCCCCCATCTTTGGTACCGGTTGTCCCTCGGGATTGGTCTGAGCGCCACGGTCGCCGGGGTGCTCTGGTTCTCCCGCATCGCGCGCATCGGCTTCCTCTCGGACGACCTGGTGCAGCTCAGCGAGCTGGCCGCTGACCAGGCGCCGCCGGCGTGGGAGTGGTTCGGCCGCGAATACTACGGCTTCTACCGGCCTCTGACCGCGCTGGCGTGGCGGCTGCAGTACCTGGTCTGGGGGATGAACCCGGTCGGGTACCGGTTGGTCAATCTCCTGATTCACGGGATCTGCGCCGCCGGGGTTCTGGCCCTGGGCCGGCGGTTGGGGCTCGATCGCCGGGCCGCCTTCCTGGCATCCCTGGTCTTCCTGCTCGACCCCGGGCCGGTGTCGGCCGTGCTCTCGATCGCGGGTATGACCGGCCTGCTGAGCGCCGCGCTGTACCTGGGTGCGGTGGTAGCCCATCTGCGGACCCGCGAGGGGCACCCGGAATCGCGGGGCGTATCCCTGGTCCTGTTCGCGCTGGCGCTGCTGACCAAGGAGACCGCGCTCTCGCTGCCTCTCGCAGTCTTCGCGATTCACTGGATGGTGCTGGATCGCCGTTGGCGGGTGGCGCTGCAGGCTTCGGCGCCGTACCTCGCGGTCCTGCTGGCCTACCTGGGTCTGCGCTGGTTTCTGTTCGGTCACCTGGCGCCGGCCGGACTGGCCCAGCGCAGCGTCGACCCGATCATCCTGACCACGAACCTGGTGCTCTACGCGGCCACGCCGGTCCTGCCCTGGGGGTGGGGTCCGCTGAAGCCGTTCTTCCGCGGCAGCCCGGTGCTGCTGGAAGCCGTGGCTGCCCTGATCCTGGCAGCCTTGGCGGTGACCATCGTGAGGCTGTGGCGGCACCGGTGCCGGACGCCGCTCTTCCTGGGGGCATGGGTCGCGCTGACCGCGGGGCCGGTTCTGGGGTTCTACTCGCCGTGGAACGCCTACCTACCTGCCGCGGGGGTGGCGCTGCTGTTGGGAGGAGCTTTCACCGGAGGTCCGGGTCGTGGCGATGCACTCGGATCGCATCAAGTGGAAGCGCCGTCCTGGGCGATGGCCCGACGGGCCGGCGCGGCGGGGTGGCTGGTCCTGGCCGTGGCCTTCCAAGTGCTGCACGCGGGCGAGTGGGTGGAGGCCAGCGCGCTGCGTGACCGGGTGTTGGCCGAGGCCACCCGGGCGGCCGAGGAGGAGCCTGGGCCTTGGTGCCTGGCCGGGGTGCCCGGGGAGTACCGGGACGTGCCGGTCTTCGGTGGTGCCTGGGGCATGACCGCGGCCCTCGAATTGGCCCGGGTCGAGCGGCTGCCGGTGGTGCTCCCCGCGGTTCACCTCAGCGACCGCCGGTCCGGGGTGACGGCCCGGGTCGATGGGGACGGCCGCATCTACTTGGCCACCCGGCGGGACGGTGACTTCTTCCGCCTTGATCCGGTGGCGGTGCTGGCCCGCGACGTGGCACCGCGCGCGGGGTACTCCTATGCCACCGGCGCATTCTCGGTCCGCGTAACGGCTGCCAACACCCAGGGGCAGCCTTCGGCTTTGGAGGTGATGCTGGCCGATGGGAACCCCGCACCGCGCGTCCTGGCCTGGGACGACACGGGCTTGGTGACCGCCGAGGTACGGGACTGGTAGCCGTGGACTACCGCGACCTGCTGGCGGGGAAGAGCGCCGAGGGGTTCTGGTTTCGGGCCAAGCGCGACCTGGTGGAGCGGCTGGTTCGGCGGGCGCTGGCCAACCTGCCGGAAGAGGCGCCGCGAGTCCTGAACGTGGGCTGCGGCACGGGCAGCGACCTGGCCGTGCTGAGCCGCCACGGCCGGGTGTGGGCCGTGGACTGCGACCACCGGGCCCTTGCCCTGGTCGAT
>JBAZUN010000365.1:0-6486 GCA_041661365.1 Candidatus Latescibacterota bacterium
CTGGGTCTACCGCGCGGCGGCCGAGGGGGCTTCGAGCGTCTGGACCTATGCCTGGTGGCCGTTCTGTCCGCCCGAGAAGGTGCGGGCCTTCATCGAGGCCGGAAAGCAGGTGAAGCGCCTGCTGGCCGAGGGGTGCGCGCGGGCCGAGCTGATGGCCCGCTGTTCCGTTGGGGATGATCGAATTCCGTCGACTCAGATATCGTAACTTGGCTCGCCGGTCTGCCGCCGGTGCTGATCGACCAGGTCTTGGAAGGTGGTCCCATCGACGACTTGGCCCACCGCATCCCGTGCCTGCTCCCAGAAGCCGCGGAAGACGCACCCACCCCTGGTCGGACAGTGGCTCCCCTCTGGGCTGCTCAGGCACTGGACCGTGTCGTCGGGGCCCTCCATGAAGCGGATCACCTCGCCCACGGTGAGGTTTGCCGGCGCCATACCCAGGATGTATCCCCCCTGCTTCCCCCGGCGGGAGGTCACGTACCCCCCGGTCCGCAGCTTGCCCAGGATCTGCTCGAGGAAGCGCACCGGGATCCGCTGGACCCGGGCGACCTCGGCCACGGTCGAGACCGAACTGCTGGGGTAGCGACGGGCCAACTCGAAGGTGGCCCGCAGGGCATACTGGCATTTCAGGGAGACCCCGAGCAGGGATGACACGGGTCGACCTCCTCGTTCCCGGTGGAGCGACAGGCAACCGTAACCAGCGGCTCATTGGTCACTTACAATACTAATCACCTGAATGGGATTAATCAAGATTGGTCCTTGACGAAGAGAACGAGAGGGATATATTGCACTACGTTGGTAGGTTAAATGGAGATTGACGCGAAACGAACACTGTGGCCCCACCAGCACAAGGAGAAAAAGCCATGCGGATCGCGCGCGACGTCACCCAACTCATCGGCAATACCCCCCTGGTCTGGATCAACCGCCTGAACGTGGGGGGCAAGGCCCGGATCGCGGCCAAGCTCGAGTACTTCAACCCCCTGTCCAGCGTCAAGGACCGGATCGGCTTTGCCATGATCGACGCGGCCGAGCGCGACGGCAAGCTGCACCCGGATTCGGTCATCATCGAGCCGACCAGCGGCAACACCGGGATCGCCTTGGCCTTTGTCGCCGCGGTCAAGGGGTACCGCCTGATCCTGACCATGCCGGAGACGATGAGCGTCGAGCGCCGCAAGCTGCTCAAGGCGTTCGGCGCTGAGCTGGTCCTGACCGAGGGGGCCAAGGGGATGAAGGGGGCGGTCGCCAAGGCCGAGGAGTTGGCGGCGGAGACCCCGAATGCCTACATCCCCCAGCAGTTCGAGAACCCGGCCAACCCCGAGATCCACCGCAAGACCACGGCCGAGGAGATCTGGCGGGACACCGAAGGCGCGGTCGACGTCTTCATCAGCGGGGTCGGTACCGGCGGGACGATCACCGGCGTGGCAGAGGTGCTCAAGGCCCGCAAGAGCAGCGTCCAGATCATCGCCATCGAGCCGGAAAAATCCCCGGTCCTCTCGGGCGGCCAGCCCGGGCCTCACAAGATCCAGGGGATCGGCGCCGGCTTCGTGCCCGGGGTGATGAACACCTCCCTGGTCGACGAGATTATCAAGGTGAAGGAGGAGGACGCCGGCACCACCGCACGGGCCGCGGCCACACAGGAGGGGCTCCTGGTCGGGATCTCCTCCGGGGCCGCCTTGTGGGCCGCCGTGCAGGTGGCCGCGCGCCCCGAGAACGAGGGGAAGCTGATCACCGTGATCCTCCCGAGCTGCGGCGAGCGGTACCTGAGCACCTGGCTCTTCGAGGACGTGGCCTAGAACCGCTGGAGGAGTAATAGCCGGTCCCACCTGGCGAGACTGAGAAAGGCGGGACTGGTCCAGCGGTGCTGGCACCGGCGGTAGGCGGTGGCGTTCGCGCGGAGAAGTGCGCCACTCGCCAGGGTGCGCCATGTAGGACCAATGCGTTTGCCGCGGGTCGACAGGCCGCCGGGTTTGTGCTGACCGCTGTAGTCGGGGGTACGGTAGCGGCCGGACGGCCGGGCCGCGGTCCGGATCTCGCGCTTGCACGGCGGGCGAACCGGTATCCGCCCTGGCCCCTGCCCCTCATCCCCAACCTCGCCTCGATACCTTCGCCTACACCCTCCGTTGCCTCCACCCCAGCCGCTTCCTATAGCTTGACCCTTGCCCTGAGCGCTTCGTGCTCTTATAGCCTGATCGACGCCCTTGGGCCTGTCCCCGGCCCATCGCCCTGGACTGCAGCGGTAAGGGAAAGGCTGCAATCTAGGACCATGATGGGGCACATGGAGGCAACCGTGTCCCGCTGTACCCTCCTCCCTCCGGCGATCTGAGGCGACGTTGTTGCCGCTCCCTTGGGAGCCGGCACCCTCGACCTGTCCTGCTCACCCCGCTGCCTATACCGCATCCCCGCGTCTCGTGGTCGACCCTGTGCCCGATCTGATGTCACCACACTGGCGGCCGGTCGAGAAACCGAGCTCTTGCGATGGGACTTCCTTCAGTTATTCGATGTGTTAGATTTCTGGCATGCTAATTTCCTGGCACCATTCAAAGGAGGCTTAACATGCTCGGATCGGCCCTGGTCATCCTGCTGCTGGCGACAGCCACGGCGCTGCATGCTGATTCCCCCGGCTCGGCACAGGAGCCCGCTGCGCCCCCGGCAACCCTTACCATGGCCGACTCATCCACCGATTCGGTGCTGGTGATGACCCTGACCTTGGTTCGCGAGAGCTTCGTCGACATCGGCATCTTCGACCGTCTGGGTATGGCCGTTGACGCGCCGATGCACCGTCCCATGCCAGCCGGACAACACGTGATACGCTATGAGCAAACCCGGCTCATCCCAGGCAGCTATGTCGCCCTCCTGACGCTGGACCACGCGAACAAGATTCTGCTGAAGGGCTTCACCCACTTCGATGGCCTGCCGACGGCCACCAACTCGATAGAGGAGAAGGCGCTGCTTCAGGGTATTGCCGTTTACACCAGCCAAGCGGAGCCGGCGAGGGCCCTGGCTGCCTTCGACACCCTGGTGCATAGATACCCTCATTACCTGGACAAGGGAGCAGCGTATTACTCGGTTCTGCCTGTGTTGGCCGCACAGGGGGACAGCGCCCGGATCCTCGCAGCCGCCGACAGCGTGGCTCGCTACCTGCCTAGGGCCGTATACTTCCGGGAGATCTCACAGGCCACGGCGCGCTACCCCGCTACAGCCCTGCGGTATGCCCAACTGGCCCTCTCCGTGGTGGATAGAGTACCGCTGAGGTATCAGGACGATGAGCGCTTCTGGATCCTTCTCGACCTGGGCGACCTCTACAGCAGATGCAGCGACCCTGAGGCCGCTAAAACCTCGCTGGAGCAGGCGCTGTCGGTGTATCATCGCCTGCTGCCACCGACCAGCCGGTGGGTGATGGTCCGGAAGGACAGAGCGATATACAGGATGCTGGCCGACTTGAGTGAGCAACGCGGCGACAACGAGGGCGCACTGCGCTGGCGTGAGAAGGCCGTGGCAAAGGATGCACCCGATTCGTGGCTCGAGCTGCAGCGGACGTATTCCCTGGCATATGGGACTGATACAGGTTATGCACAATACTCGCGAGTCCTTGACCAGGCACTTCCTGCCGGCCCTGCTCAAGCGGCCGCCATCCCTCCTCCCTCCTCTGGGCCGTTCCCCGACTTCGAGCTCCCTGTCCTGGACGGCGGGCGGCTGTCTCTGGCTGATCTCAAGGAAAGCCCCGTGGTGGTGGTGTTCTGGGGGTACTGGTGCGGCAGTTGCCTCAAGGAGATGAGTTACGTCCAGCAGTTGGTCGACCAACACGGCAGCAAGGGCCTGAAGGCCGTGGCCATTCATGGCAAGTTCCTGCCGCAACTCAGCGAGGAAGACCAGTTGCGGTACGTTCGACGGGCCCTGAGCCGCAGTGGGGTCTCCTTCCCCACCGTGTTCGACGACCAGTCCGAGCTGTATAACCGACTTGAGATCGCCGCGACCCCGACGACCTACCTGCTGGACCGGACAGGTGCTATCTTGCTGAAGATCGAAGGGTACAACGCGGAAGCGCTGAGCAGCGCCGTTGACCGGCTGCTGACACCGTAGGGGCGGTCAGCCGACACGGAGGTAACCGCATGGACCTCAGCAAGAGGGAACGTCAGATCATGGACATCCTGTATGCCCTGGGGGAGGCTTCGGCGCGCCAGGTCCACGCCGAACTGCCGGCCGCCCGGAGCTACACCTCGCTGCGGACCCAACTGCGTACCATGGAGGAGAAGGGGCTCGTGCTCCATCGACAGGACGGTGTGCGGCACATCTATTGGCCTGCAGTTCCCAAGAGGAAGGCCGAGGTCAGTTCGCTGCGCCAGATGCTGCGGACCTTCTTCGGTGGCTCGACCACCCGCGCGGTGGCAGCTCTCGTCGACCTGAAGGGGAGCGGGCTCTCTGACACCGAACTGGCCGAGCTGGAGCAGATCGTGGCCCGGGCGAGAGCGAAAGGTCGGTAGCCATGCCAACCAGCACCTGCGCCGTGAGCCTGGGCCTTCTGGTTTCGGTGCTGCTCAAGAGCGCGGTCGTCTGGGGCACCGTCCATGTGCTTCTCCGCCTGCTGCCCGATCTACCTGCCGCAACCCGCTGTCAGGTACTGTTGTCCGGCGCTGCCGCCTTGGCGGTCTTCCCAGCCCTGGAACTGGGAATGGCGCTGCTCGGCCTGACACTGCCCCTTGCAGAAGTGCCGGGAATAGAGCTGGTGACGAGCCAGCCGCGGCTGCCACCTGCCGGATTCCTGAGCGCCGGCATCAGGGAGTCGCCGTCAGCTCCGGCACTCGGGGTGTTGGGCATGGTCTGGCTGGGAGGGCTCTTGGTCATCGTTACCCGCTACGCGCTGGACGTCACGGCGAGGCGACGCGTCGAACAGGGGTGTCGAGGGGTGGGCGGCGTGCGGAATGACCATTTGAGGATGCTCCAGGCGCAATTGGGGACGGGGCGTGCCGTCAGGCTCGTGGAACACGAAAGCCTGTCGATGCCCCTGACCTGGGGGTGGCGTCGCCCGGTGATCGTCCTTCCCATGCGGTCGCGCCAATGGCCGACGGCGATGCTCCTGGCCGCTCTCCGACATGAGTTGGCCCACATCGAGAGATCTGACCACCTGGTGCGGCTGTTGCTGCACGTCCAGTGCGCCCTGGGCTGGTTCAATCCGTTCCTGTGGTGGATGGCCAGCCGCCTCCGCCTGGAGCAGGAGCGGAGTTGCGATGACGCCGTCCTCAGGATGGGGGTGTTGCCCTCCGCGTACTCCCGTGATCTGCTCGCGATCGCCAGGGCTGCCACGCGTGATCGCTGGCAGCCGATCTCGGCCGCCGGCACGCACCAGTCCGCGCTGCATGCCCGCATCCAGGCCATCGTCGACGGTGACCGAGCCCGGACCTGGCCCACGCGCCGCTTCTCCCTCCTCGTGGTCGCCTCGGTTCTGGCGGTCAGTCTTCTGGTGGCGTCGGCGGAGCCCGGCCGGTCCGACGCCAGGCAGGCACTGCTCCGGCAGCTCCGCTCTCCATCGACTGGGATGTTGTTGTTCTCGGTGCCGTCGCCGTCGCACGTCCAGGTGGAGTTGTTCGATGTCACGGGTAGCCGCGTCGCACTCCTGTTCGATGGGCTCCTAAGTCCTGGCCTCCATGAGTTCCCTGTACACGGCGCGGACGTCGACCGATCCCAGCTTGAGGCCGGCACCTACTTCTGCAGGCTCGCGATCGGCACCGACCTTGTGCAGGTCAGGAGAATCCAACTGTAGCAGCATTCACGGTCACATCCTGCAGGTCTCCACGCGAGGGGTGAGGGCGCCGTCGGCGCCAGACAGCGGCCTCCTACGGCTTATCGCCACCTGCCCCCCCCCGACTCCATCCGCAGCCATCTGGACGACGGCAGACTCGACTTCCGGCCACCGCCCATCACCCCGCACCCTGGTCTCCATCGCAGACATGACCCCACCAACTCGACCTCCCGCCTGCTACTATCCTGGTCTACCCAGCACCTTGCCCCACGGACCGAAGCCCCCCTTTCTTCTTCCGATAACCTGTGCGGGTGCCGCGCCACCGAGATGCCGCACCGTGGCGCCGCGCTGCCGCGGCACGCGCGGATCGACAGGGGCTGACGCCCAATGCTGGCTACGCAGGCGATGGGGGATGGCAGATGAGTAGCGTAATCGAGCTGATCGCGCCCAGATCGCTGCGTTCTGCCGTAGGCACGGTACCCGACGGCTAGGAGCCTGTTCGAGTATCCCATACAGGGCGCGATCGGCTCTGGCGACCGATGCCTGCGCCCCGCGACCCATCCCCAGATGCCCTTATTATCTGCCTTTACCTTATGGCACTCCAGGGTCTATCATTGACCCCGTATGAGGAGGTGCGTTATGTGCACTCGCCTGCCTGCTGCCGCATCCGCGATCCTGCTCCTTCTTGGCAGTCCCGCAATGACGTGGGCCGACGACGCCCCGGTGAGGAGCGTCGGCAAGACCATCCAGCC
>JBAZUN010000366.1:0-6481 GCA_041661365.1 Candidatus Latescibacterota bacterium
GGGAGCTTGTCCGCGTCCACCGCGGAGAAGGCCACCCGGATGTCGTGCTTGCCGTCGGCGATCACCCCCACGCCGTATTTGACCAGCAGGTGCTTGCGGTACTCCTCGGCGTTGAGGTGCCGCAGCCGCAGGCACATGAAGTACCCGGCGTTGAAGGGGTACGGCTCCCACAGGTCGGCGTAGGCCGGATCAGCGATGATCCGGTGCACCACGGCCGCCCGCTCGCGCAGCACCTCGCACCCGGCCTGCTGCTCGTTGGCCAGGGCCCCGCCGGCCATCGCCTTTGCCAGGATCGACTGCGCCGGATGAGAGCAGTTGGAGATGGCGCTGCGGATGGCACCCGCCACCTTCTTCTCCAGGGCCGCGTAGAGCGCGTCCTCGTTGAAATTGGCCTGCACCCCGAAGGTGAGCATCCCGGTGCGGAACCCCCACACGTACTCCTCCTTGGTGGGGCCGTCGACCTTGACCGCGACGACGTTCCGGTGACACCCGGCCATCTTGGCGAAGAGGGACTCGCGCAGGGTGTCCTCGCCGTAGAAGAAGCCGAAGTAGGCGTCGTCGCAGACGACCACCAGCTTGCACCCGGCCTCGCCGGCCTGACGCAGGACCGCGGTCACCGCTTCGGCCTCGTCGCGGCGGATGGTGTACCCCGTGGGGTTGTTGGGGAAGTTCAGGAGCAGCACGGTCTTGGGCGCGGCGACGCGCCCCATCAGCGCCTGCCGCAGCCCCTCGACGTTGAACCCGCCGCGGTCGTCGAAGAGCGGGAAGGTGGCGAGCTGGGCCTGCAGGCGCACCCCGAAGAGCAGGTCGTAGTTCTCCCAGAACTTGTCCGGCAGCAGGACCAGATCGCCGCGGTCGATGAAAAGATCGCCGGCGAGGCTCAGCGCGTGGGTCACGCCGTTGGTCACCACCGGCAGGCTGATCCCCTTGCCGGCCAGGGAGGGATTGCTGGCCCGCAGGTGCTCGGCCCAGGCCTGACGCAGGTCTGGCCGGCCGGTGGCCGGGGCATAGGTCACCGTCTCGGCCGGGGTCAGACCGTTGAAGAAACCCATCACCGACGGCAGGGACATCGGCTTGCCGTTCACGCAGGCGATCCCGATGGTCGCGTCGTACCGGGTGGCCTTCTGCTTGGCCTCGGCGCTCTGACTGAGGATCCCGCGGGGGAAGTAGAGCCGCTTACCGGTTTCGGACAGCATGGCGAACAGGGTCGAGTTCTCCCGTTCGAGCACCTCGTTCAACTCCGTCGCCAGGGGGCGGACGTCGCTGGCCCGCAGCAGGGAGATCGGCGACTCCAGCCGGATCTTCAGCGCGTCGTACTGCTCCCACAGCTCCGTGGGCAGGCGCTTCTCGAACTGCTCGAAGAACTCCCGGATCAACCGCAGCTCGTCCAGCCACTCCTCGCGGCGCACCGAGAGCAGCTTGCGCAGGTCGGACTCGGGGACGTCGATCCCGGTCAGGTCGAGGCTGTCCGGCGTGGGCACGTACCCGATCGGGGTCTCGACGGCGTCGGCGTTCCCCCGGCAGCGGTCGAGGATCCACTCGACCACCCGCAGGTTCTCGCCGTACCCGGGCCACAGGTACCGGCCGTCCTCGTCCTGACGGAACCAGTTCACGTGGAAGACCTTGGGGGGCTTGCCCATCCGCTTCCCCATATCGAGCCAGTGCTCGAAGTAGTCCCCCATGTGGTAGCCGCAGAACGGGAGCATGGCCATCGGGTCGCGCCGGACCTCGCCGAGCTTGCCGAACTGGGCCGCGGTCCGCTCCGAGGCCATGGTGGCCCCGACGAAGACGCCGTGCTCCCAGTCGAAGGACTCGTAGACCAGCGGCGCCAGGGAGGCCCGGCGGCCGCCGAAGATCACCGCGGAGATCGGCACCCCGTGGTGGTGCTCGGACCGGAAGGAGTGGGACGGACACTGCGAGATCGCCGCGGAGAAGCGGCTGTTCGGGTGCGCCCCCGGTATCGGCTTGCCCTCCTCGTCCCGGACCTCGGGGTTCCAGGGCCGGCCGCGCCAGTCCAGCGCGTCGGTCGGCGGCTCGTCGTCATGCCCCTCCCACCAGACCGTGCCGTCCGGCCGCAGCACCACGTTGGTGAAGATGGTGTCGTGGCTGACCGTCTTCATCATGTTCGGGTTGGTCTTGTGGTTGGTGCCGGGGGTCACGCCGAAGAAGCCGCTCTCCGGGTTCACCGCCCACAGGCGGCCGTCGGTGTCGATCCGCATCCAGGCGATGTCGTCGCCCACGGTCCAGATGCGGTACCCCTTCGCCTTCAGGCCTTCGGGCGGGACCAGCATGGCCAGGTTGGTCTTGCCACAGGCGCTGGGGAAGGCCGCCGCCACGTAGTCGATGCGGCCCGAAGGGTCTTCCACCCCCATGATGAGCATGTGCTCGGCCAGCCACCCCTCGCGTTTGCCCAAGTAGCTGGCGATGCGCAGGGCCAGACACTTCTTTCCCAGCAGCACGTTGCCGCCGTACCCGGAGCCGACGCTCCAGATGGTGTTGTTCTCCGGGAAGTGCAGGATCAGCCGGCGCTTGAGGTCTAGGTCGGCCTTGCTGTGCACGCAGCGGGTGAACTCGCCGCCGGCGCCCAATTGCTTGAGCACCGGGACCCCGATGCGGGTCGTGATCCGCATGTTGAGGACCACGTAGATGCTGTCGGTCAGCTCGACCCCGATCTTGCTGAACGGCGATCCGACCGGCCCCATGGAGAAGGGGATGGCGTACATGGTGCGGCCGCGCATCGCCCCCTCGAGGATCTCGCCCGCCCGACGGTACCCCTCCTCGGGGGACATCCACAGGTTGGTGGGGCCGGCGTCCTCGCGCAGGTTGGTGCAGATGTAGGTGAGATCCTCGGTCCGCGCCACGTCGTTCTCGGCCGTGCGGTGGTAGACGCACCCCGGGAGCTGCTCCTGGTTCAGGGGGATCAGCTCGCCCGTGGCGACGGCCTCGCGGGTCAGCCGGTCCTTCTCCTCCTCGGAGCCGTCGATCCAGACGATGCGGTCGGGCTGACAGAGCTGGGCCATCTCGGCCACCCAAGACTGCAACTCCTGGTGGTCACTCACGGTAATCCCCTTTCCTCACGGTCACGGACCGACACACGAAACCGGCAGCCCGACGCCAACGGGTCGTCTGCCGGTTCTCGATCGGCTTGCGGGCGTGCCGGCCGCATGCCGCGCTCACACAATAAGAAGACGATTCGGGCGATGTCAATACTCAACCCCTTGGCCGCCGTTCGCCGCGTCTTGCCGCCGGTCGCGAACCTGGGGTATATTGCACCCCACCGGCGCGTTCTCCGCGTGACCGGTTCGAGCGTTCCTCCTCCCATTCCACGGGGTTCACGGTGAAGATCCTCGTCGTGGCCGGGGCCCGGCCGAACTTCATGAAGGTCGCGCCGATCCTGGCCGAGCTGCGGCGCCATCCGGGGCGTTTCACCCCCCTGCTGGTCCACACCGGACAGCACTACGACTACCGGATGTCGGACGTCTTCTTCGAGGACCTGGACCTGCCCGCGCCCGACTGCTTCCTGCAGGCGGCCAGCGGCTCACCGGTGGCCCAGACCGCGGATATCCTGCTCAAGTTCGAGCCGGTGCTCCAGCGGGAGCGACCCGACCTGGTGCTGGTCGTCGGGGACGTGACCTCGACCCCGGCCTGTGCCCTGGCGGCCAGCAAGCTCGAGCTGCCGGTGGCCCACGTCGAGGCCGGGTTGCGGAGCGGCGACCGGCGCATGCCCGAGGAGCTGAACCGCATCCTCACCGATTCCCTGGCCGACCTGCTGTTCACCTACTCCGAGGACGCCGACGCCCATCTGCGGGCCGAGCAGGTGCCCGACCGCTGCATCCACCGGGTCGGGAACGTGATGATCGACACCCTGCTGCGCTTCCGGCCGCGGGCCGCCGCCTCCCGGGTCCTGGCCGAGCTGGGGGTGGAGCCCGGCGGGTACGGCCTGGTGACCCTGCACCGACCCTCGAACGTCGACGAGCCGGAGGTGTTTGCCGGGATCCTTCGGGCCCTGGTCGCCATCCAGGAGCGGCTTCCCCTCCTCTTCCTGGCCCATCCCCGTACCCGCGCCAACCTGACCCGCTTCGGACTGGAGGAGGCGGTGCTCCGCTCCGGCCGGCTTCGCCTGCTGGAGCCGGTGGGGTACCTCGACATGCTGCGCCTGCAGAGCCAGGCGCGTCTGGTACTCACCGACTCCGGGGGGATCCAGGAGGAGACCACCGTGCTCGGGGTGCCGTGCCTCACCCTGCGCGAGAACACCGAGCGACCGGTGACCATCACCCACGGCACCAACCTTCTGGTCGGGACGGCCGCCGAGCGGATCGTGTCCGAGACCTGGCGGGTGCTGGACACCCGAACCACGGCCCCGGCGCCGCCGCCCCTGTGGGACGGCCACAGCGCCGAGCGGCTGGTGGCGGTGCTGTCGCAGGGCATCTCGCGGCGGTGAGCCGCGGATGAAGGGAGGGGCTGAGATGAGGATCCTGATCACCGGAGGCGCCGGCTTCATCGGCTCGCACCTGTGCGACCATTTCCTCGAGCAGGGCCACGAGGTCGTCTGCATGGACAACCTGCTCACCGGCCGCAGCGAGAACGTGGCCCATCACTTCGGCAATTCGCGTTTTGCCTTCATCCACTACGACGTCACCAACTACATCCACGTCGACGGGCCGCTGGACTTCATCCTCCACTTCGCCAGCCCGGCCAGCCCGGCCGACTTCGAGCGGCTGGCGATCCGGATCCTCAAGGTCGGGGCCCTGGGGACCCACAAGGCCCTGGGTCTGGCGCGGGCCAAGGGCGCCGGCTTCCTCCTCGCCTCCACCTCGGAGTGCTACGGCGATCCGCTGGTCCATCCGCAGAGCGAGGAGTACTGGGGGAACGTCAACCCGATCGGGGTCCGGGGGGTGTACGACGAGGCCAAGCGGTTCGCCGAGGCCATGACCATGGCCTATCACCGCACCCACGGGGTCGATACCCGCATCGCCCGCATCTTCAACACCTACGGCGAGCGGCTGAGGCTGGACGACGGCCGCGCCATCCCCAACTTCATCACCCAGGCCGCCTCGGGCCGAGACCTGACGGTCTACGGCGACGGCCGGCAGACCCGCAGCATCTGCTACGTCAGCGACCTGGTCCAAGGGATCGACCGGCTGATGCGGTCCTCGGTCACCGTGCCGGTGAACCTGGGGAACCCGACCGAGCTGAGCATGCTCGACCTGGCCCGGAAGATCGTCGAGCTGACCGGGAGCAGCAGCCGGATCGCCCTGCACCCGCTCCCCGAGGACGACCCCCGGGTCCGCCTCCCCGACATCACCCGGGCCCGCACCCTCCTGGACTGGAACCCCCGGGTGCCTCCTGACGAGGGCCTGGCCCGCACCATTACCTGGTTCACCCGCCAGCTCGACGAAGGGCAGCCGCGATGAGCTGCCTGAGCCTCCACGCCAACGCCCTGGGGTACGAGGTCCACTGCGGCGAACGGTTGGTCACCCTGTACCGCGTCCGCGAGGAGCTGCCCCGGGAGGAGTCTCCCAAGCCCTGCTTCGCGCCGATCTTCACCCCCTCGGGTGGGCTGGTGACCGAGTACCGCCCGGCCGACCATCCGTGGCACACGGGGCTCTACTTCGGCTGGGTCCACGTCAACCAGGCCAACCTGTGGGGCGGCCCCTGGTACCTGCCCGAGAAGGGGCAGTACGAGCGGGTCGAGCACTCCCACGGGGCCCAGCTCCACGAGGCCTTCCCGCGGCTGGAGGCCGACGGGCGAGGCGTGCGCGTCGAGGAGCGGCTGCTTTGGGTCGACGCCGACGACCGGCCCCTGGCGCGCGAGACCCGGGCCGTGGAGTTGAGGCTGCTCGACGAGGTCGCGGGGTACCGCTGGATCATCCGCACCCGGATCGCCCCGGCCGCCGGCCGGCTGACCCTGGGCGCCTCGCGGGCGGCCCGGTACAGCGGCCTGGAGTTGCGGTTGGGACCGCCGTTCGCCGACGCCGTCCATCGCTGCAGCGAGGGGCGTGTGGGGCATGAGCAGATCATGGGGCAGCGGGCCCGATGGGTCAGCGCCACCGGGGCCGCGGGTGGTTGCGTGGCCATGCTGGACCACCCGGCCAACCCGCGCTACCCGGTAACCTGGTTCGCCCGCCGCAACCTGCTGGGGGCCGGGCTGCTCATGGCCGGCGACCTCGAGGTCGAGCCCGGGGACACCCTCGAGCTGCGGTACGGATTCCTGGTGCTGGACCAGACCCCGTCGGCCGAGACCCTCGACCGCTGGCACGCGAGGTTCACCGCTGAATAGGTCGGCCGCGGAGCGAGCTCCCTCTCCCTTCGTTGACACTCTTCTGACCGTCTCTATCTTACAGCGCCGGTAGTGGCGGTAACGAGAACAGACGGCCTGTCCAGGTTCCGGAGGGTTCCCGGTGAAGGACTTCGAATACGTCGCCCCGCGCACGATCCGCGAGGCCGTGTCCCTGCTGGCCGAGCCGGGGATCCGGTCCCG
>JBAZUN010000367.1:0-6467 GCA_041661365.1 Candidatus Latescibacterota bacterium
GGACCAGCCGGTTGTCGAAGGGGGGACGGTCGAGGTTCATCGCCAGGTATCCGACGTTCATCCCCGGCTGGGTCAGCAGTTGCAGGTTCGGGTCAGAGCGGATCGACTCGAGGTACTCCGGGGTGATGGCGTCCAGGCCGTGGATCGTCCCCTGCCTGAGCTCGAGGAACCGCACCGAGGCCTCCTGCAGCGGCTTGAAGACGAGTTGGTCGAGCGGCGGCCGCTCGCCCCAGTACTCCTCGAAGCGGGCCAGGACCAGCCGCTCGTCCTTGCGCCACTCGACCAGGCGGAACGGGCCGGTGCCGACCGGGTTCTTGAAGAAGTCGCCGCGGTACCGGGCCACCGCGGTCGGGCTGACCGCGGCGCAGAAGTTCATCGCCAGGTTGGACAGGAAGGGCGCGTTCGCCTCCTTGAGGCGGATGACGAAGGTCGAGTCGTCGACGGCCTGCAGGTCGGCGACGATCTCGTCCATGCCCATGTCCTTCCAGTATTTGTAGGTCCCCTCGACGCGGTGGAAGGGATGGTCGGGCCAGAACTGCCGGCCCAGGGAGAAGACCATGGCCTGGGCGTTGAACGGCGTGCCGTCGTGGAAGCGGACCCCGGTGCGCAGGTGGAAGGTCCAGGTCAAGCGGTCCGGGGAGACCTCCCACGAGCGGGCGAGCAAGGGCCGGATCTCGGTCGTCTCCTCGGCGTAGGTGACCAGGGTCTCGTAGAGGTTGTCGCAGACCTTGAACGACTCCCCGTCGTTCTCCAGGGCCGGGTCCAGGCCGACCGAGTCCGAGCCGCGACCGAAGACGAGGACCTGGCGGCTCTCGGTGCCGCATCCGGTCGCGAGCACCAGGGCCGACAGCAGGCAGGCGAGCAGGACGGACGGCATCAGGGTTCCCTCTCCGGCAGGATCGGCGGTGGCTGGGCCGCCTCCCGGCGCCGGCGCTCGGTCGCCTGGTCCCGGGACTCCTCCCGCATGAGCTGCACCCACCGGCCCATGGAGCGCAGGTCGGTGTGCGCGTCCACCGCGTCGATCAACAGCAGCCATCTGGAGAAGGCGGCCGGCACGGCCGGAGGAAGCTTGGTCGCCTTCGGCCGGTAGAGCAGTCTGGCCTCGTCGGTGGTGATCCAGGCCTGGCGGCCGGTGGCCACGTCGTGGAGGTAGTACCGGCCGGTCGGCACCCGCGTGCTGCGGCTGAAGACCGCGATCCGCTTCCCCCAGAACACGAACTGGTCCTCGAAGGTCAGCGGGTAGATCCCGGCGTGCGGGCTCTGGTACCGGCGCGGGTCGAAACGGACCACCAGGTCGTAGACCGGCAGGCTGTCGCTCAGTTCGTCGCGGACCAGCAGGGCCGCGGTCAGCACCTGGTTCAGCGACTGCTCGCCCGGCCCTGCCAGGGTCCGGCGCAGGCGCTGCTCCAGGGCCTTCACCTGCTCGGCCGAACTGTCGGGCGGCGCCGGCTGTTGGGCCCCGGCCAGACCGGCGAGGAGCAGGCAGCAGAGTAGGATCAACGGCAATCGCATCGGGCGGTCACTGATATAAAGACGGCCCCCGGCGGACCACCGGAGGCCATCTCGTGGAAGGGAAGGCGCAGTGCTCCGTTAAGGAAATCAGCTTGTGCACCGAGGCCCTCGAGCCGCCCGGTCTGCAAGGCGCCCGAGCGGAGGCGCATCCGAAGGCAGATGCACTGAGCGAGGGCAACGCCGCAGGCCGGGATGGATCGGGGGTCGAATGCCAGATCATTTCCTTAGCGGAGCACTAATCTCCGAAGGCGGCGTCGAAGGCCACGGCCGACGGCTTGAAGTCCATCTGCTTGACGAAGTCGCAGGCCTCGGCCGCGCCGTGCTCGCGGTCCATGCCGCTGTCCTCCCACTCGACCGACAGCGGGCCCTGGTAGTTGATCCGGTTGAGGGCGCGGACGATCTCCTCGAAGTCGATGTTCCCTCGGCCCAGGGAGCGGAAGTCCCAGTACCGGCGACGGTCGCCGAAGTTCAGGTGGCCGCCGAAGACCCCGGCCTCGGTGGCATTGGCCGACCAGCCCACGTCCTTCATGTGCACGTGGAAGATGCGGCTGCCGAAGCGGTGGATGAACTCCACGTAGTCCACGCCCTGGTACCCGAAGTGGCTCGGGTCGTAGTTGAAGCCGAAGGCCGGATGACCGTCGACGGCCTGGACCGCCCGCTCGGCCGAGGCGATGTCGAAGGCGATCTCGGTGGGATGGGCCTCGAGGGCGAACCGCATCTCCAACTTCTCGAAGCGGTCGAGGATCGGCTTCCAGCGCTTGCCGAAGTCCTGGTACCCCTTGTCGATCATCGCCGGGGTGACCGGCGGGAAGGAGTAGAGCAGGTGCCAGATCGAGGAGCCGGTGAAGCCGTTGACGATGCTCACCCCCAGGCGCTTGGCGGCCTGGGCCGTGGCGATGACCTCCTTGGCCGCGCGCTGGCGCACCCCCTCGGGATCGCCGTCGCCCCAGACGTAGTCGGGGAGGATCGCCCGGTGTCGCTCGTCGATCCGGTCGCAGACCGCCTGCCCGACCAGGTGCGCCGAGATCGAGAACAGCTCCAGGCCGTGCTTGGCCAGCAGTTGGCGCTTGGCCTTGCAGTACGCGGCGTCGGCCTTGGCCACCTCGAAGTGGTCTCCCCAGCAGGCCAGCTCCAGGCCGTCGTACCCAAACTCCTTGGCCTTTTCGCACAGGGCTTCCAGGGGCAGATCCGCCCACTGTCCGGTAAACAGGGTCACGGGTCGGGCCATCGCTCACGCTCCTTGTATGGGTATCGCCGCGGATGAAGGATCGGATTCACGCCAACCGGTGCGACCGGTCCTATATATACGAAGGCCGGGAGGGGGCAGCAATACCGGCGGCGGTCAGGGCTTGAGGGACTTGGCCCGCCGCAGGTCGACGTCGAAGACCTTGAGGAAACGGCCGTTGAACTCGCCGACCAGCTCCAGGATCCCGTCGCCGTCGAGGTCGAGGGCGCCCAACCGCTCGCCGAAGGCCTCGGGGGACTGCCACTCCAGGCCGTGGAACCGGGCGTCGAAGACGTACCCGTCGCTCAGGACGATCTCGTCCTCGTCGTCGCCGTCGACGTCGGCCACCAGGATGTCGGTGGCGGCAAAGTTGGCCTGGTCGGAGCGCCACTCCTCGAACTGATCCTTGGCGTCGAAGAGGACCAGGCGGCCGCCGGTGCACAGGATCAGCTCCGGCTGCGGATCATCGTCGACGTTGGCCGCGGTCTGCGCGGTCAGCCGCTCGTACTCCCCTGGAACGCTGCTCCACAGGGGGGTGTATCCCTGACCGTCGAGGTAGTGGATGCGGCCGCGGTCGGTGAAGACCACGATCTCGGCAAGGTCGTCGAGGTTGACGTCGATGACCTCGATCCCGGTGATGGCCCCCTCGAGGTACCCGCTGACCCAGACCTCGGCGAAGCCGTCGTCCCGGGCCTCGTACACGTGCAGCAGCCCGTTGGCATCGCCCAGGGCAATGCGGGCCGGGCGACCTTCGCCGGTCGGCAGGGACCGGACGCAGTCGAATTCGGCAAAGGCGCCCGCGCCGACGGCCGTCTCTCCGGCTTCGGTCCGGACGCCGCGGAACAGAACCAGGACCGTCAGCAGGACCAGGCCGCGCCCGAGGCGGAGGCAGTGTCGAGAAGACATGGCGTCACTCCCGGGGAAGGGCGGCATGAGCCGCTGCGTAGACCGACAGGAGCGGCACCCGGTGCTGGCGGGCCAGCCGGGCGCAGTCCTCGTATTCCGGGGCGAACCGGCGCCGGCCGTCGAAGGTTCCCGTCTTGACCCGCACCTCGCCGTACGGGGTGGCGACCCGGATGACGGCACGCTCCAGCTTGCGCCGGTCCACGGCGTGGAACCGCACCCCGAGGGTGGTGGTCTCGCGCAGCACCGCGTCGATCAGATGGTCGCGCCGGTCCTCGTCGACCAGGACGCTGAGCACCGAGCCCGGGCGGCCCTTCTTCATCAGCACCGGGGTGACGAAGACGTCGCGCGCGCCCTGTTCGAGGAGGAGGTCGAACAGGTACCCGAAGACCTCGGGGTTCATGTCGTCGATGCTGGCCTCGATCACCACCAGCCGGTCCTGCTCCAGCGGCGCCTCGGTCTCTCCCAGGCGGATCCGGAGCAGGTTGGGCAGTTCGGGCCGGTCGCGCCGACCGGCGCCGTACCCGACCGCGGTCTGCCGGAACAACGGCGGCGGCCCGAACGAGGCGGCGATGGTGGTGATGACGGCCGCACCGGTCGGGGTAACCATCTCCCCGCGGATCTCGGTCTGCTCGCACGGCACCCCGGCGCACAGGGCCACGACCCCCGGTACCGGGACGGGGTACCGGCCGTGGGCGCAGTCGACGTACCCGGTCCCGAGCCGGAGCGGCGAGGAGTAGACCCGCTCCACCCCGAGGAGGCGGAGGCCGGCCACCGCCCCCACCACGTCGGCCAGGGCATCTAGGGAGCCGACCTCGTGCAGCCGCACCTGGTCGGGCGGCACCCCGTGGACCCGGGCCTCGGCCTCGGCCAGCCGCTGGAAGACGCGGGAGGCGGTGGCCTGGACCTCGGGGTCCAGGCCGCTGACGCGGATCCGTTCGAGGAGGTCCTCGAGCCGGTGGTGGCCGTGGCCGCCGGTAGGCGCGGCCGATTCCCCGTGGTGCTTGTGCTCTGTGGGATGCTTGTGTCCGTGCTCGTGTGGGTGGTCGTGATCGCGGTGGGAATGTCCGTCGGGGTGCTTGTGCCCATTGGAGTCGTCGTCGTGCCCGTGGCCGTGCCGATGCTCGTGGGGCTCGGCCGCGCCTGCCGGATCCAGCTCGAGGTGGTGCTCCTCGTTCATCTGGACCGTCTCTCCCCCGAGCCGCACCGCGGCCAGGGTGGCGGCGATCCCCTGGCGGGAGGTCCTGCTAAAGCTGACCTCCAGGCCGGGCACCCCCAGCTTGGCCAGCTCGGCCTGCAGCAGCGCGGGGTCGAGGCCGGCGTCGACCAGGGCACCGAGCACCATGTCGCCGGAGATCCCGGCGAAGCAGTCGAATAAGGCGATCCGCATCGGCACCGGCTCCAGGTCAGCGTTCCGGGGGACGGCCGGCGGCGGCCCGGCGACGGCGCCAGTCGAACTCCTCGGCGAAGTCGTAGACCTCGGTGAAGTCCTCGAGACAGTCCTCCTCGGTCTTGCTCATCAGGTTGGCGTTGACCAAGTTGAAGACGATCTCGCCGAAGTCTCGGGTGGTGGTCACCCCCCAGTGCGAGAACACCGGCCGGGTCAACGGGCCGAACTGCTCCATGCCGAACTCGCTGACCCCGCGGAGCAGGTCGCGGCCCGAGATGTGCCGCTGGTCCTTGACCATCTGCGCCTTGCCGAGCTTCTCCACCGTGTACTGGAGGGCGTCGTAGATGAACAGGTACGCCTCCTTGCGGTACCGGCCATCGCGCTCGGCGAGGGCCTCGATCTCCTGCAGGAGCTCTGCGTTCATGTCGGTCCGGTCAAAGGGCCGGGAGGATCGGCGAGAGGGAACGGCCGTCTTGAGGCGGTCGGGCGTCTACTGACTGACCGGTCCGACCGCGGGGGACGGAGCAGCGGCCAGCTCGGCGGGCTGCCGAACCCCCTCGGCGAGTGCGGCCAGCAGGGAGTCCCGCCTGGCCGCAAAGGCGGCAAGGTGCCGCGCCTCCAGCGGCCGCCCCCGGGCCCCCTTGTTGACGTTCTCGGGGTTCAGGTGACGGCCGTCGCGGATGACCTCGTAGTGCAGGTGCGGGCCGGTGGTCCGGCCGGTGGCGCCGACCAGGCCGATGAGGGACTTCTGCTGCACGTACTGCCCCTTGCTCACCAGCACGCGGCTCAGGTGGCCGTACCGGGTCACGTACCCGTTGGCGTGCTCGATGATGACCGCCTTCCCCAGCGCGCCCTTCCAGCCGGCGTGGACCACGCGACCGCGGGAGCTGGCCCATACCTGGGTGCCCACGCCGGCGGCGTAGTCGGTGCCCAGGTGCGGGGCCGTGCGCTTGAGCACCGGGTGGAAGCGCTGGTGGTTGAACCGCGAGGTGATGCCGCGGTAGGGCAGGGCGTAGAGCAGGAAGGTGCGTTCGAGCGACTTGCCGTCGCCATCGTAGTACCCGCGGGTGCCGGCGTCGCCGTCGTGGAACACGGCGAGCTGCGAGACCACCTGCCCCTGGTACCTGGCCAGCAGGACGCGGCCGTACCGGATGAAGCGATCCTCGCGATAGAGCTTTTCATAGACCAGCCCTATGCGATCCCCGGCGCGGGGGTCGTGCTGGAAGTCGACCACCGATCCCAGGATGTCGTCGGCCAGCAGGTCGGTCAGCTCGTCGCCCTCGCCGGCCTCCCGGATGGCGTTGTAGAGGTTGTCCTTGAGCCGCAGCTCGACCACCTCGGTGCGGGTGGTCAGGGGCAAGGTCAGGCAACGGCCGGTCAACCGCCCATCGACCAGCTCGACTACCACCGGCCGCTCGGGCTCGCGCTGGGGCAGGA
>JBAZUN010000368.1:0-6448 GCA_041661365.1 Candidatus Latescibacterota bacterium
CGCGGCGACCCAGCGCTGCACCGTATCCACGGAGGCGTTGACGCTGTTGGCCAGGGTAGTGTAGTTCACTAGCTGCCCGACCTGCGCTGCCAGCAGCTCGCCCAATACCTCCACCTGGCCGGCTTCCTGGATCTGCGTCAGATCGCGCAGGTCCTCCCTGAACAGGAGCTCGTTGCGCATGCGCCGCCAGCGGTTGTAGAACCGGGTCGAGGCATTGAGGAACGGCTCGGGGAACCCCCCGAATCGGAGCAACTGCTCGATGGCATCGGTGGAGGGACGCCGCGGGGGCGAGATCGGCCCCTCGGCCGGAGCGGTCCGTACCAACTCGGCAAGCGACAGGGGATGCATCCGGTAGAGGAAGTACCGGCCCATAAGGCTATCGCCACCCCGCCGGAAGAAATCCAGACGCGCACTGCCGGTAACCACGATGCTCGTCTTCTCGCCGTATACGTCGAACAGCCCTTTCAGCAGGTCTTTCCACTTGCGGTACTTGTGGATCTCGTCGAGCACGAGGCGCTGCCGTGCGGTGCCGAGGGTAGCAAGATCCAGATCCGACGCGATCGCGTCGGCACCCTGCGTGAGCAGACGCCGGTCAGACTGCCGGTCCCATGTGTAGTAGCGGTGATCCCCGGCACTAGCCCGCGCGCTGGTGGTCTTGCCCACCTGCCGTGGACCGGCGAGCATCGCCATCTGTCTTTGGGTCGACAGGTGTTCAGCGAGTTGTTTTTCGTAGACCCGGTCCATGGGCCAAGGATACGCAGCACGCTGGTATCAGGCAAGACCAATATCGCATCTATCGTAAATCAGTCCGGACCGTTTTACGATGTCACGGCGAGTCGGGCCGCCAGGGCTACCACCCCGTACCGGGCCAGGGCCCCGAGGGCTCCCCCGACGGCAACCAGGAGGATCTTGTCCCAGAGGCTCATCGACCTCGGACTCCCGCGGTCCGGCTCCAGCGGCTCACGCGGGCTTGCCCAGCTCCCGGTTCACCCGGGCGAAGGCCTGCCAGTGCTCCTCGGTCATCGACCCGGAGGCGAAGAGGGAGACCCCGCGGGCGCCGCCCTCGAGCGAGGCCCGTATCGCGGTCGTCAGCTCGTCCGGGGTGAGGGCCGGCACGAACAGACCGCTGTAGAGCGAGGTTCGGGGACCGAGGGAGGCCACCCCCTTGGCGCACTCGGCGCGGATCCAGTCGATCCCCTCGTGGTAGAAGGTGTGGTAGAGCATCGGCAGCACCGCCTCCAGACCCCAGCGAGACCACTCCTGCCGCACGTGCTGCCAGTTGGGGAAGACCGCCGCGGTCACCTCCTTCCCCGCGCTGCGGATCGTCGGGGCCAGGTGGTCGGTCACCAGGGAGGTAATCCGGTCGCAGCGGAACCGGCGCCAGGCCGGGTCAGCGCTCGGATCGGCCAGGCTCAGCGGATCAGCCCCGCCGGCCGTCTGAAAGGCCGCCCGGCAGACGGAGCAGTAGCAGTAGTCGTACTGCGGATACTCGCGGTCCTGGACGATCCCGTACTTCGGCTGCAGGGCCGAGGCCAGGATGACGTCGGGCAGGCGGATGTAGTCGAGGTGCACGCTGGCCAGGCCCGGATAGGCGGCCAGCTCGGTCACCCGCCGCCGCAGGAAGTCGTGGACCTCGGGCCGCGAGGGGCAGAAGAACTTGTAGTACCCGACGTAGGCCGGTTTATCCGCGGTCGACTCGCCCTTGGCGTTGACCGCGTACCAGTCGGGGTGGGCCGCGACGATCTCCGGCACGGTGCAGGTCATGGCGTGCATCCAGGCGTGCACCTCGATCCCGGCCTCCCCGGCCAGGGGGAGGAGCTGCTCCAGCCAGCGGCCGGCGACCGGCAGGTGATCGCTGCCGTACGCCGCGTGGTGGTTGTTGAAGATCTCGGGCAGGATCGCGTCGATGCCGGCCTCACGCATGCGGCCGAGCCGGCACTTCCACTCCTCGTCGGAACCCTTGAGGTCGGTGGTGATCCAGGTCCAGTGCTTCAACTCGCCCGCCATCTCACGCTCTCCGATTCCCGTCCACCAACCTGTACCTGCCTTGCCCCGGTCCTTCGCCGCCGACGAGGTTGGCCGTCCTACCGGTCGATGACCTCGACCAGGCGACCGCCCTCGCGGCCCGAGGCGTAGATCGCCGTGATCAGGGCCACGGCCCGCCTGGCCTCGGTCCCGTCCACCTGAGGCGGCCGACCTTCGCGGATGGCGTCGACGAAGTCCTGCACCACCGGGGCGTGCCCCATGTCGACCGACGGAACGGCGGTCCCCGGGGCGATCCCGGCCTGACGCTCCCGTTCCTCGGCCTCCAACCGGGCGCTCAGCTCGAACAGCTCCCGCCGCACCGCCTCCTCCCCCGGGCTCGGGTCGCGGAGGTCCAGACGCCAGAGCTGGTCCCCGTTGAAGGTGGCCGTCCCCCGCTCGCCGAAGATCTCCAGGTACTGGGGCAGCTCGGGATACGCCAGGGTGGTGGCCTCGACCAGCCCCTTGGCTCCACTGCTGAACCGCACCAACCCCAGGGCCAGGGTCTCCACCTCGACCTGCCTCCCCACCGAGTCGGTGAAGGCCGCCACGGCCTCGGCCCGCCCCATGAACCAGAGGAGGAGGTCGACCATGTGGATCCCCTGGTTCATCAGACAGCCGCCGCCGTCGATGGCCCAGGTGCCGCGCCACCCTCCGGAATCGTAGTATTCCTGCGTGCGGTACCGCTTGATGTAGGCGCTCCCGGCGTAGACCCGGCCGAGGATCCCACCGTCGATCAGCTCCTTCATCCGCCGGGCGATGGGCCGATATCGGGACTGGAAGACGCCTGCCAGGATCACCCCAGCTTCGGCCGCCGCCTCGATGACCTGGTCGACCCGCGCGGTGGTGATCTCCAGCGGCTTCTCGACCAGCAGGTGCCGGCCGTCGGCGATGACCGCCAGGGCCGCCTCGAGGTGCAGACCGCTGGGCGTGCAGATGGTAGCCGCGTCGATCCCGCCGGTGGCCAGCATCTCCTCGACGCTGGTGAAGGCCCGGGCTCCGTGCTGGTCGGCCAGGGCCGCAGCCCGACCCGGAGCCGGATCGCAGACCGCGGCCAGTCTGGCGCCGCTCGCCCGCTCGATGGCATCCACGTGCGAAGGGGCGATCGCGCCGGCGCCGATTACCCCCACGCGCACCCCGTCACTCCCCATACCCCGCTCCTGGATACCGCGCTCCGCGCCGGTCACTCGGTCTCGACGACGATGACGTCGTACTGCTCCCGCAGGGCCAGCCGCAGCGAGAGCCCGCCCTGCTCGTTGGTCCACTCCATCGGGGTTCGGCGCAGCGTCCAGGCCGCGCGAGCCTTTACTCCGGGGAGGACGACCGTGAGCCGCTCGAGCGGCAGGATTCGACCGAGCGGACGTCGCATGTCGCCGCTGTTGTTCACCAGGTGCACGAGCACCTGACCGGGGCGGCGCCAGATCTCGATCTGCACGCTGGCCGGCGCGTCGGTCACCACCTGCCGCTCGCCGACCAGGGCCGCGAGCAGGGCCTCGTATTCCAGGAAGGCGAAGTGGTGGTAGGACTCGCCGAAGGAACCGGCGAGGTACCAGACCTGACCCTGACCGAGACGCCGGCCGAGGATCGCGGGGTACGCGGTCCGGTCGGTCAACCGGCCGTAGAGTCGCCCCACCGGCGCCATGAACCAGGCCAGCACCTCGGCGTCGGCAGCGGCGCGGATCTTGAGCGCCAGCCGGTACCGGGGCAGCAGCTCCCCGGCTTCGAACTCCGGAGCCACCTCGGCACCGGCGGCCGACACCTCCAGGTACTCTTCGTAGTCGGCCGGGGCAAAGGCCCCCTCGACCCGGTCGATCCCCAACAGCTCGCGCGCCGGGCCGTCGACGGGTCGGCCGTCCTGATCGTACTGGCCGGTCTCGTAGGTGGCGATCAGCCGTCCGCCGCGACGGACAAAGGCGGTCAAGGCCTCGGCCTGATCCGGACTGACGCAGGCCACGTTGGGGAGCACCAGGGTCCGGTACCGGTCCAGCGCGTCAGCAGCGAGGTCGCGGTCGCGCAGCACGTCGAAGGGGACGTGGTTGCGGGTGAGGTTGTAGAAGATCCCGGCAAACTCGTCGCTCCCCAGGGCGTCGCAGAGCCGCTTGCGGGCCGCCGGGTCCGCGCCCTCCTGCCCGGCGCCGACCTGCAGCCCCAGGTCCTGCTCGAAGGTCTCGGCGCGGGCCCCGACCCGCGGCGACCGGTAGGCGAAGGAGGTGGTCTGCGAGTGGACCAGGGCGGTAGTCGCCGCGGACTCGGCGCCGGTGTAGTACTCCTCGTGAGCGGCCAGGAAGCCGTAGGCCTCGGCCACCGGGGCCTTGGTCTTCTCGGCCATGCGGGTCATGGCCGGGTCGAAGACGGCGAACCAGTTCCCCGCCCCGCAGGCCGCGCTCTGGTAAAAGGCCCGCTTCAGCTCCAGCGGCGACAGCCCGATGAAGTGCCAGACCCCCAGCATGTGGTGGGTGAAGACCACGGCCGGGCGCTGGCCGGCGCGCAGGAACTTGGCCGTCATCGAGGTGTCGAGCAGGTAGGGGGTGCCCTCCTTGCGGAGGTGGAAGAAGGCCTCGGCCCCGGTCAGGTCCTGGACCGTCTCCAGCGACCAGGGGTCGCGCGCCACGGCGCTCCCGAAGGCCCAGTTCCCGGCGTTGCAGAAGATCCCGGCCTCGGGGTTGACCTGCCGTGCCCGCGCCCCGGCGTCGCGCAGGAAGGCCGCCATCGATTGCTCGCGGAAACGCAGGAAGGTCGGCCAGCGCGGATCGTCCCAGTCCTCGACCTCGGGGAGCTCGGCGCCGTGCTGCTGCCGGAACCGCTCGCGGCAGGCCGGGCAATAGCAGCACCCCGGGTAGACCACCGGCCCGTCGAGGAAGACCCCGTCGATCCCGGTCTTCATCGCCTCCTCGATCTGCAGGCAGGCGAACTCGCGCCAGGGGGAGTTGACGCAGAAGGTGGTGCCGTCGCCGTAGAGCGGGTTCCGCCGGCCGTAGGCCGAGCCGTCGGCCAGCACCTGCTCCCACCCCGGGTGGCGGTCGGCGAAGGCGGTGGCGAACCAGTGCATGTTCGTGTAGGCGAAGACCGCGATCCCCTCGGCCCGGGCCAGCGGCACGTAGGTGCGCAGGGGGTCGCCATTGCCGAGGGCGGGGTTCACCTCGCAGCGGTCGCTCTGGAAGTTGGTCAGGTACCCGAGCCCGGGGGCCAGCCCCGGGGTGCCGATGACCCATTCGAGATTGACGTGCAGCTCCCGGCCGATCATTCGGGCCCGGGCCGCCAGCAGCTCGGGGTCGTCGGGCAAGGTTCCCTCGAACCGGCCCATCCAGATCGGTCGACTCCTCCAGGCGACGCTCATCCCCGGGCGATCGGGCAGGAGGCCAGGTCCCGCCAGCGGGAGATCATCGCCTCGACGTTCTCCCAGGGGGTCCAGGCCTCGATCTTGTCGACCGGTGAGAGGACGAAGCCGTTGCCGGGACCGAGGATCCGGATCGCTTCCTCGACCGCCGCCTCGATCTGCGCGGGGGTGCCCTCGGTCATGGTCAGGTTCCCGTTCATCCCGCCCAGGACGCACAGACGTCCCTGCAGCCGCTCGGCCAGTCCCTTCAGGTCGGCGCCCCCCTGGACCGGATCAGCACCCCAGAGCAGGTCCATGCCGATCTCGAGGAAGTCGTCGAGCAGGTGCATGATCCCCTTGGTCATGATATAGGAGAAACGGGTTCCGGCCTGGTGTACGATGGCGGCCTCCTCGCGCAGCAACGGCTTGAGGAAGCGCCGGTACGCGTCCACTCCCCAGAAGTCGGGCATCTCGTACCAGCCGCGGTGCAGGATCACGTCGACCCCGACGTCGATGAGCATCTCGATCTGCTTGAGGTGCCAGTGCCAGATGATCTCCAGCAGCTCGTCGATGAACCCGGGGTTGTCGTGGGCCGCATAGATCAGGTCCTGGGGTCGCACCAGCCAGGCCGCGGTGTCCCCCAGGCTGACGTAGGCCCCTTCGAAGAGGACCTGCCGTTCGTCGGCGAACTGGCGAAAGGCGCGGGCCTGCTCGCGGAAACGCTCGAGCTGGGCCGCGTCGGGATCGGTGAGCAGGAAGCGGAGGGCCGGCAGATCCTGCGGCCCCTCGACCAGGGACTTGGTCCCGTGCGACATGTTGAGGTCGCCCAGGACCGAGATCTCCTCGGCGCTCTTCAGGTACTCGCTGGAGCGCACCACGTGTTCGAGCACCCCCTTCGGCGTCTCGTACCGCTTGCGCAGGAGGAGGTACTCCTGCCCCGGCACCGGCTCGGTCCGGGTCGAGACGCGCACCGAGGGATCGATCTGCCAGGGTCCGTGCAGCCAGAGGGTGTCGTCGAGTCCCAGCGCGAGGGTGGCGTCGATCCGCTTGCGGCAGTCGCGGCGGTTGAACGGGTCGCGGTCGTGGTTCCACAGACAGTAGAGCGGGACG
>JBAZUN010000369.1:0-6413 GCA_041661365.1 Candidatus Latescibacterota bacterium
CCGGCCAGCTCGGTGCAGCGGCTCTGCGGCCTGCAGGTCCTCTATCGGCAGGACGCCATGCTGCCCGACGCCTGGCAGTTGGTGCGCACCCACTTCCAGTGCGAATGGGATTGACCCATGGGATTGGCCAAGCCGTCACCGACCGGTCCAGCACCGGTGCCGCGAAAGGAGTCGGTTTCCATGAGACGGATCGCGTTGTCGTGCGTCGGCCTCGTTCTGGCCGCGGCCCTGACGGGCTGCGCCGGCGCCCGGGCCTTCACGCGGGGGGAGTACGGGGATCCGCAGGAGATCTCCATGCTCGACGACAAGTGGAACCAGAACGACATGCAGTTGGTCGCCAAGACCATGATCGGCTCCCTGGAGATTTGGGCCACGGAGCAGAACCTGACCGGCAAGCCGGTGGTCGTCCTGGAGCTGCCGCGCAACCGCACCAGCGAGCACATCGACATGCAGGCCCTGTACGACCACGTGAAGACCGCCCTGGTGCAGAGCGGCAGGTTCACCTTCCTCGACAAGGCGGCCCGCGAGGAGATCGCCAAGGAGTACGAGTACCAGGGCTCCGGGTACGTGCGCGCCGACGAGGCCAAGGGCCCCGGAGAGCAGCGGGCCGCGGCCTACTTCCTCGGCGGGGTGGTCACCTCCACGGTGCAGCAGGTGGGCAAGGACAAGGTGGTCTACTACAAGGCCACCTTCGAGCTGACCGACGTCGCTACCACCGAGATCGTCTGGACCGACCAAAAGGAGATCACCAAGCACTTCCAGAAGCGGAGCATCGGCTTCTGAGCCGGCAGGCAGCGTCCGCGGGGCGACCCGTGGCCGCCGCCAGGCCACCAAGCTCTCGCAGAAAGGGAACGCCATGTTGCGCTGGACGTGGATGATACTGGTGCTCGGCCTGACGGCCGGTGCCGGCGCCAAGGAGCCTGAGCCGGGTCGCACCGACGGCCCGGAAGGGAGTGAATACGGCAAGGGAGGGTATGGGCGCCACGGCGCCGGGGGCGGGTTCTACCTCGACGGGTACTTCGGCTCTGCCTCGGTCGACTGGGAGGGCCTGAAGGCCCAGTCCGACCTGATCGCCGGCCTCAACGCCGGGTACCTGGTCGAGGACTGGCTGGCCTTCCAGGTGGGGTACGGCTACATCACCGACCAGAAGATCGGCCTCTACTCCCTGGGGATGCGGTCCTCGTACGACGCCGAGCCGTTCAACTACTACTTCACCCTCGGGGCGGAGCTGTTCTCGCCGGACCAGGGGGACAGCCAGTTCGGCCTGGTGCCGGGAGTGGGCGCCGAGATGGTGCTGAACGACCACCTGCGGGTCGGGCTGGGGTACCAGCACGACTTCATCTTCGCCGACCAGGAGGTCGGCATCGACCGCTTCACCGCCAAGGTGCACTTCGGCTTCTGAGCTACCCGTCCCGAAGAAACGGCCACGGGCCGCGGGAGGCATGCCCCGCGGCTCGTGCTGTATCTGCCGGCCAGTCTCCGCTCAGGCGGTGGGGAATAGGGCGGCGGCCAGCAGCGGGGGGTTTGGGGGAAGCCGACGACTCGGCGGGCACGGGGCGGGCGGCGGGCCCGGCCTGGGGTGGGCTCAGGCGGCGAAGATCTTATCCATTAATAATTGACAGATTGCCCATGCTTCGCTATCGTTGCGACAGCCCCTCATACCGAGGAGCGGAGTTGGGAGGCAACCATGGCGAAGTGCGAGTGCTGGGAGGTGTCCGAGGCGTTCTGGGAGAGGGCTGAACCGCTGATCCCGCCGCCACAGCGGGACCCGCACAAGCAGTACCGGCGCCCACCGGGCGGCGGCCGCAAACCGTTGCCCCCGCGCCAGGTGTTCGCCGGCATCGTGTATGTGCTGCGCACGGGCATCCAGTGGAACGCCTTGCCGAAGGAGCGCTTCGGTAGCCCCAAGGCGATTCACCGCTACTTCCGCGCCTGGAGCGAGCAGGGCTTCTTCCTGGCGCTGTGGCAGACGGGCTTGGCGGAGTATGACGACATGGAGGGCATTGCTTGGCAGTGGCAAGCCGTCGATGGGGCGATGAGGAAGGCCCCCCTGGCCCAGGAAGCCGTCGGCCCCAACCCGACGGATCGGGGGAAAAAAAGGGAGCAAGCGCCATCTGCAGGTCGACGGCCGTGGCGTCCCGCTGTCGCTCGTCGTCACCGGGGCGAACCGCCATGACGTGACCCAGTTGGCCGCCTTGCTTGAAGCTCGCGTCGCCCAGCCGCTCTCGGAGGACACGGGTGGCACTCCCCCTGAGAACCTCTGCGCCGACGCCGGCTATGCCGGCCAGCCGGCCCGGACCATCATCGAGGACCGCGGATACGTGCCTCATGTCCGCTCACGCGACGACGAGAAAAGCAGCAAGCAGGAGCACCCCGACTACCGGTCGCGGCGCTGGGTGGTCGAAGTCTGCCACTCCTGGTTCAACCGCTTCCGCAAGCTGCTGGTCCGTTACGAGAAGACGCGGCAAAGCTTCCTGGCGCTGCACCACCTCGCGGCCGCCATCATCGCCTTCCGCCGGACCACTCCGCTGTATGGGCCGTACTGACGATGACAGCTTGGTTATTTAGGGATAAGATCGAAGTCGAGCTCAGGCTGGGGATGAGATCGAGCCGGAGCGATGGGTGGGGGTTCTGGGCCAGAGCCACTCGAGCGACCCGGACCTCCTCCTGACCCCGCGCGGGCCGGCCCCGGGCCGCCTGTGCCTCACCTGGGGGAGTGGCCATGCCCGGTAAGGCCGTTGAGCGTGAACGAGTGGAGCGCGCCGCCCGGATGTACGGGATCAACCTTGACGCCGCCCGGGGCCTTGGTGATCGACCACCGGTCTTTCGCCCGTTTCTGCCGGCGCTATGGGGTGGAGGCCCCTGCGCGCGCGCACGGCTGCGCCGGGAGGCGAAGGCCGCGCCGCCGGCTGGCGCTGGCCGCGGGCCCGCGTGGTAGCACGTCAACCAGCGCCGCAGCCCCGGTCCCCAGCTGGACCGGGCTCGGGCCGGTTCTCGGCGCCGTCCGTGGGGCCGTCCTGGGAGCTGAGGCCGGAAGGCTCTGCTCGGAGGGAAGCCTTTGCGGCACCAGCTTAGGCCAGTGGTTATCGCGAGGCAGATGAGCGTCTTGGTCGGCGCCCCACGGGCTTGGTGCCAGGCCTCCTCGCTGTCCCTTGGGGAGTGGGCCGCTTGCGGGGTCTGGGGCCTTGATCCGTGTATCCTGCCAGCATTGCCGTGGCCAGCCGGACAAGATCGCAGTCGGGGCTATCCTCCAGGCTCCCGACGCCCCCAAAAACGGAGAGGGCACAGCCGCCTGACGTCGATCTGGCCCGAACGATGGCCGCGCCCGTGCCGGCTCCGGCCAGCCCTGCGAGAAGCGGGTGCTTGGGCATGTCATCCGGCTGGATCCAGGTGCAGTTCCCACTCCAAGGGCCCTCGGCCAGATCGGCACCGACGCGTTGGCCACTGACGTCTCCTGCGTTGCAGGCGAGAACCACGCGGTAGTTGCTGGGTGGGCCGGCGACAAGCAGGCCACTGTGGGCCCCAACCAGCTCCACGAGCCGAGCAAACAGGTCGCTCCTCTCCTTGGCACCGCCGGCTCCGCACGCTTCGTAGGTCCTGTTGATCAGCGCCCGCCAGCTCCTGTTCCTCCGCACCTCATCGATGAACTGTACGCGGTCTGGCTCCTCCACGCAGCAGCGGTCGGCGATTGCCGCCATGAGTTGATCGAACCCCGCGATCTCCAGCAGGAAGCACCTCTGCGTGTCTGCCTCCAGCAGGGATCGGACCCGAGGCGACAGGGGACAGCCACTCATCTGGCACCAGAACAGGCCGTTCTTCAGGGCCCCGGCCTCCTTGAGGACCGAACGGAACACATGCTGCATGACACCCTCATCATTGCCCCCATACCCAACAACCACAAGTCCGTAGGAATGGAGCAGGCGTCGCGCGGAATCGAACCGGATGGTGGGCACATCCTCACGCTCCCCCTCAGTATTCAGCAGGTTGCCGTGCCAGTAGTCACCATGAATCCGGACCACGCGCGGGTCCGGAGGAGCCGGCTCAAGCTCACGGTATTGGTCAAGCGAGTTGACCTCGACGATGTCGTCGCCGTATCCGGTTGACGCCTTGCGCACCATCTGGTCGAAGTTGGTGGTGAAAACAGTGTCGAATACACCACAGTGAAGCAGAGCCGCCAGATTCCTGTAGCCTTGCGATGGCCGACCACGCCGTGTCAACCGGTGCAGGAATTTCTCACGCTGGGCGGCCGCCACGTATACGTTGTCCATTGCCGCTCCGTACTCAGCCTCAGAACTCAGGCCCCCGAACCAGGGGAATCGGCCCCGCGCCCAGTTCCGAAGGGCCGCACCATCGGGTGCTGCGGGGGTGGTCCGCGGGTCCGCTTTCGTTGCCTCGCGATAGCACTCGAGCAGGAGTTCGTCCACGACTCCGCGGGCGTCTGGGATGCAAGAAGACACCGACGCTCCGGCACCGAGCCACAGCGCGAATTCCGCCCTCTGCCTCTGCAACGATGCTCTGAGGGGGATGGTCAGAGCCGGTAAGTCGACCTTGTGGATAAGCATGGCACCCAAACCGCCACCGCGAACCAATGGCGACCCAGCCACTCCTGACTAGGAATGGTCTGGTTGGAGGAGCCGTGTGACAGCTCCCACTAGATCTCGTGTGCTGAAGGGCTTCATCAGGACACTACCCACCCCAACTGTCCTGAGTTTGGCCCTCAGGGCATCGGTCATGTTGCCTGAGCAGACCACGACGACGGGCGTGGTGGTCTGCCCGTGCCGGACGGCTGTGACGACGCGCAACCCCTGCTCCTGCTCCGCGGCCTGCCCAGGACCGGCTGGAAGACCGAGGTCGACTACTACAGCCGCGTACGATGCCCCTCCGGGCACGAGCCGCGCGATCGCGCTCTCGCTGTCCCCCATGGCGTCGACCTGGCCTAGCGACGTCAGATCCTCGCGCATAAGAGCGCGCTGGATGGGATCATCCTCCACAACCAGCAAGCGGACCTTCCCTGAGGCGAAGTCCAGTGCTTCCATGTCAGTCTCCCTGCGCGGGTGCGCCGCTGCCCCGGAGCGGAAGGTGCAACAGGAACCGGGCGCCCTTGCGCGCAGAGGTTTCAGCGACCGTGAGCGTCCCGTAGTGGGAGGCAGCCACCTGGCGCGCGATTGGCAACCCCAAGCCGGTTCCGCCGTCCGGGCGGCCGGTATGGAACTCCCTGAACACATCGTCTCGGCTTCCCGGCATGATGCCCGGGCCGTCATCGCTCACTGATATGCAGCCCATGTTGCCGTCCTCTCTGCGGACCTCCACCTCGACCATCCCCCTCCTGGGCGGGCTTGCCTCCACAGCGTTCTTTACCACTTCGAAGATGGCCTGGGAGAGCTCGTCTGCGTCACCGTACACGACCAGATCCTCCTCCCGGACCACCGTCCTCAGCTTCACCTTCCGCTCTTCAGCCAGGCTCGTGCACAGGAGAGCTGTCTCCTGAACGAGCCGTACGAGGTCAACAGGCTGGTCGACCCTCTGGTGACGACCAACCCGAGCCAGCTTGCATGCCCGCTCAGCGACCCGCACCAGTCGGTCGCACTGGCCGCGGACAATGCGCAGCCTTTGCGCGAGCTGGCGGGGAATCCGGGAGCTCGCTGCCCTGTCGGCCAGTAGGGCCAGGGAATGCAGCGGACCCCGAATCTGGTGGAAGGCCTTGCTCATGAACACGTCTCGCTCTTCGTAGGCCCTGTTCACGGCGATGTTGGCCGCACTGAGCCTGCAGAAGGTGTGCAGCGCCGCAGCATCAGACTCCGTCAGGCTCAACCCGGACCACGCTCGGTCGACGACGAGAAGGCCTGTGGCCGAGCGCCCGGACAGCAGAGGAGCGAGCAGGATCCGCTGGGCACCGATGCGGTTCCTGAGATCGACGAGCCACGCAGGTCCACCATCGCCCGGCTGGAACTCGGCCACACAGGGGGCCCCGGTCACCCGTGAGCCCACCACGAGGTGGTCATCTGCGGGAATTGTGAACCCCCTCAGCTGTGAATCCAGCTCGCTGTCCACATGCTTGTCAGCCGCTCTCAGCAGCTCGTTGATGCCCTGATCGCGGGCTGCCCGTGACACATGGCCATGACGCTCCGCGTCCACGGAGCCCTTGCCGTACCGATAGACAAACACACTGCCGTCCTCGGAAGGCGACAGGTACAGAGCCCGGCTGAAGCCCAGCGTCTCGCCGGCCGTCAGGTACACGAGGAGGCGCTGTATCAGCACCTCTCGCGAAGTGCGCAACCATGATGGATCAATGGGGACGCCGCCGCCCCCGACCTTGTCTATCAGATCCGACAGAGCCAGGGCCTGGCCCCCGATCGCCGCGAGTAGTGCGAGATAGTCCAACGTACCGGCGCTCAGGCATTCGTCTGTCCCGC
>JBAZUN010000370.1:0-6404 GCA_041661365.1 Candidatus Latescibacterota bacterium
CAGATCTGGGCCAGCATCCCGGTCGGCGGCGAGTTGAGCTGGGTGGAGCCGGTGACCACCGTGGACGGCGAGCGGCGGCTGCTCCTCGAGGACGGCCGGCTGCGTCTGCTCGACCTCGACGGCAAGGTCCGGTGGACCAGCCCCGAGAGCGGCTCCCTGGTCTTCTTCGGCGACCTGCGGGGCACGGGAGAGGACAGCCTGCTGCTGGCGGCCGGGCCGCGTCTGGCCCTGCTGAACGGCCGCACCGGCCAGACCGAGTGGGTCCGAGTCTTCGACCCGCCCCACGCCCAGGTGCGCGCTGTCGTCGGGAAGCTCCTCCCGCGCGAGCCGGGACTGGCCGCGGCGGTCTACCTCGCCTACGCCGAGACCGGCTGCCTGGTCCACTTCGCGCCCGAGGGGGAACCGCGGATCGTCTGGGAGCGCGAGGTAGTGGTCCCCGGCGAATGGCCTCCCCGCGCCGACCACGGGTGCACCATCCAGCTCGACCTGAGCGAGTCGCACGAGCCGATGATCTGGAACGTCCGACACCACCGCCTTCGCGGCTTTGACGCGGCCACCGGCGAGATGGTCAGCTCCCTGGTCTACGAGATCGGTGGTGGGCTCCGCCGGAACTACGGCCCGTGGTCCTTTGGCCGCGGACAGCATGGCGAGCTGTACATCTGCGTCGTGGCCGAGCAGATCCAGACCCACGTGCACGGGATTCGACTCAGTCGCCGAGGTCCGTCGTCCCTGGCCTGGGAGCAGTACTACGGCGAGGTCTACGTCAAGCCCGGGGTGGCGCTCCGGCAGATCACCGTGGCCGACCTCGACGGTGACGGGATCACCGAGGTGGCGTACAACGTGCGGGATCCCGAGGAGGGGTTCCGCGCCTTGGTGCGGGTGCGGGCCGTGGACACCGGCCAGGTGCGGGCCGAGTTGGCCGACCGCTGGTGCGTGGCGCCGGTGCCGGATCTAGACGGGGAAGGGCGGACCGGACTGCTGGTCTGTCCGGCGCCGGACGGTGTCGTCCCCGAGGGAGGGGACCTGGAACTCTACCTCCTCGATCCGGGTGGCGGCCTGCGACAGGTCGGGGTTCTGCCGGCCGCCCTGCCCTGGGGCGTCGTCCACCAACCGAGTGCCTCGGGAACCGCGGTTCTGGTCCGGCAGACCGACGCGCGGGGTACGGACTGCCTGAGCCGTCACGTCCTCGGGGCCGATGGTCTGCGGCAACTCGATTCGTCGCGCGCCGAACCCCTGCTGACCGCGCCGTTGCGGGCCGTGGTCGAGCGTGAGCAGGGCGGGCCGCTGCTGCTGGTGCCCGGGACCCGGGGGAGTCTGCAGGCCGTGGCCTGGCCGGGCGAGCCGCGATGGGAGGTCGACCTGCAGGGCGGTGCCCTGGCCACCCTCAGCGCCGCGGACCTCGACCGAGACGGCCGCACCGAGCTGGTCGCGGCCACCCCGGGCCAGCGGGTCAGGCTCTTCTCGGTCGGTCGCCAAGGTGATGTCGAGGAACTCGCCAACCACGAGTTCCATGCCCCGCGGTACCGTCTCGGGCCGCTCCTCTACGATCTCGAAGGGAATGGCTCGCCCTGTCTGGTGGCCCCGGGCCGGGCCGCGGGGGGGCGCCTCTGCGTGCGCACCTTCCGCGCCGATGGCTCCCTCCTCTGGGAAGCCGTACTCGACGCCTCTACCGCCGACGGGGGGACGGTCATGGCCTGGAACGCGGGCCGGTTCCTGCCCGGACCCCGGGCGGCCGTGGCCGTCTCGGTGCTCAACACCGGCCGGACCCTCGAAGGGACCTTCCTCCTCGACGGCTCCACCGGCCGGGTCGTCTGGTTCCGCGACCGCCACTGGCAGGGCGAGGCGGTCCGCGGCTTCATCCCGACCGGGCTCCCCGCGGCCTTTGACGTGGACGGGGACGGGGTGGAGGAGATCGGCATGGACCTCTACAGCTTCATGGCCTGGGTGCGGGGCGCCGACGCCGGCTTCGTCCGCCTGCACCATACGGCCAACATCCAGGCCGAAGGCGCCCTCTTCGCGGCCCACCTCTACAACTCCTTCTGTCCGGTCTATCGCTCACCGACGGACACCGAGCCCCACTGGTTCAGCCCGCTCGGTCACGACCTCTTCGGCCTGATGAATCCTGATCCGGTCACCGGGCCCTGGCGCGAACAGCTCGACTACGACGTACCGCCCCGCGTCGGCCTGGTCGACGTGGACGGCGACGGGGTCCTGGAGGTGGGGTACGCCCCGCTCAACGATCCGGTCTTCCGCTGTCGCGACCTGTGGACCGGGGCGACGAAGTGGGAGCTGCGCCTGCCCGCGGCCCCGAACGCGCCGGTGATCGCCGCGGACCTCGACGGCGACGGCAAGGGCGAATTCCTCGTGGGCCGGTACTGCATCGGCACCGACGCAGCGGGCCAGGGCCAGGTGCGCTGGGAATCCCCCGTGCCCCTAGGCTGGGCCGTGATCGCCGACTTCGACGGCGACGGCCTGGGTGAGATCGCCTGCGCCGTGGCCGGCCGGATCTGCATCCTCAAGGCCCGGGGTTGAGGAGGGACCGAAAGGATCGACGCATCGGGGGCATCGGCACTCGAACAAGGGAGTGAACCATGAGTCGATCAACCGATACGGCCCTGCCGCGCGAGGAACCGGCGATGAACGGCGGTACCGCGGCGCTGTGGGCCGGGGTTGCCAAGGTCGAGGTCACCGATCGCGAGGCCGGGCCGGTGAACGACCCGCTCTACGTCAAGGCCCTGGTGCTCAGGAGCCCCGACACCACGGCGGTGATCGTCACCGTCGACGCGGTGGCCCTGGCCGAGATCGGGCCAGTGCCCGGGGATTACCTGCCCACCGTGCGGGCAGCCCTGCAGCGGGAGCTGGGTCTCGAGCCGGCGCACCTCCTCGTCAACGCGAGCCACTGCCACGGCCTGGTGTGCGGCCAGGTCGCGGAGCGGACGGTTGAGGCGGTGAAGGCCGCGTGGCAGGCCGTGGAGCCGGTCAAGGTCGGGACCGGCGTCGGCCACGAGGATCGGATCATGGAGAACCGGCGGCTCCGGCTGCGCCGTGGCCGGGAGGCCGACGTTCGCCACGCCTACTCCCTTCCCCCGGACGAGGAGATCGAGGGGACCGGCCCGGTCGACCCGGAGATCGGGATCCTGCGGCTGGACCGGTTGGACGGTCGGACCCTCGCCGTGGTCTACCACTTCGCCTGCCATCCTATCCAGGGGGTGCCCAGCGGCGGCAACACGGCCGATCTGGTCGGCTTTGCCTCGCGGGTGATCGAGACCGGGTGCGGCAACGGCGCCATGGCGCTCTTCCTGCAGGGGTGCGCCGGGGACATCAATCCCGTGTACTACAAGGACGTCGACCACCCACGCGACGCCGAGCCCCTGGGGAACCTGCTGGGCCTGAGTGCGCTGGCGGCGCTGAAGCGGATCGAGTGCCGGGACGAATCTGCCCTGCGGCTGGTCCATGCTTCCCTCGATCTGCCCCGGGCCGACCTGGCGCCGTTCATCGAGGACCTGGAGATCGAGCAGGTCCGATTGCTAGAATCGCTCACCGGCACGACCCTCAACCTCAAGACCTTCCTGCACCTCGCCGCTCGGTACGGCCTGGCTTCCGACTTCCCCTCCTGCTACTCGCACCGGTACCTGCACGACCGGGCCAGGGGGTGCGGCGACCTGGACCGGCTGGACGCCGAGAACCGCCTGCGCCTGGCCGAGTACGCGGCCCGGGTCCACGTCATGGAGGAGCTGACCCGGGTGCGGACCAACCTGGACCTGCTGAGGCTGCACCACGGACGGAACCTGGCAGCCGGCAGCCGCACCCTGACCGTGGAGCTGACCGGTCTACGGGTCGGCGACTTCCGGCTGGTCACCTTCCCCGGTGAGCCGTCCGTGGAGATCGGGCTCAGGATCAAGGAGGCGTCCCCGCATAGCCGGACCTTCGTGGCGGGGTACACCAATGGGTACATCTACTACGCCCCGACGGCCGTGCAGTTGGCGAACCGGGGCTGGGCCCAGGAGGACAGCGACTGCGAGCTGGCCCCCGATTGGCAGGCGTTGTTCGAGGCCAAGGCAGGGGAGCTGCGGCGCGCGCTGTAGCGGTCCACAGGCAGCGCCGCGGGACTCGAGGCCAGAGCTGCAGGGGCGCTGCCGGTGCTCGAGCCAGGCCGCGCCCCTGCAGGAAGGCCCTGATCCTCAGAGGTTCCGGATCTTGTGGACGGTGGGGGCCGCGATCCGGTCCATGGTGGCGAGCTCGCCGACCAGGGGCCGGGCGTAGTTCTTGAACTCGGTGGTCACGCCGTTCCCCTCGGGCGTGATGAACTCGTCCGGCATCACCTTGGTCTTGGCCGCCACGTCGGTCAGCTTGACCAGCTCGTACTCGACGGCGTAGTCGCCCACCCGCTTGATGCAGACCGACCCGTCGACGTTGTGCCAGGCGGCGAACTGCACGGCCTTCTCGCCGACCTCGCGGGCCTCGCTGGCGTCGGTGTCGCTGACGCACCCGAGGAACGAGCGCTGCAGGTAGCCCAGGGTATCGGCGCGGACCCTCTTGATCTTGGTCTTGGCCTTGATCAGGTCGGCCAGCAGGTCGCCGAGCGCCCCGGTGCCGGAGAGCTGCACATTGCCGTGCGAGTCCTTCTCGGCCTCGCCGTTGGTCACCGTGGTCACGACCGGGCGGTGCTCCTTGTCGGTGATCCCCTCGGACACGGCGATGATGCAGCGGCCGTACCGGTCGTACACGGACTGCACGTCCTGGACGAACCGCTCCGGGTCGAAGACCCGCTCCGGGAGGTAGATCAGGTGCGGTCCATCGTCGGGGAACTTCTTGGCGAAGATGGAGCAGGCGGTGAGGAAGCCGGCGTGACGGCCCATGACCACCGCGATGTACACGCCGGGCAGGGCCCGGTTGTCGAGGTTGGCCCCGGCCAGGGCCTGCGCGACGAACTTCCCCGCCGAGCCGAATCCCGGGCAGTGGTCGGTGAGGACCAGATCGTTGTCGATGGTCTTGGGCACGTGCACGGTGCGCAGCTCGTACCCGGCGGCCTTGGTCTGTTCGTTGACGATGCGACAGGTGTCGGACGAGTCGTTGCCGCCGATGTAGAAGAAGTACCGGATCTCGTGCGCCAGCATGACCTGGAACATCTTCTTGCAGTACTCGGTGTCCGGCTTGTCGCGCGTGCTCCCCAGCGCCGATGCCGGGGTAAGGGCGACCTGCTCCAGGTTGTGCGTCGTCGCCTGGGTCAGGTCGATGAAGTCCTCGTCGAGGATACCCCGGACCCCGTGCCTGGCCCCGTAGACCTTGGTGATCTCGGGGAACTTCCGCGCCTCCAGCACCACGCCGACCAGGCTCTGGTTGATCACCGCCGTGGGGCCACCGCCCTGGGCTACCAGGGCCTTTCCGACCAGCTTTGCCATCCCTGTGCTCCGTCCTTGCTGGGTGTTGACCGAATCGCACAACGAGAATAAATCACGCGGCCCTCGGTCGGGCGGTCAATAGACGTCCCGGCACCTGCGGCTTCGGTCTTGACGTCGGCCGTAGGCGCCTGCTAGGTTCACCGTGGAACGGCGGGCGGCCGCGCGCGTCGGCGCCGCTGTTCAGGAGGGGTGATGTCCGGTCTCAGTCGCCGTCGCTTCCTGGGGATCGCCGCCGGATGCGGTCTGGTCGCGGCCGGCGGCAGCCTCCTGTGGTCGGACCGGCTCCGACTATCCGCGTCCGGTCCGGGTCCGGCCGCTGCCGGTGACTTCCTCGACGAGCTGCTGCAACGGGCGCCGGTCGCCCGTCACTGGATCTCTGCCGAGACCGCCGGCACGAGCTGTGCCGCCTGCCATGATGCCGGCGAGGTGGAGCCGTCTGCTTCTCACCGGCACGAGACGCCGGTGGTGCAGTGCCAGCTCTGCGCCCACCAGTGCGTGCTGCGGGCTGGTGAGCGAGGCCGATGCCGGGTGCGCGTCAACGTGGACGGGCAGCTCCGGTCCCTGGTCTACGGCCGGCCGATCTCCGAGCACGTCGACCCGATCGAGAAGAAGCCGTTCTACCATTTCCTGCCCGGGGCCCGCGCCTACTCGCTGGCCACCGCCGGCTGTCCCCTGCGCTGCCGCTTCTGCCAGAACTGGCAGATCTCGCAGGCCGATCCCGAGGATTACGCGGTTCCCTTCTGTTCAGCCGAGGAGATGGCCGGCCGGGCCCAGGAGGCAACGGCGCCGGTCGTAGCCTTCACCTACAACGAGCCCACGGTCTTCTTCGAGTACCTGGTCGACATCGCCGCGGCGGCCCGTCGGCGCGGGATCCGTCCGGTCCTCATCTCCTGCGGGTACATGAACGAGGCGCCCCTCGCCGAGATGCTGGCCGTGCTCGACGCGGTCAAGATCGACCTCAAGGGGTACGATCCGAGATTCTATCGCGAGGTCTCCGGCGCC
>JBAZUN010000371.1:0-6383 GCA_041661365.1 Candidatus Latescibacterota bacterium
GTCGCTCCTGGGCCCGCCGGACCTTGCTGTCCGAATCGCGGGTTGTCCGCTTTCGGGCCGAAGCCGGAGACGGCGGAGTGGGCTGATCGGCCGGTCCTTGCGACGCCTCGGCGGTGATGGATGCTTCCGCGGTGGCTGGCGCCTCGTCCTCCCCCTCGAACTGCTCCTCCTGGAGCAGCTCCTCCAGACCCTCCAGGAGTCCGCCCTGATCCTCGGGCTCCCGCGGCTCGTCCTTGGGGGTATCCTGGTCACCACCTGACTGGTGGCGCATCTGGAATCTTCCTCGGTGCTCTGTCTAGGAGATGATCCGGTATTGGGCCCCGATCCATCCCGGCCCGCGGCGTTCCTTGCAGGATGGCATGGTAAGGGCGCCGGACGCGCGGGTCAAGGCGTCCCGCCTCACCCCACGGGAAACGGAGCCTGCGGGGAGGTGATCCCACGGAGACCGCGAAAGCCGGTGAACCCTCAGCAGGTGCCGGCACACGCCTCGACCAGGCTCTGCTCGTCGTAGCAGACGGCCCGGCAGAAGGCGTTGCGCGCGGTGTACGCGTCGAAGGGCTGGGCAGGGGTCCCGGCCGAATAGAAGACCGTGACCAGCCGGCCGCCGGCCAGCAGGATGGTCGAAGGGTACCCGATGTCCCCGCCGGGCAGATCGTCGGCAAAGACCAGGCGGCGCGGGTCCCAGGTATGCCCCAGGTCCTGGCTCAGGAGTCCCTCCACGCCGAACGGCGGGTGGCGGCGACCGAAGGTCAGGAGCACCCGGTCGCGGTGGAGCAGGGTCAGGTCCGGCGGGTGCTCGTGAGGCGCGGTCACCCGCTCCACCTCGCCCCAGGTGGCCCCCTCGTCGTGGGAGCGACATAGGTAGATCGCCTGCTCATCGGCCTGTTCGGAGCGGCCCGCGAAGAGCCAGTCGCCGTCGGGCAGGAAGAGGACGTCGGCCTCGTTAAGACCCATGGCCACGAGGATCGGGTCGCCCCAGGTGCGGCCGTGGTCCCGCGAGCGCAGCAGGTACGAGGGACTGGTGCCCGGCCCGACGGTGACGAACCCCTTCAGACCCGGCAGGACCGGGCCGCTGTAGATCGGCAGGTACAGGGTGCCGTCGGCGTGACAGCGGATCTTGCCGAAGGGCGAGGCCCCGTTGAGCGGGGTGTAGTGCAGCGGCTCGTCCCCGGTCCAGGTGCGGCCCAGATCTCCGGAGTAGACGATGCGAGTGTCCTGCCGCTTCAGGTCAGGGCTCCACTTCCCCTGGGCGTCGTAGTTCCCCTGCCAGTGATAGGCCAGGGCGAGAGCCCCCTCGCGCACCATCCCCAGGGCCGGGTTGCGGTCGTCCCGCTCGCTGTCCACCACCGTGACCGGGGCCTCCCAGGTCAAGCCGGCGTCCCGCGAGCGGACCAGGTCGAGCCGGCCGCCCAACCCGATGTGCCCGGCACCGCCCCGGAGGGCGACCACCACCTCCCGCTCGCCGACGGCGGCGATCACCGGGAAATACCCCTGGCCGCGGACCACCTCGGTCACCGTGGTGCCGGGCAGGGAACGGACGTCGATGACGCGCGGTTCGGAGGTGTCCATGTCGCGTGAGTCCATGCCGATGATCTCCTGATTCATTTCTTGCCGGTCCGTTCCTCGACCCACTCCTGCATCTCGCGCCCCTTCTCGGTCCGCCAGACCGGGACGTATCCCGGCACCCCCGGCCGCAGGGTAAGGGCCCCGTCGACCAACAGGTCCTGACCGGTGACGAACAGGGCCGCGCTAGAGGCGAAGAAGGCCACGGCCTCGCCGACGTCGAGGGCCAGCCCCTGACGCGGCAGGGGTTGGGAGGCGTGGTACCAGGTGCGCAGGGTCTCGCCGAATCGCTCGACGAAGGCGCGCCGCAGTCGAGGAGGCAGGCTGGCCACCCGGTGGTCGGCCCAATCCGGCTCCGGGATGTACCCGGGGGAGACGCAGTTGACGCGGACGCGGCTGGCCGCCAGCTCGGCGCCCAGCGAGCGGGTCAGCCCGATAATCCCGGCCTTGGCCGCGGCGTACCCGCTGTCGTTCCCCCACCCCTGGTGGCCGTGGACCGAGGAGATGTTGACGATCGCCGCGTCGCCGGTCTCGGCCGCGGCCTTCTTCAGATGCGGCACCGCCTGCTTGCAGGCGAGCCAGAGCCCCTTGAGGTCGGTGTCGACCACGAGGTCGTAGTACTCCTCGGCCGCCTCCTCCAACGGCTTGCCAAAGCCGATCCCGCTGTTGTTGACCAGGAGGTCCAGCCGGCCGTACCGGTCGATGGTCTGCCGGACCAGGCGGCGGATCTCCGAGGCCTTGAGCAGGTCGGTCTTGACGAACAGCATAGAGGCGCCCCGCGTCTCGGCTCGAATCGATCGCATGGTGGCGCGCGCGGCCTCCTCCTTGCGATTGGCCAGCACCACGGCGGCCCCCTCGCGGCAGAGGACGCGGGCGATGCCGCGGCCGACGTTCCCGCCGGCACCGGTGACGATGGCTACCTTCCCCGCCAGCCGGCGGGCCGTGGGAGGGGTAAGGCGGTTGTCGATCAGTCCCTTCATGGCGCTCTCCCTATCCGTGATCCGTTCGTGCCGGACCGGCCGATCCGGCGATGTCCATAGGGGAATACAGAGCATCCCCGAGACCCGGCAGTCAAGATGGGCCGTCGTTGCCGCGGTCCCCGGACGCGGTTAGCTTCTGGGCCGCCGGCGGGAATCCTGCCGGGTGAACCAGGCGAGCAAGGGATCGAAAGGGAGACAACCGTGCTGGTCATCGACGTCCACGAGCACGTCATCCCGCGGCAGGGATTCCTGCACCCGCGGATGAAGGAGACCATCTGCACCGCCGCCGAGCTGGTGGCCATCATGGACCGGGAGGGGATCGACCGGATGGTGGCCCTCCCCCTCTCCTCGCCGGAAACCTACCACTTCGTGCAGTCGGTCGAGGAGGTTTTCGAGGCCTGCGACCAGTTCCCCGACCGGTTCATCAAGTTCGGCAACGCCGACCCGCGGCTGGAGGTCAACGCCACCGAGCCGTACGACTTCAAGCCGATCCTCGAATACTATCGCTCCCTCGGCGCCCGGGGGGTAGGCGAGGCCACGGCCAACCTGGCCTGGGACGATCCCCGGTATCAGAACCTCCTCCGCGCCACCGACGAGCTGGGCCTGCCGTTCCTCTTCCACCTCGCCACGCATGAGTTCAACACCTACGGGATCGTCACCGAGCCCGGTCTCGGCGGGCTGGAGCGGGCCCTGAAGCAGTACCCCAGGATCCAGTTCATCGGCCACTCACCGGGGTGGTGGAGCGAGGTGGGCGGGAATCCGTCACGGGCCGACCTGGACGGGTACCCCAAGGGGAAGGTAGCCCCCGGAGGACGGGTGCCGGAGCTGCTGCGCACCTACCCGAACATCTGGGGCGACCTGTCGGCCGGGAGCGGGTACAATGCCCTGGCCCGCGATCCGGAGTGGGCCTACGGCTTCCTGGAGGAGTTCCAGGACCGACTGATGATGGGCCTCGACATCTGCATCCCCAGCAACGACCGCTGCGAGCTCCTCGGCTTCCTCCGCCGGGCCCACCAGGAGAAGCGGATCAGCCCGCGCGCCTTTGCCAAGATCATGGGGGAGAACGCCTGTCGTCTCCTCGAGCTGTAAAGGAGACCACCCTCGTGGACACCCGCTACGCCCCGGTCGAGGACGGGTTCCGGATCGTCGGCAGCCCGGAGACCTTCAACCGCGCCCTGTACGGCGGTCACTCGCAGGATCCCCTTCCCGAGCGGTACTTCACCGCCGCCGGCGACGCCCCGGTGGTCATGGGCGCGATCAGCGATTGGCGGAAGCGGGAGGACTGCAGCCACGCCAAGTGCGGCACCTTCATGGCCGGGATCGCCGTCACCCCGGGGTATCACCTCCCCATCTTCTACTACCACGGGGAGCGGGACGGCGACCGCACCGCCGAGTGGTTCCACCAGTCCCCGGGCACGGTGAGCACCTTCCGCACCGGCTGGATGGAGTACGCGGTCAAGCCCTTCTTCCAGTGCTACCCCGTGGTCAGCGCCCGCCTGGAGGTTCTCCCCCTGCAGTCGGAGGACGGCTTCCTCGTCGGCCTGGAGGTGAGCACCGACCAGCGGGAGAACCTGGTCATCGCCTTCGGCGGGGTGACCGACTTCCTCGGCAATCTGGTCTCCCCCTTCACCGAGGCGCGGACCTTCCGGCCAGAGGACTGCCGTGGCAATGAGGTGCAGTTGACTGGCGGCAGCACGGCCCTGGTCCGCGGTGCGCCGGGGCTGGGGATCCACACGGAGATGCGGCTCGGTGCCTCGTTCCCGGTCGAGGTCTCGATCGGCGACGCGGCCGAGGCGATCCGACCGGGACGGTTCGCCGGTCCCGTGACCGAAAAGCCGGAACACCCGATGGTCCGGATGATCGTCGTTGTCGACGCTGGCCAGACCCTCAAGGGGTTCGTGGTGGTGCTGCGGAACGCTCCCTCCGAGGCCCTGGCAACCTGGCTGCGGCGCGAGGATCCGGTCACCGAGCTGAAGCGGCAGATCCGCGACAAGGCCCGGGCCCTGGAGCTGCGCACCCCTGACCCGATGCTCGACCTGACCGTGGCCCCCAACGTCCTGGCCATGGACGCCTGCTGGCACGACAACGCCTTCTGTCACGGGGCCCATTCCTGGCACTGCCCGTACATGGGGTGGCGGAACTGGTACGGCCCGACCGTGCTGGGCTGGCACGAGCGGGTGCAGGCCGCCTTCCGCACCCATGCCCGGTATCAGGTCAGCCGCGATGAGGCCGACGGTCCCGAGACCGTGGTCTGGGAAGGGACTGGGCCGTACAGCCGACTTCAGCACAGCTTCGGGTACATCCCCGAGATCCCCGACGGCCGCCGGACCCTGTTCTACAACATGCAGGAGGTCGGGGTCGACATGGCCCTCCACGGCCTGGAATGGTCCGGCGACCTGGCCTATGCCGCGGAGATCTTCGGGCCGATCGCCGACGTTCTCGACTGGGAGGAACGGCTCCTCGACCCCGACAACGACGGGCTGTACCAGAACTGGCTCAACACCTGGATCTCCGACGCCCATTCCTACAACGGCGGCGGCTGCAGCCAGGCCAGCGCGTACAACTACCGAGCCAATCGCCTGATGGCGAGGATCGCCGACCGCCTCGGCCGCGATCCAGCGCGGTTCAGAGAACGAGCCGAGCGGATCCGCTCCGCCTGTCAGCGAGTCCTCTGGCTGGCGGATCGCGGGGTCATGGCAGAGTACGTCGATACCGTGGGGAACCGGCTGGTCCATCCCTCGCCGGAGCTGGCCACGATCTATCACTCGATCGAGACCGACCTGGTCGATCCGTTCCAGGCGTATCAACTGCTGCGCTTCACCGAGACCGACTTGAGGAACGTCCACACCCTGGCCCGCAATGGCCGGCTCGTCTGGTCGTCGAATTGGTACCCCCAGAACTACTCGAGCTGCGGTTTATACCCGGCGGAGAACCTGCATTTGGCCTGGGCGTATTACCAATGCGGCCAGGAGGAACGGGGGAACGACCTGCTGCGGGCCGTGACCGATGCCCACTTCCTCAGCCGGTACCCCGGGGTGGTGGCGCACTGCATGACCGAGAGCGGCTTCTCCGAAGGGTCGTCTGACTTCTCCGAGATCTCCAGCCTCCACCTGCGCACCCTGGTCGAGGGGCTGTTCGGGGTGCGCTTCCATCTCCTCGACGGCCTGATCCGGGTGGCGCCGAACCTGCCGCGGGAGTGGGAGCAGGCCGAGCTGACCACGGCCGCGGTCGCCATCTGGTACCATCGCCACGGCGAGGAGGAGATCCTGATGGTCCGTGCCGAGGCCAAGGCCCGGAGAGAGGCGAGACTGCGCCTGAGGGGAACCTCGATAAAGGAGGTGACGGTCAATGGCCGTCCGTCGCCGTTTCGGATCGAGCCGGGGATCGGGTTCTCCGCCTGTGTGGTGGAGACCAAGGAGCCGGAGGCCGAGGTGCGGGTCGTGCACGGTGAAGGGCCGGTCCCTACCCTGGCCTGTCCGGCTCGAGTGACGGCGGGCGACGGCGTTACTATCGAGGTGCAGGGCGGCAGGATCGTCGAGGTGTTCGATCCCTCGGGCTGTCTGAAGGATTGTCACTGGCACGGAACGCGGGTCCACGGAACGGCCCGCGGCCATGCAGGCGGCCACGTGGTCTTCGTCCGGGTGGAGCAGGACCGCTGGACCGGCTGGCTCCCCGCGGACCTGGTCTTCGCGGAACCGATGCCGATCCGACCATCCGTCTCCGGCGCGTCTCTCGAATGGATCCCGGTACCGATCGACCCTCAGTACACCCTCGGCCTGACCGAGATCCACGCTCAGGAATACCGGCGGCCCAGGCCCTCGGGGTACTCGATCATGGCCT
>JBAZUN010000372.1:0-6382 GCA_041661365.1 Candidatus Latescibacterota bacterium
GGAGCTGACGATGGCGCTGGAAGTGCGCCTGATCGATCTGGAGCAGGAGTGCAGCATCCAGGCGGTGAGCCGGCTGACCGGGTGAGCTGGGACCGCTGCTGGGGGGTGGCGACGCGGGCGGTGCGGCGCGGCCAGTGGCGCAAGCCCTGGAAGGTGCCCATCTACCTCGGCGTCGACGAGAAGTCGTTCGCCAAGCGGCACCAGTATGTGACGCTGGTGTGCGACCTCGGTGCAGGCACGGTGGAATAGGTCACCGACGAGCGCCGTCAGGTGAGCCTGGAGCCATACTTCTGGCCCTTCGCGACGGCCGAGTTGGCGCCGCTCCAGGCCATCTGCATGGACATGCAGGACCCGTACATCCGGGCCGTCCACGCCTGCGTACCCGAGCCGGAGGACCAGATCGTCTTCGACAAGTTCCACGTCATGCGGCTGATGAACGAGGCCGTGGACCAAGTCCGCCGCCAAGAGCACAAGCAGCTGCGCGACGAGGGCGTCGACACCCTCACCGGCACCAGATACCTCTGGCTCTACCCACCCGACAACCTGCCGCAGCACTTGCTGGCCACCTTCCGCCAGCTGCGCCAGATGGACCTGCAGGTCAGTCGCGCCTGGGCCATCAAGGAGACCTTGCGTCAGCGGTGGCACTATCGGCGCGAAGGCTGGGGGCGACGCTTCTTCAAAGAGCGGTATTTCTGGGCCACCCACAGCCGCCTGGACCCGGTGATCGCCGCCGCCCGCACGATCCACGGCCATCTGGACAACATCCTCACCTACCTGCACCATCGCCTCACCAATGCGCTGAACGAGTCCATCAATGGACAGATCGAGAAAGTCAAACGGATGGCCAGTGGCTTCCGCAACCGCGACCACTTCCACACCGCCATCTACTTCCACTGTGGCGGCCTTGACCTCTATCCGCGCCGGTCACCCACTGCCGGCGGGGGTCACCCACTGTAAACCTGGAAGAGCCTTATTTATGCGGAGTAGTCTTGCCCGGCCGCCTCGTCCATGATGGCGATGATCGTGGTCTCGACCTCCTGGGCCACCGATGCCAGGTCGGGCTCACCGAACATCTCGACCATCATCCCCGGTCGGATCGTTGCCAGGATCACCCGGTCGTCCTGGGCGTAGACCGAGATCCGGCAGGGGAGCGCGGTGGAGATCGCCAGGTTCCGCTCCAATACGCGCTTGGCCTGGTGGGGATTGCAGACCTCGAAGATCCGGCAGCGGGGGGCGAACTCCACCCCCTTGCGCGCCAAGGTCTCGTTGAGATCGTGCACGTGGAGAACCCCGAACTTGTGCTGTACTACAGCGTCCTGCAGCGCGGCGCAGACCGCGTCGAACTCTCCCTTGGCTTCCACGGTGTAGAGCATCGATCGCTCCTCGGTTAGCGGGCTCCGGTTTTCGCGTCTGCCGCGGCTGGCTCGTCGTCGGCGTGGTGTCGCGTCACGGTGAGGACGGGACAGGCCGCGTGCCGCATCACCCGCACGCTGGTCGTGCCGATGATCGTGGTCTCGAGCAGGGGCCGGTGCTGCGCGCCCAGGACGATCAGGTCGCATCCTTCCTCGGCGGCGGCCTTCAGCACCTGTTCGGCTGGATTGCCTTGCCGCACCAGGGGTCGGAAGGCGCAGTGCTCGCGGGCCGCGGGGGGGAGCGCGGCGCACAGGCGCTCCTCGTGCTCGTGGGTCGCTCCGGCCATCGCCGCTGCTTCTTCCTCGATGCTGGTCAGCAGCAGCAGCTCCGCACCGCCGCGGCGGGCCAGGTCAACGGCCCAGCGCAGGGCGTCCAGGGCCACGGGGGTGTAGTTGATCGGACAGAGGATGCGGCGGAACGGCGGCATGGCCCCACCGGTCTCGGGACGCTGCTCCCGGACCGACAACACCGGTACCCTGGCCTGACGCACCACCTTCTCGGCGACCGAGCCGAGGAGCAGCCGGTTCAGGCCGCTGCGGCCGTGGGTGCCCAGGACGATCAGTCCGGCTCCGGCTTCCTCGGCCGCGGTCAGGATCCCCTCGACCGGCGCGGCCTCGACGACCCGGGTCTCCAAGGGCAGGTCAGCGCCGACCTGACGCGTGGCCAGCCCGGCCAGGTGACGCTGCGCCGCCTGCCGCTGGGCCTCGAGGAACTCCTTCATCGCCTCGGTGCCCCGTTCGGTGAAGTACGGCGGCGGCAGGAACAGCTCGGCGTAGACCGCGACCACCCCCGCCTGGTGCTGCCGGGCCACCAGGGCCGCGGTCTGCAGCACGGCCGGAGTCCAGTCGCTGAAGTCGACGGCCGCGAGCACTCGGCTGATCTGCACCGGTTCCATGGTATCCTCCTGCGGGCTCAGGCCGATGCTGCCGGCCGCCGGCTGGCCATCACGTAGTAAAGCACGGGTACCGCCATACGGGAGAGGAGGAGCGAGGCCACCTCTCCGGCCATCAGGGAGATCGCCAGTCCCTGGAAGATCGGGTCGAAGAGGATCACCGAGGCGCCGACGATCACCGCCGCCGCGGTGAGGAGCATCGGCCGGAAGCGGACCGCTCCGGCGTCGACCACGGCCTCGGCCAGGGGCATCCCCTGCTGCACCCGCAGCTCGATGAAATCCACCAGGATGATCGAGTTGCGCACCACGATCCCGGCTCCGGCGATGAAGCCGATCATCGAGGTGGCGGTGAAGAAGGCCGACAGCAGGCCGTGGGCCGGCATGATCCCGACCAGCGAGAAGGGGATGGCCGACATGATGACCAGCGGGGTGAGGAAGGACTGGAACCAGGCCACCACCAGGATGTAGATCAGGATCAGCACGGCCCCGAAGGCCACGCCGAGGTCGCGGAAGACCTCGTAGGTGATGTGCCACTCCCCGTCCCACTTCATCGCCAGCCGCTCCTGGGTGAACGGCTGCCGGGCGGTGAACTGCTCGAGCCGGTATCCCTCGGGAAGGGACAGGCCGTCGAGCGCCTTGCCGAGCTGCAGGATGGCGTAGACCGGGCTCTCGTACCGGCCGCCGACGTCGGCGGTGACGTAGACCACCGGCATCAGGTTCTTGTGGTAGATGCTCCGCTCGGAGCGGGTCTCTTCGACCCGCACCAGCTCGCCCAGGGGCACCATGGCCCCGGACTGGGACGGGATCTTGGCGGCCATCAGCTCGTCGACGCTCGAGCGGCTGGCCACCGGCAGGCGCAGGACGATCTCCAGATCCTCGGCCTCGGCCGGCTGGTGCAGCAGTCCGGCCGAGGTGCCGCCGACGGCGATCGCCAGCGACTGGGTGATCCCCTCGGTGGAGACGGCGTTGAGGGCGGCCTTCTCCTTGTCGATCACGAAGCGGTACCGGGGCTGGGTCTCCTCGGCGTAGGTGTCGACGTCGACCACCCCCTCGGTCCGCTCGAAGACGACGCGGACCTCCTCGGCTACCTCGAGCTGTCGTTCGTAGTTGGGGCCGTAGATCTCGGCGACCAGGGTCTGCAGCACCGGCGGCCCAGGGGGCACCTCGGCCACCTCGATCCGCGCCCCGTGGCGGGCCGCGATCTCGATCAGACGGGGACGGACCCGCTTGGCCACCTCGTGGCTCTGGGCGTCCCGGGCATGCTTGGGCGTCAGGTTGACCTGGATGTCGGCCACGTTCGGGCCGCGCCGGAGGAAGTAGTGCCGGACCAGGCCGTTGAAGTTGAACGGTCCCGAGGTGCCGGCGTAGACCTGGTAGTCGACCACCTCGGGCACGGTGGCCAGGTACGCGGCCAGCTCCTGGGCCGCGCCGGCGGTCGACTCGAGGGTGGTCCCCTCGGGCAGGTTGACCATCACCTGAAACTCGCTCTTGTTGTCGAACGGCAGCATCTTGACGACGACGAAGCGGATCCCGACCAGGGCCAGGGCCATCAGCAGGAGACCCACCATCCCGGAGAGGAAGATCGCCCGCACCCGAGGGATGGAGATCAGCGGCACCATGGCGCGGCGGTAGAGGCGGGTGGTCCAGTCGTCGCCCGCCTCGTGGTGGCCGCCGTCACCGGACGGCTTGAGCAGCCGCAGGGCGGCCCAAGGCGTCACCACGAAGGCCACCAGGAGGGAGAAGATCATGGCCGCCGAGGCCCCGACCGGGATCGGCCGCATGTACGGTCCCATCAGCCCGCCGACGAAGGCCATGGGGAGGATGGCGGCGATCACCGTAAGGGTGGCCAGGATGGTCGGGTTCCCTACCTCGTCGACCGCCTCGATCGCCACCTGGGTCAAGGGCCGGCCGCGGTTGGCCGGCAGGCGGGAATGGCGCACGATGTTCTCCACCACGACGATGGCGTCGTCGACCAGGATGCCGATGGAGAAGATCAGCGCGAAGAGGGTGATCCGGTTGAGGGTGTACCCGTAGAGGTAGAAGACGAAGAGGGTCAGTCCCAGGGTCACCGGGATGGCGACCCCGACCACGCCGGACTCGCGCAGTCCCAGGGTCAGCCAGACCAGGAGGATCACCGAGATCGTCGCCAGCCCCATGTGGAAGAGGAGCTCGTTCGACTTCTCGGTGGCGGTCTCGCCGTAGTTGCGGGTAATCGCCACCTCGACCTCGCCGGGAACCACCCCCCCCTTCATGGTCTCGACCTTGGCCAGCACCCGATCGGCGATGTCGATGGCGTTGGTTCCCTTGCGCTTGGCCACGGACAGGGTCACCGCCGGGTAGGTCCCCGCCGCCGTCGAGAAACCGGCCGGTCCGGCGCCGTACCGCACGTACGTGGTCGGCTCCTCGGGGCCATCGAGGATCTGGGCCACGTCGCGCAGGTAGACCGGCCGCCCGTTGCGGGCGCTGATGACCACGGCGCCGACGTCCTCGGCGCTCTCGAGGAAGGAGCCGGTCTCGATCAGGACGTCCCGGTTCCGTTCGGCGATCCGGCCAGAGGCGAGCTGGCGATTGGCCGACTGCACTAGCTGCAGCACCTGGCCCGGCGACACCCCGTACCCGGCCAGCCGCTCGGGCTGCAGCTCGACCCGCACCACCCGCCGCAGCCCGCCGATGAGATGGGTCTCGGAAACGTCCTTGATCTCCTTGACCGCGTCCTCGACCTGGGCCGCGATCCGGCGCAGCATGAAGCCGTCGTAGGTCTTGCTCCAGAAGGTCAGGGAGAGGATCGGCACGTCGTCGATCGAGCGGGGCTTGACCAGCGGGGTCGAGACCCCGGCCGGGATGCGGTCGAAGTTGGCGTAGAGCTTGTTGTAGGTCTTGAGGATGCTGTCTTCCTCGTCCTGCCCCACGTAGAAGCGGACGATGGCCAGGCTCATCCCCGGGCTCGAGGTCGAGTAGACGTACTCGACCCCAGGGATCTCCCAGAGGAGCTTCTCCATCGGGTTGGTCACCCGCTGCTCGACCTCGGCGGCCGTCAGACCGGGGGCCTGCACGAAGACGTCGACCATCGGCACCTTGATCTGGGGCTCCTCCTCGCGCGGGGTCATCACCACCGCGAAGGCGCCGAGCAGGAGGGCGGCGACGATCAGCAGCGGGGTCAGCTTGGACTCGATGAAGAAGGCCGCGAGGCGACCGGCGAGGCCCGGGTTACGCATCCCCCTTCACCTCCACCCGTCCCCCGTCGCGCAGGCCGGTCCGGTCCCCTACCGCGATCCGCTGCCCCGGCTCCAATCCGGAGAGCACCTCGACCCGGTCGCCGAAGATCGGCCCGAGCCGGACCCAGCGGAGGCTGGCCCGCCCGCCGTCAATCAGGAAGACCCCCTCGAGCTGCCCCTCGCGCACCACCGCCGAGGCCGGCACCAGGATCGCGAGCCGGGTGCCCTTGGGGAAGCCGACCCGGACGAACATCCCCGAGCCGATGGTCGCGTCCGGATTGGGCACCACCACGGTCACCTGGAAGGTGCGGCTTCCCGGGTCGGCCGCCGGGTTCAACGTCTCGACCCGGCCGCGCCGGACCGGCGCGCTCCGCAGGGAGGGGATCTCCACGTCGACCTCCTGGCCGGCGGTGACGTAGGTCAGGTCGCGCTCGGTGACCTCCACCGTGACCTTGATCGGGTCGAGCTGCTCCACCTCCAGCAGCGGGGAGCCCGGCGCGGACAGATCTCCGGGCTGGACCAGCTTGCGCACCACGGTCCCGTCGAGCGGCGAGCGGATCTCGCTGTATTCCAGGTTGACCTCGATCTCGCGCACGGCCTGTTCGGCGGCCGCCGCCGTGGCCACGGCCCGGGCCGCCCCGGTCTCGGCCTCGTCCAGCATCTGCTGGGGCACCGCGTTCTGCCGCCGAAGGTTGCGGAGCCGCTCCACCGCCTTCTCGGCATTGGCCTGCACGGCGCGGGCCTCTCTCAGACCGGCCTCAGCCTGCCGGCGCCTGGCCGTCAGGTCCTGGTTCTCGATGCGGACCAGGACCTGGCCGCGGCGGACCGCCCGCCCTTCCCCGGTGGCTACCTCGGTGACCAG
>JBAZUN010000373.1:0-6299 GCA_041661365.1 Candidatus Latescibacterota bacterium
TTTTTAAGATTCATTATGATAGCCATAAGTTTTGATTACTGGTAATTTTATCGTACCATCCTTTATAGCACTTTACAATCCGTATGTCAATATATACGTATTATTTTGTAAAATATTACACTGACTATTGCAAAATATACTACACTGGTTTATAATGGAATCGTCAAGCGAACAAAGGGTTCTTTCGTGTCGAGTTTGGCTAATCAAAATCTAATCAAAATTAAATCTAGAATACAAAAATATGGCGAAGAACCTGCATATCGTACAAAACGGAAGAATGTGGGAGGTAAAGGCTGAAAAAGTATCTCAGCCCGTATCTCAACACTATACCCAGGCTAATGCTATTGCAAAAGCGACAACAATTGGCAGACAAGAGAAAACAGAGGTGATTATCCATGGGAGAGATGGCCGTATCCGTGAGCGAAATTCTTTCGGAAACGACCCATTCCCTCCTCAAGGATAACTCGCTCATAAAATACAAATGAAAATAAAAATGTGAGGCGGAAAGATTCAAAAATCTTTCCGCCTTTATTATAACCATACTTATCATTCATCTTAAATCTTATCAGGCATATCCGCCAATAATTTTTCTGTTAACTCTTCTGTTTCTATCCACTTCACTGTAAGATCAATAAGCATTTTTAAATCTTGAACATCTTTACCTTCCCACTTTCTTTCATAATGAGTCTCATCATTACCAAGCCAAACAGCTCTCTTGGCAACAACCTTAATATTTTGATTATTTATTTCCTTTTCTACTAAAGGCCCAAGAAAAGATTTTTTAATTTCTTTTTCTTTCTTTGGATTCTTTTTAATTAAATAATCCTTAATAAGAAATTCTAATGATTTCCTATATCCAGTACCACATATTACACCAAGCCCTTGCTGTTCTGCTGCAGAAGATTGATTATAAATAATAACGAAATCTTTAGACACTGACTCTATAAAACTTGAGTGTTTCTCAGCAATATTATTCCAAGGACGAGAACCTACTAAATTGTAATGTCGCTGACTATACAAATCTAAACAGTAAAGTCCTATAAAAATACCTCTACATTTAGAATGAGGGCACCGAAAAACAATCTGCAAACTTATATCTCCATCAAAAGTATCCTGCTTATCATTATCAAGAAACCCTTTATACCTAAGAGGCATTATTGTTCTATGACACAATGGACATGATTCTGGATTTTGAGAAATTCTTGCGTCTTCATCCAAACTATTTTCATTAACACATACAATTACATCCATAAATTTTCTATCGTTTTAGTTTATCAATTTCTTTCATAATCCTATCAGTTTCAAAAAGAGACACAATCATTTGTTGGTAGTGGCGGATGTCTTCGAAGGTGAGGGTTCTGCCTTTTCTGTCTTTGATCCATTTCTGAGCGGGTTGGTAGCCTCCGATATAGAAGTTCCAGGCGATTTCGGGGACATTGTCAAAGTATTGGGTTTCGTTGATATAGACGCGGCCTGTTTTATGGTTTGTAGATTCCTCGACCCGCGCCATATCGGGGCAAGCTACGCTCGAAATAACAGGGGTGGTGTCTGTTGTGATAAAAGAGATTTTTTCTACTGTATTACTGCCACCTTCCGGGTAGGTGGTGATAAATTGTTCGACTTTCGGACTTTCGAGGAGATGCAATTGACGAAGCTCCTCGCCGAGCTTGACGAGTTGCCAAAAACTCTCACGATCTGTCGGATATGGAACACGAGGGAAATCTATTTTGAGAAATTCTTTGTATTTGTCCCGATAGGACGGTGAGTGTAGAGTAGCATAGATATAATCAAAGATATTTTCAGGAGTCAGTCTCTCATTTTCCCCTATTGTTGGATACTCATTCACAGGATAATAGACGGCACCGATAATATCGGCGATTTTTCTTGCAATAACTAAATCAATATTTGGAATTCTTGAGGCAGTAATATTTCCAGAATCTCCAACGTGAAATAACTCACCATTTTCGGAATAGAGATACAGCGGAAATACATAACCCCTTTCTTTAGTTCTATTAGAAATTCGCGAATCATCGGTGATATACTTTGTCACACCAACATGTTCCCAACTATCAACAGCAGATTGTCTGCAGGTTAATAACCCAATATTGTCACCAGAAGCAAAATGTCGCATTAGTCCTTCTCGACCCCAATCTACCATATCTGATGAATAATATATCTTTCTGTCATCAAACGGTCGATATGAAATAGTCTTAATAAATGATTCATGATCATTGTCTTGTATCTTTGTGCGCGCCACGTTCATTTTCCATCCACGAGAATCTCCAGGGGGGTATTTTCCAGATCCCTTCGTACTAAAATATTTTGTCCGTATTTCAGAATCACTTTTTGAGAAATCAGAAAAATCAACCATTCTCTTGATAAGAGACTCCTCGCTCATATCAATCACAAAAGCATCGCGTGCTGTTACAATCCCAGTCACATTAACAGACATCAACTCATTCACCGAAAACCCCTCTTGGTACTCAACGTCATTCGCGTAATCTTTCGGAACAAAGAAATAATAGGGACTCTTGTATGTAATTTCCTGGAAATCAGAAGACTCTAAAGTACTTTCCTGAAGGAAACAATACTTTGATTCTCGGCTACCGAATATATCTCTATGAAATACTTTCGCCAACTCACCCCTCTTCTTTTTTTCAGTCTTTACAAGAATGTTTATAGAGACCCCTTGCTGAATATCGAAGACGTTCTCATCTTTACTGCCATCGGGTGCGATTTCTTTTTTCTTGAAATTACCATGTAAATCGATAACATAGATTTTATCAAAAGTGTTCAATAGGTGCCAACGCATTCCGCGAAATGTTGGATTGTCTAGAAAACTATGATTATTAATGAAAGCAAGAACTCCCTCAGTATTCTTTTCAATAAAGTGCTCACCATATCGTATAAATTTTACATAATCATCTTGTAACCAGTGTTTTCGTTCACCAAAATGTTTTCCGTCGACATATTTATAATCTTCGATTAACTTAGAAATCCAGTTACCATTGTTTGTAGATATTCCACTGTACGGCGGATTACCAAGCACCACCATCACGGGCGTGTCTCGTTTGATATGATTCGCCTCATTCGCTTCATTGGAAAGCCAGCTTGACCACAGTGTTCCTGTGTCAGGATGGTGCTCTTCGAGACTATTGGTCAGATAGATTTTGAGGCGCTGATCTTTAGTGGCTTTGTATCCGGTCTCGGCCAAAAGAAGATCGAGCTTAAGGTGCGCCATCGCATAGCTCGCCATCAAAAGTTCGAAGCCGTTGAGTCTCGGGATGAGATGTTCATCAACATAGTTACTCCATATCCCCTGCTGTCCCTCGAATTTTTTGTGAATATGTTTCACCACTTCCGCAAGAAATGTGCCCGTACCCGCTGCCGGATCAAGTATCTGCACCTTATGGACCTCTTTTTTTGTCTTCTTGAGACCGGTTGATGAACGCTTGTCGAAGACTTGGGTATTGAGAGTTATTTCCGTTTTAGAAGTATCCGCCAATCCCTCCGAAAGTCCGAATTCCGTTTTGAGGATATCGTCCACCGCGCGCACGATAAAATTGACCACCGGCTCTGGCGTATACCACACCCCTCGGCTTTTGCGCAGTTTCGGATCGTATTCCGCAAGAAAGGTTTCATAGAAATGCACGATCGGATCAGTTTTCTTAGTAGCTTTTCCAAAATCACGAAGTAGCCAAGCTACATCCGTCGCTCGGAAAATATCCGCAAGGTCATCGACAATCCAAAGAATTCGCTGATCGATATCCGGACCGGCGATATATCCGAACAACTTACGAAGGAACGGGTTGCTTTTCGGAATTAACTCGGCTGCTTCTTGGCGCGTAAACGTCGGAAGTGTCGCATCATGCAACCGTGCAGCAAACATCCCATACGCGATGGTCTGCGCATAGATATCCGAAAACATTTTCGGGGTGATATCGTGAATGAGGATTTGTTTGAATGCGAGCATCTGATCTTTCAGGGTACTGTTTTCCTGTTTCTCTTCATCGCTATTGAGTGCGAGCTCGATAACATTTGCAAGAAGCTTCGCCTTATTCGCCATCATCTTGGCAAGATTGGACGAAGATTTGATAACCTGCCCTCCCTGCGTGGCAAATGATTTGATAAAATGAGAAAAAGCCTCGACATCATCTTCTTTTATAACTACCTTACCATCTTGGATGGTTCCTATGGACAGTGTCGTTACTTTTTCACCGTTTTGAAAGAGTTGGAAATCGAGATAGTTGGTGATGATGAGATTGTCGAGCGAATGTTTGTACCGATCGAATTGCTCTTGATAATTTTTGTTCTCAAGGTCTGCTCCCAAATCTTTGGCTTCGATATAGCCGACCGGAATATCTTTTTTTGTGAGGATATAGTCCGGCGCACCACAGGCTATCCGTTTCGGTTCATTGGTAACAAGAGTATCAGGAAGGATGGATGAGAGAAGATTCTGTAAATCTCCTCGATAGCTATGTTCGCCACTCAATCCGGTTTGATACAAAGCATTCACTTTTTCTATATATTCCTGAATAGTCATATGATGAGTTTTAAATTTCCCTTATTTTCCCCATTCTAACACCAAAAAACCAGCTCGTACAGCTAGATTTTACGGTTTATTAGCTATTTTTTTCTTCTTCACTACAGGTGCAGGCAAAGATTCTTCCGTAATAGTAATCAATTCGCAGAGCCAGTCGCGATTCTCGGCCATATCCATATCGATTCGCATTGAGGGTTTGGCTCCGGGATAGGCGTTACCTTCTTGATATTGGTCGCCGACAAATTCCTTGCCGGCTTCGGTGATTTTGATAAATAGCTCGTCGTCGCAAACAAGCGCCACAACTTTATCATTGCAGTAGAGCGCGTACTCGCCAAACATTTTGCGCACTCGCACATCGGGGACGCTTGCGAGTTGATCAAGAAGATAATCGATGGTTGATTGTTTGGTAGCCATATTGAGTAGTATTACAGAGCCTCATCTTTTATTAGTTTACTGTATTTTTGTGTATTTGAGTAGTTTAAAAGGCGGGGATAGTTTGGTTAAACCATCTCACCGCCTTTTATTGTTCAAGCAGATGCTGTTGTACTGCGTCTGCTATGTTGTTCTCTTTTGAAAATAGACTTAATCAGTGAAAACCGCAAAGTTTTTTGATCCGGTTTATCTGACAGTAATCTTTTGCGCTTTAACGAATGCGCTATGCCATTGAAAAGTGCGACTGCTTGAAAAACTGAAATGCCAAGATCGTGATAATCCCTAGGTTCATACTTTGCCGACACCAATTCTTGCCAGCTTTTAAATTCCCCCAAAATAGTCAAAATCTTGATTGTGTCTTTATCGCAACCCATATTGTGCAGATTTGCGATCAACAGTGCCAATGCCTGATGATCTGCTTCATTCTCCGTGAGCTTATCCCATAAAATTGGGAAAAGTTCAGGAACTTGTTCTTTTGTTATTATACTTTTTGTCATGACAAATACCTATTTGTGTTTGTTAATTTTACTACAACTATGTTTTCGATGCTGAATATGATTCATTGCATCTTGACTCACATCCAATATAGCACAAAGCATACAAAGTGTCAATGACTTCTGACAGCGCAAAAAAAGCAGTGGGAACGACTCTTTTCGTAAATGAAGCAAGGCTGGTACAATAGATATATGACAGCGTCTGAAAGAACACAAAAAACTCACCCCAAGGTTTCCGTGTGGCACGTGGAAGTCGCACCGCTCACCAGCCTCCCTCTCACGAGAGAGCAGTTTTTTACGTATGCTTCTGATATTGAAGTGCGACCGGGATCGCTTGTATCCATTCCTGTTACGACACGTACGCTTACAGGCGTTGTCTTTGTATCGCACGATATGAGCATGGGTACGAGAAAAATGCCGGCGTTCAAAGTTAAGCATATTCTTTCTGTCTTGCAAGAAAATTTCTTGACACCGGAACAGTTGAAACTTGCCTTGTTTATTTCCAAGCATTATTTCACCTCATTGGGACGATGTCTTATTCACTTTGCGCCTCGTGTCGCCAAAGCGCGAGTCAACGCACAATTATCGGCTGTGCAAAAAAACGCACCGGCAAAAACCATTCGTCTGACGAAAGAACAAAAATCAGCGGTCGAAAAAATATCTCAACCAAACGAGAAACCACTCTATCTTTTCGGTCCGGCGTCTTCCGGAAAAACTGAAGTGTATATTCGTTCCATCAAAAAGAAACTTACAAAAAATGAGCAGGTACTCGTGCTTGTTCCCGAACTCACACTGATCCCTCAGGAAATTGAACGATACGGCAAGGCTTT
>JBAZUN010000374.1:0-1345 GCA_041661365.1 Candidatus Latescibacterota bacterium
GGGTGGGCTCGGGGGAGGAGATGCTGACGGTGCTGGCGCGGGGGACGATCACCGCGACGGCGGTGGCCTTGGCCGGGGACTTCAATGGGGATGGAGCGGTCAACTTCAGTGACTTCTTCCTCTTTGCCGATGCCTTTGGCGGCAGCAACCCGGCGTATGATCTGAATGGTGACGGGGCGATCAACTTCAGCGACTTCTTCGTCTTTGCCGATGCCTTCGGCACAGGTGAGGTGCGAGCCAAGCTGATGGCTCTGGCGCAGCAGTATCTGGGTCTGCCGGCCGAAGCCGGGCTGGAGGCGACCTACCCGAACCCATTCAACGCAGCGACGACGATCCGCTACCGGCTGTCTGAGCCGGGGCTGGTGCGTCTAGCGGTGTACGGTCTGACCGGGCAGTTGGTGCGGGTGCTGGCCGACGGGCGCCAGGAGCCCGGGTCGCATCAGCTGATCTGGGACGGGCGGTCGGATGACGGTAGGGCTACGGCCACCGGGGTTTACCTGGTGCGGCTGGACGGGCCCGGTGGAGTCCACGTACGCAAGGTGACGCTGCTGAGGTAGCAACCCGGCCAGCTACTGCTTCGGCTTGGAGCTGGCCCGTCGCGCGTAGCGTATGGGTATTCGTGCGCGAAGCGGGGCTCTGGCCGTGGCCTGCCTTGGCCCTGGGCAACGCCATTTTACTCGGCGCTTCTGCCTAGCCTACGGCGGTATGCAGTATATGCAGTGCGCTTCGTGCGGGCCATCCCGGAACTCGGTGCCCGAGGCGACACAACCGACCATGGAGGATCAGCGTGCCACGTCCTGTAAGGTTCATACTCGCTGCTGCCGTCCTTGCGGTGCTGGGTGTTCGGACTCTCGGCGCCACGCCCGTTACCTTCGCCTTCACCGGGGAAGTGAAGGGAAATGGCTTCGGGCCCTCGATAACACTGGACAGCCCGTTCTCCGGGACGGTCACATTCGACTCAGACCCGGCGATCCAGCTCCACGCGAACGAGAACGGCCACTATGCGTATTCCGTGCTTGCCCCATCCGGGATGACCATGACGGTCCAGGTGGGCGATTATGTCTTTCAGACCGACCCTACACTGGATCCAGCGCCCTACACGTGGCTATCCCAGGTCTCGGTGCTCGATGGAGCCCTTAGCTTCGACCTACCGGGTCGCCCCGACGAGTACATGGTGCGATCGAGGGTCTCCCAGGTCGGTGGACCTCCCCTTAACGCTGGGCCTGGCAATGCGGTGATCGGGCTGTCCGGCTCTGACCCATCGGCCATCGTGGGGACGGGATTGCCCTTGACTCCTCCCGATTTAGCGCGGTTCACAGCCTCCGCCCCGGGGGCGTTCGGCCTG
>JBAZUN010000374.1:1355-6289 GCA_041661365.1 Candidatus Latescibacterota bacterium
AACAGCGCTCCCCAGTTGGCCGCCATAGGCGACCAGACCGTTGGCGAAGGCCAGACGCTGTCCCTTGTCCTATCGGCGACGGACGCCGATGGCAACCCTGTCACCTACGCCGTCAGCGGGAATCCCTCTGGCTCCGCCCTGTCAGGCAGCACGTTCACCTGGACGCCCAGCTACGCGCAGGCGGGGACCTACACCATCACGTTCACAGCCGCAGACGGCAGGGGCGGCAGTGACAGCAAGACGGTGACGATTACGGTCACGGACACTAACCGCGTGCCAGTGCTTGCGGCGATCGGGCCGAAGTCGGTCGCGGAAGGCGGAACGCTGGCGTTCGCCTTGAGCGCCAGTGACCCTGATGGCGATGCGGTGAGTTACTCAGCGTTGGCCAACCCCACAGGCTCGGTGCTGACCGGCAGCGTCTTCGCCTGGACACCCGCCAGTGGCCAGGCTGGAAGCTACCCGGTCACCTTCTCGGCCTCGGACAGCAAAGGCGGGAGCGCCAGCGAGACCGTAACCATCACCGTGACCGCCCCTACCCCCGTTCGATCGCCGGTCACGTTCGACTTCGCCGGCACCATCGAGAGCGTCACGGTGCCTGGTGCCGCCGTGGGTCCCGGGGCCGCGTACACCGGCTCTATGACCTTCGACGCGGCGGCCGCCGATCAGGACGCTAGACCGAATATCGGCTACTTCGACCCCTTTGACCTGGCCATGCAGGTTGCCATTGGCTCGTATTCCTTCCGGACCAAGGCCGGAGGGCGCTCGCGGCTGTCCATCACCGACAACATCGACAACCTCGACCTGTGCCAATGGGAGTCTGAGCTCGAGCAAGTTGCGGGCCCCACGATCGCGGCGATCCGCCTGGTTGGCCTCGTTCACCTGGTGTCGGTGGATCTGGGGGCAGTGACCAGCGACCATATCCCGACCACTCCCCCCGACCTCTCCCGGTTCGCCGGCTACTGCTGGGTGGATGTGTATTCGTCCGGCGGCGCGGCACCCGAGCGCCTGTACGCGCACCTCACGTCCCTGTCCCTCCCAGGCAGTAGTCCCCCCACGCCGACGAATCGTGCTCCAGTCCTGGCAGCCATCGGCGCCCGAAGTGTCACAGCAGGGATCCCGCTGAACCTGGTGCTCTCAGCCAGCGATGCCGATGGCGACGCTCTCACCTACTCGGTGTCGGGGAACCCGGCGGGCTCGGTGCTGACTGGCGCCGCCTTCAATTGGACGCCGGGAGACAGCCAAGTAGGTGCCTACACGGTGACCTTCTCGGTAGCGGACGGTAAGGGGGGAAGTGACAGCAAGGCAGTGACCATCACGGTCAGCGCCGCAGCACCGCCCGTCCTGACCAACTCAGCACCCAGGTGGTCAGTGGCGCCGGCGCCGACAGTGGCCGTGGGCGACACCTTGCGCCTGCAACTGCAGGCGACCGATCCGGACGGCGATATCGTTCACTACCTGGTGACCAGCAGCCCAGCCGGTGCCACCCTCACCGGCAACCAGTTCGTGTGGCGACCCGCCGCTCAGGACATCGGTCGTGTCGAGGTCACCTTCACCGCCTCTGACTTGAAGGGCGGGAATGCTTCCCAGCCCATCAGTATCACGGTGTCTGCACCACCGCCGCGGGTCAGTGCCTCGCCGGCCCTGCTGGACTTTGGCAGCGTGGAGATCGGCCAGCGGGACACCTTGTCAATCCGAGTCGTCAACCAGTCGCTACAGTCCCTGTCGAGCTACACCTTCAGCGCTCCCCGAGGGTTCGTGGTGACGCCGGCGAGCTTGACCCTGGCAGCCGGCACCGAGCAGACAGTGCGGGTGATCTTTGCTCCCTCAGGTACCGAGCGCTTTGACACGGTATTTACCTTGAATTTCGATGTCACCTATGCCGAGGTGAGTTTGCGGGGTCTCGGGGTGGTGGCGAACCGACCGCCGATCCCTCGACCCGTGGCCGGGCAGGCAGTGGCCGAGGGCGACACCCTGAGGCTAGCCGTGGTAGCAGAGGATGCAGACGGTGACACCGTCCGCTGGGTGCTGCAGTCAGGTCCTCCGGAGATGGTGCTTGTGGGGAATGTGGTGATCTGGGCCCCGGGGTTCGACGCAGCCGGCAGCTACCAAGTGGTGCTGTCAGCCACCGATGGCCGGAGCCCCGCTGTCCCCCTGTCGGTGGCGCTGACCGTAACCAATACCAATCGCTCCCCGGTCGTGACCCGTCCGGGTGCTGTATCGGCCACGGCCGGCGACACCGTCATCGTGGATCTGGTGGCGCGCGATCCGGATGGGGAGGCGATCACCGCGGCGGTGTTGGGAGGAGCGCCCGGCGCCAGCTTGCAGGGCTTACGATTCACCTGGCCGACAACCCGGAGCCTGACCGGTCTGTTTGCGCCGTCGATCGTGGTCACCGATGCGTCCGGTGACACCGCTGTGACCCAGTTGTCGATTCGCCTGGCGGCGCCGGTGGTGCTGCCGCCCCGGCTGGAGGTGCAGACGACCCTGCTGGACTTCGACGTGGTCGCCCTGGGCCAGAGCAGCAGGACGCGGAAGGTGCCGGTGCACAACGCTGGTGGCAGTCCTCTGGAGCTCTACGACCTTTCCTTGAGCGAACCAACATTCCGAGTTATCCAGCAGGATTCGCTGCCGTTGGTCATTGCTCCAGGCGCCACGCGCTTCCTCGAGCTTACCTTCCGCCCGGCAGCAGTGGGTGTCGTGCGAGGCGACCTGGCCTTGTACAGCAATGATACCCAGTTGCCCGAGTTCGTGGTGCGGTTACGGGGTGAGGGACAGCAACTGGGCGCGTTCGAGCCCTGCATGATCACCCAGCGGGTATTATTCGGCGCCACGGCGCAGCAGCAGACCGCCCCGGCCATCTTGCTGGTGCGGAACCAGGGAGCGCTGGACGGCCAGGTGCGGGTGGTTCCAGACGACCCAGCCATTGTCTCGGGCGAGGCTATCTATCCTGTGGCGAGCGGGGCGGTGGTCAGCATCGACCTGACCCTCGACCTCGCGGCCCGTCGAGCCAGCAGCGGCCGGATAATCCTGGAGACCACGCCGGCCACCAGGGAGGTTCTGCAGGTTGGGTGGAAGGTCCAGGAGTACCTGGAGTTGGTCGACACTGACCCAGTGGACGGCGCGACCGACGTGCCCCTGAAGGCCGAGTTGGTCCTCTACTTCAGTGCGCCACTGGCGGTAGTCGGTGATCAACCCGTCTTGGACGTCCGGTTGCAGCCACTACCGCTGTCCGGGGCTGTAGACCGAGCAGTGCGGGTGTCCTCCTCAGGACGGGTGGTCACACTGCCTGTGGAGTTGGCGGCGAACACGGTCTACGAGGTGGTGGTGCTCGGCGCCGAAGGGCGAGCGGGACAGCAACTGGGCGGACGTATCCGACAGCGCTTCACCACCGGCAGCGCGCCGCTGATGAACGGCGCGATCTCCGGACAGGTACTTAATGGCGAGGTCCCGGCCACTGTGGCACGGGTGTACCTGGCCGACGCCGGAAAGCAGGTCACCGACGAGACTGAGGTGGGACCACTCGGTCGCTATGCGTTCGACGCGGTGCCGATTGGGTCGTACCAGTTGTTCGCGCGGGAGCCCTCCAGCCAGGTGAGCGCCAGCTTCGACGCCGACGGTGATGGGGTGGGCGACCTGTTGAGCGTCCGCGCGGGCCAGCGGCTGGATGGCATCGACCTGCAGTTGGAATTGGGCGAGGCACCAGCGCCGGGCGACACGACGGAGGTGGGCGTCGCCTTATCCCTCGACCTTGACCCAGCCGCCGGCGACCAGGCGGTGACCACCACACCAGTGGCGGCGGGCGAGACGGTTACCGTGTCCCTTCATGTGCAGGGGGCAACGGCGCTCACCGGATTCCTGGCATCGCTGGAATTCGACAGCACGCAAGTACAGTTGGTGCGGGTCCGCGAGGATGGTGCGGATGAGCGATGCCTGCTTTACCGCCAGGGCGGCACCCCGCTCTTCCTGCAGTCGGGGAGCGAGTATGCCGGCGCCCTTCTGGCCCCCTCTACGGTCACGGCGGTCGACAGCACGGGCCTGCTGGCCGTCTGGACCCTGAGGACGACAGCTTCCTTCGCAGGCCAAACCGAGGTGACCCTCGGACCCGTGTCTCTGAAGTCCCTCACCGGTAGCCAAGTCCTCCAGCCCAGCAGCCGCATCGTCCTCCGTCTGCCACAGAGCGCTGCCGTGACCTCGCCAATCAGACTGGACTTGGACCTGGCCCCGGGCGATCAGGGATCACGCGAGCGGAGTGCTGCGGGCGGCAGCGATATTGCCGTGCAATTGGTCTACACCGGTCAGACGCCCCTGCGAGGTTACGGTGTCCAGTTGTCCTACGACCCGCGCTTACTGCGGGTGCCCTTGGCGGAGTTCAGCCCTGACCAAGCCGGCTGGCTGCCGGTGGTGCGCAGTCTGGCCGACGGACAGGCAGAGATGGGGGCAGCGCTCCTGTCGGGCACCATGTCGCAGGCCGAATTAGGAATCCTGCATGTCCACGTCGACAGCCCGTTGACGGGCAATGTCCAGGTCATCCTTCGGCGGGTGACCCTCAGCCTGGCCAACGGCCAGGAGTTCCAGCTCGAGGTCGATGAGCGGGTGACTCTGCGGGCTGGTGGGTCGCCAGGTGACTTCAATGGGGACGACCACGTCGACTTCAGCGACTTCTTTCTGTTCGCCGACGCCTTCGGTAGCCCGGATTTCGATCCGCTCTATGACCTGAACAGCGATGGCGGGATTGACTTCGCTGATTTCTTCGTCTTCGCAGATCTCTTTGGCCAACCCCAGCGCGCGAAGCTGATGGTGTTGGCCCACCAATACCTGGGGCTGCCCGCTGCATCTGGCCTGGAGTCGGCATATCCCAGCCCCTTCAACGCAGCGACGACAATACGTTACCGGCTGTCCGAACCCGGGCCGGTGCGGTTGGTGGTATACGGCTT
>JBAZUN010000375.1:0-3155 GCA_041661365.1 Candidatus Latescibacterota bacterium
CCCCTCGAGCCACTCCCAGACCGCGCCTCCGGGCATCGGCAGGCGCTCGGCCTGGGTGCGGGCCAGCCCGGACTGGATCTCGAGGTACGCCTGTCCGGGCACGGAGAGGAACTCCTGCCATCGCCGACCACCGGGGTTCATCCCCCACAGGAAGAGCTTGCGGCCCTTGAGCAGGTCGGTCGAGACCTGCACCAGGCCGCGGCCGGTCTCGTCCAGGGCCGAGACCCACGGACGCTGGCCGGGAGGCACGTGGAAGAAGAAGTCCGCGGCCCGATCGATGCGGGTGGTGTAGGTGACGTCGGTCCCCTGTACCTCGGGGATCGCCACCAAGGCCGGCCCGCCCTCCCCGTACCCGAAGTTGTACGCGGCATCGGCCGAGACCAGCACCCGGGTGTCGGCGCTCTCGGGGACCGCGGTGTTCGACCACCAATACATCGGTACGTCACCGGCGTGCGGGTTGACGATCCGCACCCGCACCAGCAGCATCGGCGAGCCGTCGGGCAGGTAGGCGTCGAGCTGGAACGGCACCTGGCGGATCCGCTCCCACTCCCACAGCCGCAGCACCGGCGTGCCGTCGGCGGTGCTGGCCCGGGCCGCGAAGAGCGGCGAGCAGGTGAACGGACAGTGGCCGGTCATGCCGATGTTCCACTCGACCCCGCCGCTGAACCAGGCGTTGCGGATGGCCAGGTTCGCCGGCTGGAAGACCGGGTTGGCCTGGAACAACTCCCTTCCCGTGGGCTTGTGGACCAGGGACCGCAGCCGTCCGCCCAGCTCGAGCAGGAAGGTGGCCTTGAGCAGCTCGTTCTCGAGGACCGCCACGCGGAACCCGCGCGGTCGCAGCTCGCGGGTGTACCGGTCCTGCATGGTGTACGGGAGGTAGTTGGGCACGTGGCCGTAGGCCATGTTGGCCAGCATCTCTTCCGGGAACCCCGGGTACCGGGCCGGGTCCGGCTTGGTGGCCCGAGACCCGCGCGCCAGCGACGGCAGCGGGTTCTCCGGGCCCACGTCGGCCCCGGGCATGGTCCAGATCTCGAAGCGCAGCTCGCTCATCTTCGGTCTCTCCTTTTCACGGTTCGGGTGTAGGGTCGGGGGAACCGAGGTACCCATGGGGACAGTCCTTGCGGACGATCAGGCGCTGGCCCTCGGACACCTCGTCCAGGTAGGCCACCTCCTCGGGGGGAAGGACCCAGTCGGCGGCGGCAAGATTCTCGCGGACCTGGGCCGCACTGTCGCAGCCGAGGATCGCCGCGACCACGACCGGCGAGCGCAGACACCAGGCCAGGGCCACCTGGACCGGGGTGCGTCCGTGGCGACCGGCCACCTCGCCGACCGCTTCGAGAACCCGGCCGACGCCGGGGGTCATCGCGGCTCGGAAGTTGTACGGCCCCCGGTACCACGAGCTGCCCGGGGGAGGTGGCTCCCCGAACCGGTAGCGGCCGCTGAGCAGGCCGATGGCCGTCGGCGCGTACGCGGTCACGGCCAGGCCGCGCCGCCGGCAGTAGGGGATCACCTCGTCCTCGGGCCGACGATCGAGCAGGCTGTACCCAACCTGGTCGACCATCGGTGCGGACCAACCCCGCTCGTGGCAGAGGCCCAAGGTCTCGGCGAGGCGCCAGCCCTCGAAGTTGCTGCACCCGGCGTACCGCGCCTTCCCCTGACGCACCAGCAGGTCCAGGGCCTCCAGGGTCTCGGCGAGCGGCGTCTCCTCGTCGGGGAAATGGCACAGGTAGCAGTCGAGATACTCGGTGCGCAGCCGGCGCAGACTCTCCTCGCAGGCCTCGAGGATGGCCGACCGCCGCAGCCCCCCGGTCCTCACGCCGTCGGCCCGTGCCCCGACCTTGGTCGACACCACGACCCGCTGGCGGCGCCCCTGGACGGCTCGCCCCACCACCGATTCCGAGAAGCCCTGCCGGTAGACATTGGCGCAGTCGAGGAAGGTGCACCCCAGGTCCAGGGCTGCCTCGATGGCGGCCAGGCACTCGGTCTCGTCGCGACCGCCGCGGAACACGGTCCCCAGGCAGATCCGGGAGACCTCGAGGTCGCTACTCCCCAACCTGGCGTACTGCATCGGACTCCATCCTCTCCGAGTCGATGGCCGGTCTGGCCGCTGGTCTGCCGCGGCGGTATACTATGCGCCGACCGACGCGCCCCCGATCCGGAGGCGCGTCCGCTTTGCCCTGCCGCTCATCCCTCTACCACCGAGGAGAACATGGCCGAGAACTCCCTGCTCAGGATCGGCGTGCTGGCCTGTGGCCGGTACGTGCACTCCAAGACCATCTGGGGTCCCATCATCCATCCCGCGGCAGAGCCCGGTCCGTTGTCCGTGGGAACCCGCACCACCCGCATGGCCCTGACCCACGCCTGGGACTTCGACCGCAAGGAGGCGGAGGCCTACGCCGCGGCTTATCCGGGGCTCGAGCTGGTCGAGCGGTACGACGACATGGTCGGCAAGGTCGACGGGATCATCCTCGACGATTTCCTCTCCTGCCTGCACTTCCGCGAGCTGGCCCGGCCCTACCTGGAGGCGGGGGTGCCGATCTTCATCAACCGGCCCCTGGCCTTCAACCTGGGTCACGCCCGCGAGATCCTCGACTTGGCCCGGAAGCACCATACCCCGATCATGTCCGGCTCCTCGTTCGAGTACGCCCCCGAGGTGGTCCAGTTCAAGGCCCAGGTCGCGGCGGCCGGGCCCCTGCGCGGGTACGTCGCGGCCAACTCCATGTCCGACTTCCCCACCCACGGCGTGCACGGGCTCTTCATGGTCTACGCCTGCGTCGGCGGCGGGATCCGCAGCGCCTCGTACCAGACCCCGGACTGGAGGAATCCCAACGGCATGGTGGTCATCGAGTACGAGGCCCGGCCGGGCGGAAAACCGTTCTACGGATGCGTGCAGGAGATCTCCGGCACCTGGGGATGGATCAAGGTCTTCGGCGAGCAGACCTGCGAACAGGCGGTGCAGGGAGGCCCGTACTTCTGGGCGGCCCTGGTGCACGAGATGCAGCGGTTCTTCGAGACCCGGAAGATGCCGCAGACCTACGAGGAGCTCTACGAGAAGACCCAGCTCTTCCTCGCCGCCTTCAAGTCCAACGTGGAGCACGGCGGGGCGCCGGTGCGACTCGACGAGGTCGGCGACTGGACCGCCCCCCTGCTGGAAC
>JBAZUN010000375.1:3234-6283 GCA_041661365.1 Candidatus Latescibacterota bacterium
TCCAGCCGGGTTCTTCCGCTGATAGCGCTTCGAGCCATACCACCGCGGGGCCGCGCTCCGACGATGATCCGTCTGGTGCGACCCCGCGGTTGCCCGTCTCAGGCCTCAGCCTGCTGCCGCTCCTTCAGGTGCGACAGCATCCCGCGGATGTCGCTGACGGCGCGGATCGCCACGTACACGGTGATCGTCGAGTACCACACCAGAGCCACGGCGGTCACCCCGGCCCAGAACCAGTGCTCACCGATGCTGCCCATGGATTCCCTTTCTATCTCGCCTCTACCGGCCGCGGCTTGAGCAGCGACCCCACCACCAGGGCCACACCGCTCAGCACGAAGGCGGCGATACCGGAGTAGTTCGGCCCGATCTGTTTGGCCAGGGCCGCGGTGCTGTCGAGCTTCTGCATCACCAGGTAGCTGATCGGGATCACGGCACTGACGAAGATGGCGGCCACCGCGCCCCAATCATTGGCTCGACGCCAGTAGCAGCAGCCGATCAGCAGGGTGGAGATGCTCGCCAGGTAGATCGTCCCGGTGAGCATCAGGTAGCTCCACAGGTCTCCCTCCAGCTTGTACCACAGCCCGAAGAAGAGCAGGAACAGACCGATGGCCGCCACGATCGCCCGGTTCCAGACCAGGCCGCGCTTCTCCGACCACTTGGTCTTCCGGAAGGGAGCCATGATGTCGTTGTAGATCACGCTCCCCCAGGTCAGCATGTACGAGGAATCGGTGGACATGTCCGCGGCCAGCATGGCCGCGATCATCAGCCCCATCAGCCCGGTGGGCACCGCCGTGGCCAGGAAGAGGGGCATGGCGTAGAGGCTGGGGTCCTCCATCATCTCGGGGGAAAGGACGGCGAAGGCCGCCGGGGTCAGGCTGGCCAGGGCCGCGATCCCCCAGATCCCGGGGATGAGGAAGCGACAGACGAAGAAGAAGGCCGTGCCGGTGTAGACCTTGCGCCCGGTGTCGGTGTCCTTGGCCGCCAGCACCCGGGCGATCGAGGTTTGCCAGGTGAGGACGGCCGCGGTGTTGAGCAGCAGGTTGTAGAGCACGTATTCCCACCCCATCTCCGGGTTGACGAAGGGGTTGAACCCGCCCGGCCCCATCTTCTGCGTCACGGTCGCGGTGAGCTGGCCCCAGCCGACGTCGACCAGGATCAGGACGGTGACGGCGATAAGTCCCACGCTCATGACGACGAACTGCAGGAAGTCGGTGATGAGGACCGAGAGCATCCCGCCCATGATCGTGTAGACCGCCACCGCGATCAGCAGCACGGTCATGGTCAATTCGAGCTTGTTCGGGTCCAGGCCCGAGGACACGACCAGGAACTCGCCGCCCACCCGCAGGAAGACCCCCATGTTGAGCAGGCCGCCGAGGACGATGACCACCCCGGCCAGCCAGCGGATCCGCTGGCCGAACTTGCGGTCCAGCAGCTCGGGGATGGTCATCACCCCCGAATCCCGCAGCGGCTTGATACAGAACCCGGTGTACCCCACGAGGAACATCGCGGCGGCCTGAAGCAGGCCGGGGGTGGCGCCGGCCAAGCCGTACTTGTACCCGTTCTGGGCCGTGTACATGCAGGTGACGATGCCGAACTCGGTGGCCGCCAGGGAGGCGATCCCCAGGTAGAGGTTCATCTCCCGGCCGGCGACCAGGAAGTCCTCCACCTTGCCGACGTATTTGCGGACCATGACGCCGGCGACCATCGTGGCCAGCAGGTAGAGACCGACGATGGAGCCGTCCAGCACCGAGAAGTTGGTCATGCGAGGTCGCTCCTTCCGCAACGGACGAGGGTACCTGCAACCGGGGCGGATGGCGGTGCCCCGCCCAGGGCCTGGGATCAGTCGTCGGGGGTCCAATTAAAGGCCGTTGCGGCCGGTCGGTCAACCGCGGATTTCGCGCGCTGTCAGGGGAGCGTAGATTCGGGGACGGCGCGATCCCCGCGATGCGGGAATAGAGGATCCCCTTGCTCGGAGCGATCGCGGACCGGAGGATCTGCTCGAGGCCGCTGACCTTTACCGCAAGCGAAGGAGCCGAAACGATGGGTTCACTGGCAGATGAGATTTCGCGATGCCGGGTGCCGGCCCGGGCTCTGCGCCTCTGGTGGCTGGGACAGGCCGGGTTCGCCCTGAAGACGCGGGCCAGCCGGGTGATCTATCTCGACCCCTATCTCTCCGACGCGGCCGAACGGCTGCACGGGTTCCGGCGGCTCTCCCTGCCGGCGATCCAGGCCGAGGAGGTGCGGGTCGACCTGGTGGTCCTCACCCACGAACACACCGACCACCTCGACCCGGACAGCCTGCCGGTCATCGCCCGGGCCAACCCGGGATGTCGGTTCGCCGCGCCCTCGGGATGCGGCGAGGGACTGAGCCAGGCCGGTGTGCCCCGCGGACGCCGGATCCTGCTGCGACCGGGCCAGATCCACGAGCTGGACGGCCTCCGGGTTCACGCGGTCCCAGCCGACCACGGCGACCTCTCGCCCTCAGCCCTGGCCCTGGTCCTCGAGACCGACGGGGTAAAGGTCTTTTTCAGCGGCGACAGTTCCTGGCGGCCGGGGCTGTTCCAGCCCCTCTTCGACCTGGGGATCGACCTGGCCGTGCCCTGCATCAACGGGGTCTTCGGCAACATGAACCACGTCGACGCGGCCATGCTGGTACGGCAGGCCGCGCCTCGGTTCGCCCTCCCCTGCCACTTCTGGACCTTTGCCGAGCAGGGCGCCGGCGATCCTGCCGGGTTCGTCCACGCCTGCGGCCAGCTCGCACCGCGGGTCAAGGCCTTGCTCCTCCGCCCGGGCGAGGGGCTCACGATCAAGGCTCGGACACCGGGGAGGCCTTTGCCGACGGCGGCCTGAGGACCAGATGAACCGACCACAACACCAGAGGAGAGATCGATGACCTCAGCACCGGGAACCGAGGAGCTTGGCAACGGCTTTCGCTTTCACGGCGTGGCCACACCGGTGAGCAACCACCGCGGCATTGTGGCCACGGTAGACGGGGACGGCCGCGAGGTGGTCCTGGTCTGGCTGTTCGACCACCGGGGCGGGTATGCCCTGC
>JBAZUN010000376.1:0-6229 GCA_041661365.1 Candidatus Latescibacterota bacterium
TGTACCGGGCATGCGCGAGGGTGTCAAGCACGGGCCACGCGTTGACGCGCGGTCCGGTCGAGCGCGGCGAGAAGCCCGATTCCACCGATCGCGGCCAGCCAGGCGAGCCACGCACTATGCCCGTGGCCATAGACGGCCGCGAGGACGGGGAGCGCTGAAACCGCCGTGCCACCGTAGATGACCAGAACCGCGTTGCGCCGCGACAGGCCCAGGGCCACCAGCCGATGGCTGATGTGGTTCCGGTCGCCGATCCAGGGAGGACGGCCCGACCGCAGGCGGATGAGGCTGACCGAAACCAGGTCGTAGACCGGGACGGCCAGGGCCAGCAGGGGGGCGAGGCGGACCGGGAGGCTTGCCCCGGCCTGCCCGAGCTGAGCCGCGAGGAGGACGCTGGCGCTCCCCGCGCCAAAGCCGAGGAAGAGACCGCCCGCGTCCCCCATGAACAGGGAGGCCGGCGGGAAGTTGTAGACCAGGAAGCCGAGGCCGGCCCCGGCCAGCACCAGGCAGAAGAGCGCGGTCTGGGGTTGGCCGGCCAGCCAGCCGACCGCGGCCAGGACCAGCAGGGCCAGGACCCCGACGCCGGCGGCCAGGCCGTCCATGTTGTCGAGGAAGTTGAAGGCGTTGGTCAGGGCCGCGATCCAGAGCACGCTGGCCAGGCCCGCGGCCCAGGGATGACCGGCCAGGATCGGCAGGCGGAAGAGGGGCGAGGCAGCCACCAAGGCCGCGACGACCGCCAGTTGCACGCCGAAGCGCGGCAGGGGCGGCAGGGGGCGCCGGTCGTCGGCCAGTCCCAGGAGGAAGAGGGCCGTGCCCGCGGCCAGCAGGATCAAGGCCGGGCGGGCCAGGGCTGCATCGGCCTTGGTCCAGAGCAGCAGCGGCAGGCAGACCACCAGCGTGGCCAGCCAGATCGCTGCGCCGCCGCCGTAGGGCATCGGTCGGGCGTGGGTCTTGTGGGCCCCGTCGCGCGGGCGGTCGACCAGACCGACTCGCCAGGCCAGACGGCGCAACAGGGGCACGGCCGCCGCGGCGAGGACCAGGGCGGCCACGGGAAGGAGGGCTGCCAGCGATAGACTCACCGTGGCACCGGCCGCGATGGGCGGGTGGGCCGCCGGTGCAGTCCGGGAAGGCCAGGTCCGGGGAGAGTCAGGAGGTTGGGCGCGTGGATCGGCATGGGCGAATTGCCTACAATATACCCCCGGACGACTATCCCGGACAACGAAACGAGAACAGGGAGGAAGGGAGATGCTGGCGATCGACGGGGGGGCCAAGGTACGGACCGAGCCGTTTCCCAAGCGGGGGCTGTTCGGGCCGGAGGAGCAGGCCGTGGTGACGGCCCTCTTTGCCGCGGCCGTGGATAGCGGCGAGGCGATCGGGTACAACGGCCCGGAGGAACAGGCCTACGAGCGGGAGTTCGCCGCCATCATGGGAGGCGGGTACGCCGACCTGGTCAACTCCGGGACCGCGGCGGTCTACGTGGCGCTGGGGGCCCTCCAGCTTGAGCCGGCCGGCGAGGTCATCGTGCCGCCGATCACCGACCCCGGCGGGGTGATGCCCGTGGCCCTGCTCAACCAGGTCCCGGTGGTGGCCGACGCCGCTCCGGGCACCTTCAACGCCGGCGCGGCCCAGATCGAGGCGGTCCTCACCCCCTGGACCCGGGCGATCCTCGTCGCGCACATCGCCGGCGAGCCGGCGGACATGGACCCGATCCTCGAGCTGGCCCGGGCCCGCCGTCTGCCCGTGGTCGAGGACTGCGCCCAGTCCCACGGCGCGCGGTACAAGGGCCGGCTGGTCGGCACCCTGGGCACCGTGGCCGCGGTCTCGACCATGAGCGGCAAGCACCACGCCACCGGTCCCCAGGGGGGCGTGGTCTACACCCGGGACGAGGCCCTGTACTGGGAGGCCAAGCGGTTCGCCGACCGGGGCAAGCCGTTCAACCTGACGGCCGGCACCAATGTCCGGGCCGGGCTCAACCTGAACGGCAACGACCTCTCGGCCGCCATCGGCCGGGTTCAGCTCCGCAAACTGGCCGGGATCGTGGCCCGCCGCCAGGCCGTGGCCCGGCAGATCCACGCCGGGACGGCCCGGCTCAAGGCCGTCCGTCCGGGCCGGTTGGTGCCCGAGACCGACCCGAGCTTCTGGTTTCTGCGCTTTCACCTCGACGTGGGCCAGCTCACCGTGGATAAAGACCGCTTCGTCCAAGCCGTCGCGGCCGAGGGGATCCCGGTGGGGGCATCCTACCGGCACATCCCCTCCGAGGCGATCTGGTTCCGCGAGCGGCGGGTCTTCCCCGGCAGCGACTACCCCTGGGGCCTCCCAGCGTATCAGGGCGACCGCCAGGCCGCCTTCCCCTGCTCCAACGCCGTGGCCGCGGCCGAGAGCCACTTCATCCTGTCGATCCACGAGAACTGCGGCGACCGCGAGGTGGCCGATGTGCTGACGGCCCTCGAGAAGGTCGAGCGGGCCTATTTGAGGTAGCATCCTGGCGGTAGTCCGTCCGGATAGCTGAATCGACCGACCGGGTTCAGGCGCACCGGAACCCGGTCGATCGCTGCCGTCAAGCAGCCCGTTGAAAAAGCCCATTCGGGCTGCGGCCGGTGCTGACGGGCCCTGGCGTCGTTCCGCTCGCTTGCCGCATCTCCCCTCGATGCGGCGCCGCTCGCGCGCCTAGCCAGAACCCGTCAGCCCTCGGCCTCGCCAGGCAAAGCGACTTTTTCAACGGGCTGCTAAGCGAAGAGTATCGGCTGGAAGGAGGCCGGGACGTGGAAGTTGGGCCGCGGGGTGTCGACCGGGGCCCAACTGCCCCAGTGGGGGTGCGAGGTCTTGTCGGCGCACTTGTAGAAGTTGGCCCGCCAGACCGTGCCGGCGGTCGGGCGGGGGGCGTCGAAGTACTGCTCGAACAGGGCGAACGGGAGGTGGTATTCGATCGTCCAGGGCGTCGGCTCGGTCAGCTCGGGTTCGACGATCCGGGGCAGCGAATGGGCCATGGCCACGGTGGCGCCGTCCTCCGGCGTCATGTGGTAGGTTTCCTTGCCGGCGGCCCGCTCCGCGGCAGTGGCGCACCGGTACACGAGCATGGTGCCGCCGCAATTCACCTCGAAGTTGAAGTACGCGTCCGACCCGGGCAGGGGGGCCACGAAGAACTCGGCGCAACTGTCGGTGCAGACCGAATCCTGGAACTTCTCGGCCACGGCGCGCACGTATCGGTCCTCGACGTGGACGGCGACCGCCAGGTGCTGATCGTCGTAGAGGAGCCGGACCGAGGTGGTCGGATGGTGCCCGGAATCGGACCAGGGGAAGCGGGCGACCTGCAGGGTCTCGGCCTGATGCCACTGCGGCGCGTTCCAGTCGGCCTTCGGCGGGGTCAGGCGAGGGACTCGATGCACGGTGTACTGCATGGGGCTCTCCTTGTTCGTGGCAGGTTTCGCAGCGGGCCGCTACCTTCTCGTCACGCCTGATGGGGCATGACCTGGACCCTATAATAACCGAGGGGGAACCTGCATGAAAGTTGCCGTCTTCGGTGCCGCCGGCTGGACCGGCCGCGCCATCCTGGCCAACCTGGCGGGGAAGCACCAGGTGCGGGCCTTCGACTGGGCCCCCCAGGCCTGGGCTCAGTGGGAGGACGTGGACGGGCCGTGGTCAGGGGAAAAGGTCCACGGGGACATCGCCGACTTCGCCACGGTCGACCGGGCCCTGGACGGGATCGACGCGGTGATCCACGCGGCGGTGTACGCCGCCGGCACCCCGGGAGGGTACGGGGTGGACGACCAGCTCCCCTTCCTGATCAACCTCAAGGGGCTGTGGAACGTGCTCGAGTCGGCCCGGCAGCGCCGTCTGACCGGCCCGGTGGTGCACCTCGGCTCGTGCCAGACCGTGCACCCGGCCGGGATTTTCTTCGGCGAGGAGGTGCGCCGGCCGGATGCCAGTCTCTACGCGGTCTCCAAGCGGCTACAGGAGGAGATGTGCCGGCAGTACCACGAGGGGACCGGGCTGCGGATCATCGTCCTGCGGCCCGACTACATCGTCGACAGCCGACTGGGGATCGGCCGCCACCGCGAGAAGCTGGGACCGAACGACGCTCCCTGCCGCAATGGCTGGGTCTGTCGCCACGACCTGGCCGAGGCCTGTCGACTCGGCGTCGAATCCGACCTGGCCTTCGACGTCTTCCACGTCGTCGGCACCCCCGAGGCCGAGGCGACCTGCAACGTGGCCCGGTCGCGCCAGGTCCTCGGGCTGCGCTACCGGGGAAACCTCGAGCAGTACAGATAGGGTCCGTTCTGCCTCGTCGACCGAGTCTTGCCGGGAGGTGCTATCCCTCGGCGTGACATTGACCTAGGACGGTCCCCCGAGTATTTTTCGATATCCGATTCTGCCCGCGGTTCCCCCTCGCCAAGGATACTCGCTTGCCGGCGAAAACGACCGTCCTCCGCGCCCTGTCCGTCCTGGTCCTGCTCAGCGCGGTCTGCCTGGCTCCGTTTCCGGCCGGGGCCCAGGTGCAGACCCTCATCACCGATCACTTCCGCATCCACTACCTGCCCGGGACCGAAGGCACGGCGCGCCGGGTGGCCGAGACCGCCGAGGAGGTCTTCGCCCCTCTGGCCGCGGCCTACGACTACTTCGACGACTTCCAGACCATCCACGTCCTGGTCCTCGACTCGTCCGACCTGCTGGGGAACGGCGCCGCCGACTACTACAGCAACACCCTCTTCATCTGGGCCACCAACCTCGACATCGAGCTGCGCGGGAATCACGACTGGATCCGCAACGTCCTGACCCACGAGCTGACCCACATCATCACCCTGAACAAGGCCCGCAAGAAGTGGCCGTTCGCCTTTGCCCTGGTCCAGGTCTCGCGGTACGACGCCAACCCCGACATCAGTTTCTCGCTGCCGCTCTATCACCTCAACGCACCCCGCGGCTGGTCCGAGGGGATCGCCCAGTACGGGGCCCACAAGTTCGGCTTCGACGCCTGGGACTCGCACCGGGACATGCTCCTCCGCATGGCGGTTCTCGAGGACGACCTGCTGACCTGGGAGGAGCTGGGGAACATTGAGGACCGGGCCGGCAAGTACTACGGCGAGATGGTCTACAACCAGGGCTACTCGCTGATGCTCTACATCCAGGAGCAATACGGTGCGGAGAAGGTCGACGAGCTGACCCACCACGTCGGCCTGATGAGCTTCGATCCGGCGATCCGCCAGGTGCTGGGGATCTCCGCCGACCAGCTCTACGAGAACTGGCAGGGGTTCCTGCGCGAGCGGTACGAGCACCAGGTCGCCGAGCTGCGCCGCCAGGGGCTGGTCGAGGGCGAGCCCCTGACCGAGCTGAACGAGGGGATCATCGAGTACCATCCGGCCTGGTCCCCGGACGGCAGCCGGCTGGCCTACCTGACCAGCGAGGACCGTGACTTCGCCATCCCCTACCTGCGGATCCACGACTTCGGCACCGGCAAGGACAAGACCCTCGACGGGTACGTCGACTCCCGGGTGGCCTGGTCCCCCGACGGGGGGAAGGTTCTGTTCGTCCGCAACAAGGAGGGGTTCAACGACCTCTTCCTCTACGATATCGAGCAGGACCGGGAGCGGCGGATCAGCGCCCGGCTGCGGGCCAAGGACCCGCAGTTCTCGCCGGACGGGGAGCGGATCGCCTTTGTCCACAACGAGGACGGCACCAACAACCTGGGGCTGATCAACCGGGACGGCACCGGCCTGGTCTGGCTGACCAACAACAACGACGCGACCCAGTACTGGTCGCCGCGGTGGTCGCCCGACGGTCGCTGGCTCCTCTTCAGCGTCTTCCGCGGCGAGGACCGCGACCTCGCCCTGATCCGGGCCGACTCGCCGCCGCGGCCCAAGAGCTACGGGTTCCGCGACCGCACGCCGACCGCCGACTCCCTGCAGGTCTTCCCCGACACCGTGGCCTTCCCGGCCGCCGACACCTCCGGGTTCCGCGCTTTGCTCGCCACCCGGGCCGACGAGCGGGATCCCTGCTGGCTCCCCGACGGCAGCGGCTTCGTCTTCGCCTCGGATCAGAGCGGGATCTTCAACCTCTACGAGTACCGGATGGAGACCGGCGAGGTCCGGCAGTTGACCAACGTGGTCGGCGGGGCCTTCACGCCAACGGTCTCCCCCGACGGCAAGACCCTGGTCTACAGCGGGTACCGGGCCAACGACTACAGCCTGTACCGCCTGGCCCTCGACGCCGGCCGGCTGGCCAGCGCCGGCCCGACCCT
>JBAZUN010000377.1:0-6216 GCA_041661365.1 Candidatus Latescibacterota bacterium
GCCCCCGCGTCCACCGCCGCCTTCACCGCCGCCACGTCCCCCCCGCAAAACACCGTCACCAGACCCGACCCTACCCGGTCCCAGCCCAGCAACCGCACGCTCGCCGCCTTGCTCATCGCGTCCCCCGCCTCCACCGCCCCCACCAACCCCACCGTCTCCACCATCCCGATCGCTTCCAACATCGCTGGCTCCTTGTGCCCTCGGGCGCTGTGCCTGCTCCAATTACGTTGAGAAACTGAGCTCTACGATCTCTCGAGGTGGACCTTGCCGGCGTGGACCAGGTCGAGGGCGTTCCCCTCGTCGGTATCCACGTGAACCTCGAGCCGCTCCTTGTCGCTGACCCGGCACAGGACCCCGTCGAGGACGCCGCCCTGGTCACTGTCGACCACCAGCCGCATCAGGTCCCCCTTGCGGACTCCGTAGTACTCGGCCTCGGCCGGGCTCATGTGCACGTGCCGGGCGGCGCGGATGACCCCGGACCTCAACTCGAGCCCACCTGCCGGCCCGACCAGGTAGCACCCCGGGGTCCCGGCCACGTCGCCGCTGTGCCGGACCGGCGCATCGATGCCGACGAAGCGGGCGTCGCTGAAGGCCAGCTCGACCTGGCAGTGATCCCGCAGCGGACCGAGGATCCGCACGTTGGCGATCATCTGCTTCCGCGGCCCGAAGACCGTGACGCTCTGCTCGGCGGCGTACGCCCCCTGCTGGTAGAGCTCCTTCTGGACGGTCAAGGCCGCGCCCTTGCCGAAGAGGATCTCCAGCGACTCCTGGTCGAGGTGGACGTGACGGGCCGAGATGTTGACCACCAGCCGGGGAGCGGCCGGTACCGGCGCCACGGCCGCGCCGGTGCGTCCCAGGCGCACGTCGGGGAGGTAGCGGTACACGGCCCGCCGGACCAGCGCCTCCACCGCCTCGCGGGTGACCTCGGTCGTTCCCGGAATCCCTGAAACCATCGGTACCCTATCCTGCCGGCCGCTGCGCCGTTGGCTCGACCCCCACCGCCGCGCCGCTGGCCCTGAGCGAGTCGACGATGCCGACGATGACCGCGTCGCTGGGCGTCTCCTTCATGCCGGCGGCCAGCCGGGCTGAACTCCCCTGCACGGCCAGGACCAGCTCCCCGGGACCGGCCCCGACCGAGTCGACGCAGACCAAGTGCCGGCCGGTCCCCTGCAGGCCGTGCGGCCGCGAGGTGACGATCTCCACCAGGAGCAGCTTCTGGCCGGTCAGGCCGGCGACCTTGGCCGTGGAGACGATCGGTTCCTTCACCCGGGCCAGCAGCATCAGATGATGCGGAAGTAGTCGACCAGGGCGCACCGCCGCTGGCGCGTGAAGGTCCGGGGCGAGGTGACCCCCTCGCCCGTCAGACCGGCAATGGAGAAGGAGCCGAACCCCTCGCCGCCGATCCCCAGGGCCGCCACCGACGCCCCGTTCTTGACGAAGAGGGTGGTGTCGACGGCCCGGGCCATGTGGTGCATGCTCTCGACGTTGCGCGAGTGGATGATGGCGGTGTGGCGATAGCCGTGCTCGGAGATGACCGCGGCGCGGATCGCCTGATCGACGTTGGGGACGCGGATGATCGGCACGAACGGCATCATCTGCTCCTCGCCGACGAAGACGTGGCTGGCGTCGGTCTCGCCGATGAGCAGCCGCAGGGATTCGTCGAGCTTCACCCCGATCCGCTCGGCCAGGACCCAGGCGCTGCGCCCCACCAGCTCGCGGTTGACCTGGGGATGGCCGTCCTTGCCGGTGACGAAGGCGTGCCCGGCCAGTTGGTCGATCTGCCCCGGCTCCAGCTCGTAGGCCGAGTACTGCACCATCAGGCGCTTGAGCTCGTCGGCCACCTTCTCGACGACGAAGACCTGCTTCTCGCCGATGCAGAGGATGTTGTTGTCGAAGGCGCCGCCGTCGATGATCGAGCGGGCCGCCTTCTCCAGGTCGGCGGTCTCGTCGACGACCACCGGCGGGTTTCCCGGCCCGGCGACGATCGCCTTCTTGGGGCTGCTCATGGCCACCCGGGCCACCCCGGGACCGCCGGTGACCAGGAGAACGCGGATCCCCGGGTGGGTGAAGAGCTGCTGGGCCGTCTCGATGGTCGGCTCGGCCACTGCGGCGATGAGGTTGGGCGGGGCCCCGGCCGCCACCATGGCGGCGTTGAAGATGCGGGCCGCGTGGGCCGAGACGTTCTTGGCGCCGGGATGGACGTTGAAGACCACCGAGTTGCCGGCCGAGATGATGCAGATGGAGTTGTTGGCCAGGGTCGGCACCGGATGGGTGACTGGCGTCACCGCACCGATGACCCCGTACGGCGCCATCTCGACCACGGTGAGCCCGTGGTCACCGGTCCACGAGGTGGCCTCAAGGTCTTCGATCCCGGGGGTCAGATCAGCGGCGGCATAGTGCTTCTGGATCTTATCCTCGATCCGCCCCATGCCGGTTTCGGCCACCGTGCGCTGGGCAAAATCCGGGGCGTTGCCGCGGGTCGCCTGCCGCAGGGCCTCGATGATGCGGCGCCGCTCGGCCAGGGACATGGCCACCAGCTCGCGCTGGGCGCGCGTGGCCGCCTGCACGGCCTCGTCGACCGTGGCGAAGACGCCGTCCCCGGCCCCGCCACCCGCCCCCAGGCCGCCGGCCACCACCCGGTGCACCACCTCTTCGACGATCTTCCGGATCTGCTCTTCCCGCATCTGCTGCGCCACGCCATTCCCCTCGCGCTGACGACGCTCGAAACGGCTCTGGAAGCCCGGCTTTCCGGGCTCGAACGGAGAAAGATAGGCGGGTGCCAGAGGCAAGTCAAGCAAGCGACGCGACGGCCGCGATTCCCTATATTTTCGCCGCTGGAGCGCCCCTGGATCGCTCAACTAAGCAGCGCTTCCGTCCCCCCGATACCCCGAGGAGAACCCCATGCGCATCGTCCGCTTCGTCGGTGCCGACGGCAAGACCTGTCTGGGCGAGGAGGCGGGCGACGGTCAGGCCCGCGTGCTCGCCGGCGATCTCTTCGCCGGCCTGGAACGCACCGACCGCGTCGTCCGCATCGATCGCCGACTCGCGCCTTTATCCCCGACCAACATCTTCTGCATCGGGCTGAACTACCGCGAGCACGCCGCCGAGTCCGGTGCGGCCCTGCCGGCCAATCCGGTGGTCTTCATGAAGCCGACCACCACCCTGTGTCATCCGGGCGACCCGATCCGCCTGCCGGCCTGCCAGCACGACCACGAGGTCGACTACGAATGCGAGCTGGCCGTGGTGATCGGCAAGGAGACCCGCAACGTCTCTGAGCAGGAGGCCCTCGGCCGGGTGCTGGGATACACCTGCGGGAACGACGTCTCGGCCCGTCACTGGCAGGCCCACGGCGGCGGCGGCCAGTGGATCCGCGGCAAGGGATTCGACACCTTCTGCCCGCTCGGTCCGGTCCTGGTCACCACCGACGAGATCCCCGACCCGCAAGCCCTCCGCATCCGCACCCTGCTCAACGGCAAGGTGATGCAGGACCACACCACCGGGGACATGATCTTCCCGGTGGCTCACCTGATCAGCTTCCTGAGCCAGGACACCACCCTGCTGCCGGGCACGGTCATCATGACCGGCACCCCGCAGGGGGTCGGCTTTGCCCGCAAGCCGCCGGTCTGGCTGCACGCCGGCGACGAGGTGGTGGTGGAGATCGACGGAATCGGCCGTCTGGCCAATCCGGTGGCCGCGGCCCGCTGAGAGCGCTCCTTCTTCCCAACGCGAAGCGGCCGCCGGAACTGAAATCCGGCGGCCGCTTCGCTTCTCTCCTGGTAGATCTAGCAGCCCGTTGAAAAAGTCGCTTTGCTTGGCGAGGCCGAGGGATGACGGGATCTGGCTAGGCGCGTGAGCGACACCGCATCGAGGGGAGATGCGGCAAGCGAGCGGCACAGGGACGTGGCCGGATCAAGAGCGATCCGGCACACGACGCCAGGGCCCGTCAGCACCGGCCGCAGCCCGAATGGGCTTTTTCAACGGGCTGCCAGACTCAGTCGGCCGCGATCTCGATCTGGCCGTCGATCCCGGTCACCGTGCCCCTGATGCTGGCGTGCACGCGGGCCCCGAGCTGGTTCTCCGGGATCTCGGCGACCAGGTCCCCGGCAGCCACGCGATCCCCGGGTTTGACCAGGGGCAGAGCCGGCGCGCCGAGGTGCTGTCGCAGAGGGAGGCGCACCCGGTCCGGGGTCAGGGCGACCTCGGTCAGCGGCGCCGGCCGGTCGTACGGAGCGAGACCGAGCCGCTGGATGAGCTGCTTGAGCGGGATCCGGCGGGAGTCTGCCAGCGGGTGCGGCTTGACCTCGGCGGTGCCAGCGATGGTGCCGTGGCCGGGCCAGGTGAACCCCTTCTCCTTGCTCAACCGCTTGGCCTGCTGGCAGGCCTCGCGCGGGTAGAGATCCTCGGGACAGGCGAACAGGGTGCACAGGCTGCACTCGCAGCAGAGGGTCCCCCACTGGCTCCAGAACTCCTCGCCCGAGAGGGAGAAGACCAGGCTGCGCATCACCTTGTGCGGCTGCACGTCGTACCCCAGCAGGTACCGCGGGCACATCTCGGTGCAGAAGGTGCACTGATCGCAGGCCGACTTGCCGATCCGGTGCATGGCCGGCTCGGGACGCTCCTTGCGCTGCACCAGGGCGTGGTCTCCCGGCAGGACGATCAGCCCTCCGGTGGTCTTGGTGACCCGCTGCTGGCGATCCCGGGTCAGGGTGCCCATCATGGCACCGCCGACCAGGAGGGCCGCGTCCTCGGGGGCACCGCCGGCCAGCCCGATCACCTCGTCGAGGGTGACCCCGACCGGCACCTCGCAGCTCAGCGGTTGCGGCACGGCCCCGGCCACGGTGAGGAACTTGCGCGTGACCGGCCGCCCCTCGGCGGCCAGGGCCACGTTGTACAGGGTCTCGACGTTCTGAACGACCACCCCCACCTGCAGCGGAATCCCGCCCGGCGGGATCAGGCGGCCGGTGGTCGCGTGGACCAGGACGAACTCGTCCCCGGTGGGGTAGAAGTCGCCGAGGATCCGCAGCTCGACCCCGCCGTCTCCCAGGTGCCGCTGCAGCGCCTCGATGGCCTCGACGTGCTTGGCCTTGATGCCGATCAGGCCGACCCGCGCGCCGGTGGCCTCCATGAGCAGTCGGACCCCGGCCACCACCCGGTCGGGGTACCGGGCCATCAGCTCGGCGTCCTTGTGCATCAGCGGCTCGCACTCGGCGCCGTTGGCGACGATGTACTCGACCCGGGAGGAGGCCTTGACGTGCGACGGGAATCCGGCGCCGCCGGCTCCGACCACCCCCGCGGCGCGGACCTGGTCGGCCAGGGTCATACCGATTCTCCGTACAGCTCCCGGACCGGGGCGGGGATCACCACCTTGTTGACCAGCAGGCCCCGGCGGGCGACCTGGGCGGCCCCGGCCTCGACCGCGGCCTCCACCGAGGCCACCTTGCCGGTGAGCTTGGCAAAGGCCTTGCCGCCGAGGGCCATGGCCAGGCGGATCTCGAGCAACTGCACATCGGCCGCCTTCACCGCGGCGTCGGCCCCCTCGATCAGGGCCGCGACGGAGAAGGACTCGATGATCCCCAGGGCCGAGAAGGTCTGCACCACCACGTGCCCCGAGATGGCCGGGAAGACCGCCGGGTCGACGTTGGGGATGAGGCAGGAGTCGATGACCGCCGTGTTGCCGACGACCAGGCCGGCCTGGACCCCGGCCTGGACCGCGGCCACGCCGCCGCCGACCAGGACCATGAACTTCCCCGAGCAGATCGTCCGGCTGAGGAGTAGCTCGACGTCGGCCGCCTTGAGCACGGTGTCGGTGACCAGGAACCCGGAGGCCACGCTGGACAGCTCGATGAGCCCGATGGCGCTCTTCTGCATCTCGATCGCTTCTTCCAGGTAAAGGAGGGTGCCGCGGAGAGGCGAGGTGCCGCTACCGGAGCCGGACCGCCGGTTTCAACCGATTCAGCAGAACTGATTCTTGATCGCCTCGACCGGCCGCGGGATCACGTGCACCGAACGCAACTCCCCCACCCGACCCGCCGCCTGCGCCCCCGCGTCCACCGCCGCCTTCACCGCTGCCACGTCCCCCTCCACCAGCACCGCCACCAGGCCACTCCCCGCACGACGCTGACCCACGTAATGCACCTCCGCCGTCTTCAGCATCGCGTCCAACGCCTCCACCACGCACACCAGCCCCTTCGTCTCCACGATCCCCAACGCCTGCAT
>JBAZUN010000378.1:0-6214 GCA_041661365.1 Candidatus Latescibacterota bacterium
ACCAGGCCCACGGCCCCCTCTTCCTGCGCGAACTTGGCCTTGAAGCCGCGGTAGTTCCCGCCGTACCGGGCCACGGCAATCTTGCCCTGCAGGGAGATGCCGATCTGGCGCAACTGGGCGAAGTCCTCCTTGCGGCCGTAGTTGACGTAGACCACCTCGGCGGTCACGTCCCCCGAGCCGGAGAAGGCGTTGTACGCCGGACCGAGGTCGGGATGGGCCGAGTACGGGTCCTCGGGCAGGACGTATTCCTGGTTGTTCAGGGGCAGACGGATCGGCGTGACCAGGGCCGCGGACGAGACCGGCTTGAGCCGCGGCAGGTACACGTCGTAGGGATGGCGCTCGACGGCAAGGCCGGCCGCCGCCATGGTGCCGGCGAGGTACTCGGCGACCCGGGCGTTGGCCTCTGACCCGGCGATGTGCGGATCGCGGGTGACGGTCTCCAGATGACGCTCGAAGGCCGCCGCCGTCGGCAGGGCCAGCAACCGCTGCTCCAACTCCAGTTGCGGCGCCGTGTGCGACTCGGTGAAGCCGGTCAGGGCCGGAGGTGGTGCCGCTTCGCCGACGGTCCAGGCCGCCAATCCCAGCAGCATTACCGCGTGCCGAAGCTCCCGTCCCCGGCGCGTTGGCCGGCTCGCGCCGCCTTCCCGCTCATCCATCAGTCGCCCAGCCCGGCAAAGAGGTTGATGAAGGCCATCAGGTTGGTATTGGTGCCGGTCTCCAGGTCCTGGCGCTGCCAGTTCAACCCCACGTTGGCGGTCATGTTGTACCCCTGGTAGGCCGAGGTGTTGGTCAACTGAGCCGTCAGGATCATCGTCTTCGAGTCGTCGATGTACTCCGCGGGCACCGGATCCGGCTTCTTGGTCAGGTTGCTGAAGACCTCGTATTCGGTCCCGGCGATGAGGTTCAGGTTGCGGGTGAGCGGCCGGGTGACGATGAACGACACCACCTCGGAGAGGTCGCGCTCCTTGAGCGCCTCGGGCTGGATCGGCACCGTGCGGTGGTAGAGCTGCTTCCACCGCGGCCAGAGGGTCCACCCCCGGGCCTTGAGCGGATAGTCGGCCTTGTTGATCAGCCCGAAGAAGCTCTGGTCGCGCCGCCCGTCGGCCTGCGACCCGAGCTGATGGTACCGGTCGTACTTGAGGCGGGTGACGAACGGCAGGAACCGGGAATAGGTCACCTCGAGGAAGGCGGTATTGATGAAGGCGTCCTGGGCGATCAGCTCGTCGACCAGGGGTTGCGACGACCCGGTGGTGCCGACGGCCTCGACCCAGACGTTGACGTTGTCGGGGATGTCGTCCTGCACCTTGCGCGGGTTGAGCACGGCCCAGACCCGCAGGCGCCGCTCCGGAAACTCCTTCTTCAAGGTGACCAGGGCATAGGTGGCACGGCTCTCGCGGGAGGTCTTCAGCAGCCGTTCCCCGGTACGGCCGAGGAGCAGCTTGGTCTGGGGGAAGAACTCGACCCCCAGGTAGCCGTTGTACCCGCGGTGTCCCCGGCGGTACGGGTAGTCGGGCTCGTCGTCGTCCTCGAAGCGGTCGATGATCGTGTTGTTGTTCATGTCCATGCCGAAGAGGAACTCCGGCGGATCGACCTCGTACCGCAGGAACGGCTCCGCGTAGTCCGGCATGTTGTTGCGGTTCTGGTTGTAGTCCGAGATGTCGTCGTTGTTCTCGTCCAAACCGGGGAAGACCCAGTTGTCGGCCAGGGTGCTCAGGTTCCGTCCCTGGCCCGAGGTGTCGCCGAAGTAACGGCGGGTCCAGTCCGGGAACTCGTCCTGGTCGTCGTTGTCGTCGACGAACTCGTAGAGGTTCGACACCTCACTGGCGAAGTTGACCTCGCCCTGCTGGTCGGGGATGTACATGGTGGTGGAGTAGTTGGCGTCGATGCTGAAGACCTCGCCGAAGGCCAGCCACGGATAGCTGGTGCGCGAGGCGGTGGCGTAGAAGGCGTTGGCCTTTTCGGTGGCCAGGGCCTGGTTGGCCTCGATGGCCTGGTTCGGCGAGCGCCGGTACCGGTCGTTGCGGACGAACTCGCTGCGCAGGTTGAACCCCAGCAGATTGTCCACGTCCAGGGTCAGGCCGAGGAGCTGGTTGCCGGTGGGCAGGCCGTAGCGGAACTGGCGGTAGGACTGGTTCGAGCCGTCCTTGACGTTCCCCGACGACCGCAGCACCGGCAGGAAGATCTGCTGGCCCAGGGCGTCGGTCTGCAGGTTGGAGGTGACGTCCACCCGGTAGTCGTTCGACAGCACCAGACCGATCTCCACGTCGCGGATCTCGCGGAAGTCCTCGATCTTGTCGTCGGCTCCCGGCCGGAAACCGTTCTGTACGTCGAAGGTCAGGGTGACCACGTCGGAGCCGTTGGCCTCCACCACGCCGCGCCGGCGGATGCCCCCCTCGACCAACGGCTCGATCTCCGCGTGCTCGACGCCGTTGAGGAAGATGGTCTGGTGGAGGAGCCGGGCACCGGCCACCCCGTCCTCGGGGGAATCGTCGGTCAGCCGGACGGTGACGGTCCGCAGGTACCCGTTGTTCATGCCGCCGCTGAGCAGACCCTTCAGCGAGTTGTCGCCGAAGGAGAGCTTGCTGTTGCGGTGGCTGGCGTTGACAAAGGTGACACCGGTCTTGGCAAAGTCGCCGATCTGCACCACGCCCCGGGCCCCGATCAGGTCGGTGTAGGTGGTGAAGGCCGTCGGCGCCGCGCCCTCGGTGAAGGCCTGCACCCCGGGATGGCTGATCCGCGAGGCGATGATGGTGCCGGCGTACTTGTCGGTAAGCGCGTCCCACTGGATGCCGTCAAAGCGCGGCTTGGAAAAGGTCAGCGGCGTCAGGGTGGTGCGGATCTTCTCGCCGACGGTCAGGCTGGTGTGGAACTGGCCCGAGTGACTGGAGGTGACCACCAGCCGGTTGAAGAAGGAGATGAACTTGGGGTCCTTGTAGATCCCGCTCCCCAGGTCCTGCGGGTATTCCTCGCTCCAGCCGTAGACCTGCCACCCCTTGGTGATCAGGTTGCCGTACTGGTCGTAGTAGCGCAGCCCTTCGAGGGCGATCGGGGTGTACCGCTGGTACGGCTCGAGCGCGTAGTTGCTGTACTCCTCGGGCTTCCACTCGTAGATCTCGTACAGGCGCTGCGGCAGGTACCACTTGCGCAGGCTGGGAACCAGCGTGTTCGGCGAGATACGGGTCCCCGAGCTGTAATAGGGATTGGACAGGCCGGTCTCCAACTGCGCGGCGGCGGCCGAGGCCAGGCCCAGGAGCAGGGTCAGCGCCAGACGGCAGCGGGTGTTGGCCAGTGCGTTCAGTCTCACCTGTATCCCTCCTGAATCGTCGGCGCCCGGACCGCGACCGGCGCGGGTTTCCTCAGCGGGCCACGCCGACCGGGCGGATGAACTCCTCGTCTCCTGAGTCGGTCTCCAGACGGAGCCGCAGGAGGTAGATCCCGGGGCTCACCGTCTCCCCGTCGCGGTCGCGGCCGCTCCACTCGTAGACCAGGGGCTGCCCGCTCCCGCCGGCGGCCGCCAGCTCGGCCACCTCGACCCCATCCAGCCGGTACAACGTCACCCTCGGGACGCGGTCGGTCCGCAGCACCCCCAGGGTCATCCGGAAAAGGTCGTTGACCCCGTCGCCGTTGGGGCTGAAGAGCCGATCGCAGGTCAGTCCGTAGATCAGGGACTCCCGCTCGTACACCTCGGGCACGAAGATCTTGTGGGCCGCGGCGGAGCGGGCGACGACCCCCTGCCAGACCCCGGCCATGGCCGAGTTCATCACCGTGGCCTCGATCACCGTGGGATTGGCGACGAGGCGGGTGCTGAAGGAGACGGTCACCGAATCCCGCTGCACCCGCTGCGGCAACGGCACGATCAAGGAGTCGCCGTGCTGCTGGACCGGCCCGATGGCCACCTCGCGGCCGGCCACGGCGGCGCGCACCCTCTCGACCGAGCCGGGGACCTGCAGGATCACCTGATCGAACCCGGGGTCCCCGGCGGTGAAGCTGGGCCACAGGGTGTAGGAAAACTCGGTCAGGGAGTCGAGGTGGGCGCGGTGCGGCCAAATCTCGCCGATAAGGCCGGCGGCCACCAGCGGCGGGTTGTAGACCAGCGAGAGGCTCTTCAGCACCGGCATGGCCTCGGGGTCCTGGCTGGTGAGGAAGACCCGCATCTGGAGATACCGCCGCGGCGTCGGCGAGAGAAAGGCCGTGCCGGAAAAGCCGTGGACGTCGCTCCAGTCGCTCCAATCCGAGCCGGGCCGGGTCTCCTCGGTGATGCGGCCCTGGGAGACCTTGGGTAGCTTGCGGTACTTCTCCTCGGTGACCTCGACCTCCTGGGTCCCCTGCTTGGCGAAGTAGTGCTTGACGATCTCGAAGGTGTTCCCGGTCTTGGTCTGCACCTCGATCTCGGTGCCCGGCGGCTGGTCGGCGTCCCATTCCACCCGGCTGATGCTGCGCGCCGCGCCGAAATCGATGTGCCCCGAGGTCATCGCCACCCGGGCCGGATACCCCTCGGCGTGGTACACGAAGACCTGCAGGGCCCGGGTCCAGCCGAAGCTGAGGACGCGGTCGTAGTGCCAGAAGAGGAGGCGGATCGGCCGGACCGGGAACTGCAGGTCGAAGATCCAGCTCTTGGTGCCGATCTCGTTGTTGATCTCGGAGAGCGACTCGTAGGCGTAGTCCCCCTCCTCCGGGGTCGCCCCGGCGATCGACGCCGCCGGGGTACCGTCGGAGGTGGTGAAGGTCGTCCCTTCCCAAGACACCTGGCGGTCGTTGTCCATGGCGTAGAACCAGGGCGAGACGTTCTGCACCACCGGCAGCCAGACGACCCGATCGACCCGGAAGGTGTTCAGCATGTCCAGCTTGAACCACATCCCGGCGAGGCGCCACCCCTCCTGTCGGCCGGCGTTGTGCTCGATCCCCCAACCGCCCTGGGTGCTCAGGTCGCCGCCGATCAGCTTCTCCACCCCGGCGCTGCGCACCGAGGCGCTGATGGTGCCGCCCCAGGCCGTGGTCTTGAGGGCGATGTTCTCGCCGATGGTCTCCACCTCCACCTCGGCCAGAGCCGCGTCGGCCATGGTGCCCTCGGCGACGAAGCGGATGAAGCGGATCGGATCGAAGGCCAGCTCGTCGTCCGTATTCAGGTATGGGCCGGCCGCGCCCGACGGATTGCGCGCCGTCAGGTCGTACTCCACCACCCGGCTGCTGTTCGCCTTGACCGTGCCGCCGACGCGATCGAAGTAGATGCTCCCCGGAGAGGCGGTGATCTCCAGCCCCGGGCTGGTATAGACCGAGAAGAACCGGAACGGCCGGGCCCCGGTGGTGTCGGGGAAGATCAGCCGGATACGGGTCGCCAGGACCAGGCGCCGCAGGTCGATCTCGAGCCACCATTGATCGAGCGGCTGGCTTTGCTCGGGCTGCCACCAGGTGTCGTGCCGCTGGTCGCGGATACGGTCGACGCGGGCCTGGCCGGTGGGCGTGCGCACGACCTGGGTGCCGTGAACGCCGATGGTCTTGATCGCGAAGTCCTCGGCGTCGGCCAGGGCGTTGAGGTCCTTGGTGAAGCGCTTCACGTGGGCGCCGTCTTCATCGACGCGGATCAGGCCGCGGGGATAGTCCCAGGTATCCCAGGAGTGATCCCGGGGAATCGTGAAGACCTGTTCGGCGGGCAGCGATTGCCAGCACAGCAGGAGGGCAACCGCAACCAGGAGCGCTTTCATCGAACGATCCCTTTTCCCGGGAGGTGTCGCGAAACCCGACCGATCTCCTCAGTAGACCACGGCCACCGGGCGCATCTCCTGGCGTACCCCCTGGTCGACCTTGACCTCGATCCGGACCAGGTAGACCCCCGGCGGCGCCAGGTTGCCGGCCTCGTCCCGGCCGTTCCAGGTAACCGCGTGGCGGCCGGCGGAGCTGCCCTCGGGCCGCAGGCGGGCGATCCGGCTGCCGGCCAGGTCGAAGACCCCGAGCTCGACCTCGGCCCGCTCGACCCCGAACAGGTCGAAGCCGATCCGCAGCTCATCGTTGATCCCATCGCCGTTGGGGCTGATCGCGGCCGGCTGGAGCGTCACCCCCTCGAGCACGCTGAGCTGCGCCTCGGAGGAGCGCACCTGGATGCTGTTGGTGCTGACCTCCGGGTTGGCGTCCCCCGGGGTGATCGTCTGGGGCAGGCGGGTCCCGCGGCTGTCGAAGACCTGGCCGGTGAGATAGGTGCTGGCCTCGAAGACCGCGC
>JBAZUN010000379.1:0-6202 GCA_041661365.1 Candidatus Latescibacterota bacterium
CGCGAGATGGACGCGATACCCCCCTTCTCCCCCCGGCCCTGGGAGACCCCTGAGCTGACCGGGATCAACCGGCTCCCGGTGCGCGCCACCCTGGTCCCGTACCCTACCGAAGCCGCGGCCCGGCGGGGAGACTGCACCCGGTCGCGCTGGCTCGCCTCCCTGGACGGGGGCTGGCGCTTCCGCCTCTTCCCCCGGCCCGAGGCGGTTCCGGCCGAGTGCTTGGCCGCCGGGTTCGAGGACCAGGACTGGGACACGATCGAGGTTCCAGGGAACTGGACCATGCAGGGGTACGACCGGCCGCACTACACCAACGTGGTCATGCCGTTCGAGAACAACCCGCCGTTCGTTCCCGACGACAACCCCACCGGGGTCTACCGCACCCGCTTCGCCCTGCCGCGCGGTTGGCAGAACCGGCGGGTGGTCCTCCACCTGGGTGGGACAGAAAGCTGCGGCTTCGTCCACCTCAACGGCCATGCCGTGGGGATGTGCAAGGACTCCCGCCTGCCGTCCGAGTTCGACCTTACCCGCTATCTGAATCCAGTCGACGGGGAGAACGAGCTCGCGGTGGTGGTCCTCCGCTGGTCCGACGGCTCGTACCTCGAGGACCAGGACCACTGGTGGATGGCCGGGATCTTCCGCGAGGTCCATCTCTACAGCACCGGCCCGGCCTGGGTCGAGGACCTGTTCGCCCGGGCCGGACTCGACCGCTCTGGTCGAACCGGGGAGCTGCGCCTGACGGTCAAGCTGAACTTTGCCGCCGATCCCGGCGCCGACGCCCGTTTCACGATCCTGGCCCGACTTTACGACCAGCAGGACACGCCGCTTCCAGGGAAGCCGCTGCAGGGTACGGTCAGCGGCTCGTACCGCCGCCAGGGGTACGAGGTGACGCTCGAGGGACGCTTCCCCCGCATCGACGCCTGGTCGGCCGAGAGTCCGCGCCTCTACACCCTGGTGACCACCCTGGCCGACGACCGAGACCGCACCTTGGAGCACCTCTCCTGCCGGATCGGCTTCCGACGGGTCGAGGTGAGGAACCGACAGCTCCTCATCAACGGCCGCCCGGTGCTCATCAAGGGGGCCAACCGCCACGAGCACGATCCGGTCACGGGGAAGGCCCTGACCCGCGAGCGGATGCTGCAGGACGTTCGACTCCTCAAGCAGTTCAACTTCAACGCGGTGCGCACCTCCCACTACCCGAACGATCCCCGCTGGTACGACCTGTGCGACGAGTACGGCCTCTACGTCGTCGACGAGGCCAACATCGAGGCCCACGCCAACTACGCCACCCTCTGCCGGGACCCGCGCTGGGCCCAGGCCTTCTTCGAGCGCGGGACTAACATGGTCCGGCGGGACAAGAACCACCCCTGCGTCATCGCCTGGTCCCTGGGGAACGAGTCCGGATACGGGGAGAACCACGATCGGATCGCCGACTGGATCCGGCAGTACGACCCGAGCCGCCCGCTCCACCACGAGGGGGCCCTCAAGCCCGGCTGGAGCCAGGGCGGGAACGACTACGGTCCCGGGGGAGAGCGGGCCAACGACTTCATCAACCCGATGTACCCGCCGGTCGACGACTTGGCCCGCTGGGCCGGTCGGACGCGGGAGCACCGGCCCTTCATCATGTGCGAATACTCCCACGCCATGGGGAACAGCAACGGCAACCTCCGGGAGTATTGGGACGCCATCCGCGGCCATCGCGGTCTGCAGGGCGGCTTTGTCTGGGAGTGGCTCGACCACGGGATCCTCAAGACCGACGCTGACGACCGACCGTTCTGGGCCTACGGCGGGGACTTCGGCGACCAGCCGAACGACGCCAACTTCTGCCTCGACGGCCTGGTGTGGCCCGACCGCACCTCTCACCCGGCCCTGCAGGAGTTCCGCAAGCTCGGCCAGCCCCTGGAGGTGATTGCGGTCGACCTGGGGCGCGGCCGGATCGCGGTGCACAACCGGGACTTCTTCATCGCGACCGACTGGCTGGAGGGCTGGTGGGAGGTAGCGGTCGATGGCCGGGTGGTCCAGCGCGGCCGACTGGGATCGATGACCGTGCCGCCCCAGCGCCAGCGGACCTACACCCTGCCGCTGCGCGACCCGCGCCCGGAGCCGGGGCAGGAGTGCTTCCTCACCCTTCGCTTCACCACGCGCAACCGGCTGCCCTGGGCCCCCCGTGGCCACGAGGTCGCCTGGGAGCAGTTGCGGCTTCCGTACGGGAGCCGTCGGCGGCCGGCCCGATCCCCCTCTGTCTCAGACCGATTGGAGATCGCCGAGGCCGGTCCGTCCCTGATCGTGACCAACGGCCCGGGAGGGATGGAGCTGATCTTCAACCGGGTCTCCGGCCGAATCGTCACCTGGCGGCAAGGCGACCTGCTGCTGCTGTCCGCCGGACCGCAGCTGAACGTGGTGCGCGGGTGGATCGACAACGACGGAATCAAGTCGATGCCGGCCCACTGGAACGCGGAGTGGAAGCCGCTGGGTCGCTGGGTGCGGGCCGGGATCGACCGGATGCTGGCCGGGCCGGTGTCGACCTCGTGCGAGCGTGGCGATGACGGCTCGGTGGTATTGTCCGCGCAACGACGGCACACCTGCCCGAGCAGCAGCCTGGGGATCGGCCACGCGACTCGGTACCTCCTGCGCGTTGACGGCCGATTGCTGGCCGAGCATGCCTTCGAGGTCGACCCCGGCCTGCCCGACCTGCCCCGCCTGGGGGTTCGGCTGACCGTGCCCCCGGGGCTGGAGAACCTGGAATGGTTCGGACCCGGTCCGCATGAAACCTATTGGGACCGCTGCGCCGGAGCGGCAGTGGACCGGTACCGCTCCACGGTGACCGGGCAATACGTCCCGTACGGGATGCCCCAGGAGCACGGGAACAAGGTCGAGCTGCGCTGGCTGGCCCTGACCGACGCGCAGGGCGCGGGCCTGGTGGTGGTCGGCCGGCCCCGGTTCAGCGGCTCGGCCAGTCACCTGACCCCGGAGGATCTGATCCGGGCCTACCACCCCGGCGACCTGCGGCCGCGGGCCGAGACCTGTCTGTGCGTGGACTGGCGGCAGCGTGGTCTGGGCACGGCGAGCTGCGGCCCGGACACCCTCGAGCGGTACCGGATTCCGCCGGGACGATACGCCTTCACCTACGTCCTGCGACCGGTGACCGCCGGCCAGGACCCCGGGGCGCTGGCCCGGCAGGATTGAGCGGTCAGGAGACGCGGCGGGCAAGGGTACGGTGCGGGGATAACGAGCGGAGTTCCTGACCGAGCGTAGCAGCCCGTTGAAGAAGCCCATTTGGGCTGCGGCCGGTGCTGACGAGCCCTGGCGTCGTTCCGCTCGCTTGCCGCATCTCCCCTCGATGCGGCGCCGCTCGCGCGCCTAGCCAGATCCCGTCAGCCCTCGGCCTCGCCAGGCAAAGCGACTTCTTCAGCGGGCTGCAGGCGGTTGACAAGCTCCCCGGCGATTCTTACGCATTGGGGCGCATTCGGGCAGATCGAGCCAGCCGAAACGAGCACGGTGACCATAAACCGGCCGCCGTCCCCGAGGAAGATTCATGACGCGACGACTGTACGCCGGTCTCTGATCGCCCTGGGCCGGTCCCGCGCCTGGGACCAGCTCCCTTTCCGTCCTTCCTCCTGATCCTTCGCAGGCACCCCATGATCGTCGATCCCAAGACCCTCGCCAAGGTGCGCCAGCTCGAGACCCGGTACGCCTCGTGGTCCTTCGCCCCGCTGGGAACGGTCGCCACGGAATACGCGGAGACCGATCAGCACTTCCGCACCCCACCGCCCCGATCTGCCGGCCTGACCTGGAGACCGGCGACCCCGGGAACCGCGTGGGGCGGTCCCTGGCTCTCGGCCTGGTTCCGGGCCAAGGTCAGGGTGCCGCGGGCCGGCCGCGACCAGCGGGTCTTCCTGCGGGCCCGCACCGGAGCCGGCGAGGCCCTGCTCCTGATCGACGGCCAGCCCCAGGGGGTCTTCGACGGAAACCATCCGGTGGTCCTGCTGACCTCCCGGGCCTCGGACCGCCGGGTCTACGAGGTGGCGATCGAGGCCTACGCCGGCCATCCCTGCGTGGGCACCCAACCCGACGACCGGGAAGGCCAGCCCGACTATCGCCGGGTCTTCGAGGGGATCGAGCTGCTGCTGGAGCGCGAGGACGTCACGGCCTTCGTCTTCGACCTGAGGGTGCTCCTCTCCCTGATGGACGCGCTTCCCGCGGACAGCGGTCGCCGGGCCCAAATCGCGGCCGGCCTGGCCGAGGTGTGGGCCACGGTCGACGCCCTCCCCGACGAGCGACCCGAGGAGAGCTGGCGTCCCCGGCTTACCCGGGCGCGGCGGCTGATGCGGCCCCTGCTGGCGGCCCGGAACGGCGATACGGCCCCGACCATGGGGATCCTCGGCCACTCCCACATCGACACGGCCTGGCTCTGGCCGGTGGCCGAGACCTGGCGCAAGTGCGCCCGCACCTTCTCCTCGGTCCTCAACCTGATGGACCAGTACCCGGAGTTCGTCTTCACCCAGAGTGCGCCGTACCACGCCGAGGTGGTGGAGCGGCTCTACCCAAGCCTCTTCCGGCGGCTCCAGCGCCGCGTCGCCGAGGGCCGCTGGGAGGTGAACGGCGGGATGTACGTGGAGCCGGACTGCAACGTCCCCTCGGGCGAATCCCTGGTGCGGCAGTTTCTGCTGGGGCAGCAGGCGACCCGGCGGATGTTCGGCCGCAGTTCGGACGCCTTCTGGCAGCCCGACGTCTTCGGGTACTCGGCCTCCCTGCCCCAGATCATGCGCGGCTGCGGGATCGAGTTCTTCCTGACCACCAAGATCGCCTGGAACGACACCACCCGTTTCCCGTACGACACCTTCTGGTGGCGAGGGATCGACGGCACCCCGGTCCTGGCCCACTTCAACAAGATGCACTGCTGGCCCGACCCCAAGACCCTGACCGAGCAGTTCGCCGACCTGCAGCACAAGGAGGTCGAGGACCGCCGGCTCTCGGCCTTCGGGTACGGGGACGGCGGCGGCGGTCCGCAGTACGAGATGCTCGAGGTCGCCCGCCGGGTCGCTGACCTCGACGGCTGTCCGCGCGCCTCGTACACCACGGTCAGCGACTTCATGCAGGGGATCCGCGACCAGCGGGGACCGGACCTGCCCGAATACATCGGCGAGCTCTATCTGGAGGGACACCGCGGCACCCTGACCTCGATCGCCGCGATCAAGCGCGGGAACCGGCTTGCCGAGCTGGCCCTGCGCGACGCCGAGCTCCTCTCGACGATCGCGGCCCTGCAGGGTCGCCCGTACCCGGCCGCGGCCCTGCGCGAGGCGTGGCAGGAGCTCCTCCTCCACCAGTTCCACGACATCCTCCCCGGCAGCTCGATCCCCGAGGTCAACGACCAGGCCGTGGCCGGTCTGGAGCGATGCCGCGCGACCGCCCGTGAGCTGTCGGCCCGGGCCCTGTCCCACCTGGGCCGCACCACGGCCCAACGGCCGACCACCTTCCTCGTCGGCAACACCCTGAGCTGGGAGCGGGCCGGCGAGCTGGCTCTAGAAGGGGTGCCGCGCGGCCTGGTCCCGGCCGACCCCGAGCTGGAACACCAGCGGATCACCACCCTGGACGGCCGCGACCTGCTCGCCATCACCGGGATGGGACTCCCGTCCCTGGGCGCGGCCCGGATCGAGCTGAAGCCCGGCCGGGCCCGGCGGGACAGCCCCTTCCGGGTGACCGCGCGCCAGATCGTAACCCCCTTCGCCCGGGTGCGCTTCGACCGGGCCGGCCGCCTGGTCTCCTTCGTCGACCGGGCCACCGACCGCGAGCTGGTGCGGTCCGGCGGCGCCTTCAACGCCTTCTGGATGGGCGAGGACGTGCCGGCGGCCTGGGACAACTGGGACCTGGACTTCGACCATCGCCGCAAGCTGGAGCCCCAGGGGCAGTTGGTCAGCCGCGAGGTCGTCGCCGACGGGCCGCTGCAGCTCCGGCTCCGCTGCGAGTGGGAGATCGGCGAGGGGTCGCGGCTGCGACAGGACCTGGTCTTCCACGCCACCACGGCCCGGGTCGACTTCGAGACCGAGGTGGACTGGACCGAACGACACCGGATACTCAAGGCCGTCTTCGCCACCGACCTCTTGGCCAGCTCTGCCAGACATGAGATTCAGTACGGTCACGTCGAGCGACCGACCCACCTCAACCGTCCGTATGACCGAGCGAGGTTCGAGGTCTGCAACCACAA
>JBAZUN010000380.1:0-4135 GCA_041661365.1 Candidatus Latescibacterota bacterium
CACCAGCGGCGCGGCATACCTGCCTCAGTCGATCGAGGGCGGCGATGCCAACCCCGAATCGCAGAGCGACGGGATCCAGATCGTGGGCACCCAGGCCAGGCTCGCGGTAATCGAGAACCTGCGCCTGTCGTCGCCGGTGATCACGCCGAACGGCGACGGCGTGAACGACCTGATCTCCATCGGGTTCGACCTCTTCGGCGTCGAGGGGGCTCCGGTCTCGGTCGAGGTATTCGACCTTTCCGGCCGCCGCGTCGCCACCGTGTCCGACGGTTCGCTCGGGGCCGGTCGGCATCAGCCGGTCTGGGCCGGTCAGGGCCCCGAGAACGCGGTGGTGCCGCCAGGGCTCTACGTGATCCGGATCCAGGCCGATGTCGACAAGGGGAGCTTCACCCGCGTGGTACCCGTCTCCGTGACCTATTGAGGTGAGGCGGACGAGGTCGGGAACCGCACGCCGAAGAGAGGAAGATATGAAGCACCTGTTACACGCCGGCCTGGCAGCCCTGGTCCTGGCATCCGTCGGTTCGGCCCAGGAGGTCCGGACCTTCCGGACCCAGGACTTCGCTACCTGGAGCTACCCCAAGGGGCTGGTCAACATCGGCAGCGAGCTGGTTACCGTGCGCCGCTTCGGCAAGGCCTACAACGCCGTGGCCGACCGGGACGAGCACGCGACCGCCATCGTCGTGGGAGAGCACGGCAAGAGCAAACTGCGCGCCGGCTCCGGCGAGGCCACGGTAAGTCGCCTGGCGGATCAGAATCCAGGAACCTGGTGGAAGCCCAATCAGGGGGACGAGCTCCAGACCTGGTGGGTGGAGCTGGACCTGGGCAGAGCCGTGGCGGCCTCCGCGGTCAGGGTGGTTTTCCCCGACACCGAGGGGGCCCGGCCGTTCGCCTTCTTCTCGGTCTTCACCAGCCCGGGCGTCCCCCTGTACACCTCGGCCGAGCAGATCGTCTTCACGCGGCTCGGCCGGCCGATCAACAATAACACCGCCCGGGTCGTCGAGTTCCCCCTGGCGACCTACAACAAGGCGGTGACCACCGGCCAGTACCTGGTGACCAAGGATTCCCTCAACTTCGACCTCATCCGGTTCATCCGCTTCGAGGCGGCCGGCCGCAACGCGGACGCGGCCCTGGCCGAGATCGAGGTCGACGCCATCGGCTTCAACCTGACGACCAAGATCACCACCGAAGAGCGCCTCGCGGCCGGCCTGGATACCTGGGGCGGGTACGCCTGGACCTCGACCAACCACGAGTGCAACGCCTGCGGCAAGGGAACCTCGCCGAACGGGATCATCGACGGCGACCTGGCCGGCCGGTACTGGACTATCGAATCCGCCGGCGCCGCGGACTGGAGAAGCTGGGGCCAGTGGTGGGGCGCTGATCTGGGCACGGTCTACCGGGTCGATCGGATCGTCTTTGAGCCGTTCGTGGTGGGATATAACCCGATCCTCTACGGCTACGACCGCGAGCGTCAGTCTCCCTGGGTGACCTTCGACCTGCTGGTCTCCGACGGCACCCCGAGCCTCTCGGCCGATCCCGAGGTGGAGGGGCTGTACGAATACGAGCTCCTCTCGGAGGTCAACAACGACCTCGCCCCCAAGCGCTGGCTCTACGACTGGCAGTTCCCCACCAGGTCGATCCGCTACCTCTTCTGGCGGCTGACCAGGATCAACAGCGGCTCCTGGGGCCGGGCCTCGCAGATCTACGCCTTCCACAGCGAGGGGTACCCGGTTCAGGTGGAGCTGGTCTCCCCCGATCTCGACCTCGGGTCCGCGTACAGCGTCCGTCGGGTCGAGTGGGACGGCGACCTGCCCGAGGGTACCCGCATCCAGGTGGAGACCCAGACCGGAAACGGGTATCAGAAGATCACCCGGTATTACCTGAGCAACGGCTTGGAGGTAACCAAGGCCGAGTGGGACGCGGCCAAGGCCCGCAATAAAGGTCCGGTGGTCGAGGACACCGTGCGGGATCCTTCCTGGAGCGCATGGAGCCTGCCGCATCGTTTCTCGGGGCAGGAGTTCCTCTCGCCGACCCCGCGGCGCTGGCTGAAGGCACGTATCAGGCTGATCAGCGACAGACCGGAGGTCATGGCCTCCCTGCGCTCCCTGTCCCTGGTCCTCAACACCCCGGTGGTCAACTCCGGCCTGACCGGAGTGGTGACGCCTCGGGTGGCCGAGCTCGATTCCCTGCGGGACTTCCGCTACACGATCCGACCGGGCCGGGCCACGACCGGCGACCTGGGGTTTGACCGCGTGGTCATCACCGTGCCACCCGAATCCGGCGGCGCCACTCTAGTGTCGGCCCTGGTCGGCGGCAAGCCGGTACCCGCCACCGACGAGATGCGCGGCGATTCGCTGATCGTCAGCCTGCCGCCACCAGCGGTGAAAAGCGATTCCGTCGAGGTGGTCTTCCGGACCCGGGTCTACGAGAGTCCCACTATTTTTGAGGCCTTGGTCCTCAACTCGACCCAGACCGATAACTTCCAGGGGGTGGTCCCCGCCGACCTGGGCGCCACCGAGGTCTACGTGCCGCAGACCGTAACGGCCACCTCCTTCTTCCAGAACCTCGTCTACGATGCCGCCTTCACCCCCAACGGGGACGGCAGCAACGACCGGCTCAACCTGAGCTTCGCCGTGATCAAAACCTCACGCCAGCCCGAGGTCCGGATCTTCACCCTGGCCGGAGGTCAGGTCATCGAGCTGGCAGACCAGACGCCCGCCGCTGGACGGTCCGCGTTCACCTGGGACGGACGCGACCGGGATGGGGCTCTGGTGCCGCCGGGGATCTACCTGCTTCAGTTGTCGATCGAGACCGACGCCAAGAACCAGACCGTGCAGAAGCTGGTGCACGTCCTGTATTAGCCCATCAAACGGGGGGATGGATACGTGAGACGCCTAGATATGGTTACGCTGTGTTGCCTCGCCGGGCTGCTGGGCGCCGGGATCGAGGAGGCGGCGGCCCAGGCCACCGGCTTCGAGAACCCCTACTACACCACGGGCACGCGGATCGCGCCGTCGACCCTGGTGCCGGCGGTGCGCAAGTGGTACCTCCCGCAGCGGCTGTATTCCCTGTACGGATGGCGGCCCGAGGAATACACCAACTACGCCCGGGAGTCCTTCCAGACCTACAACCCGGTGGCCCTCGAGGGGGTTCCGTACTACGACCAGTACGGCCTGTACATCACCCGGGGGTGGGAGATCTACAACTGGAACGAGGCCTACCCCGAGGCCAACGGCAGCAACATCTACAAGGACCCCAACTTCCGCAACTGGTTCCGTCAGGTCGTCATCTCCTCCAGCCACACCGGGCAATACCACACCTCGCTGATGGTAGGCGACGGGATCCGCACCGCCCTGACGCCGCTGACCTTCTCCAAGCCGCGGTTCGACGGGGTGCAGTGGGATTTCATGTCCGATAAGTACGGTGCCACCCTCCTCGCCTCGCGGGTCAGCCACACCGGCGACGTGGCCCAATTCGCGAACAACCCGCCGATCACCGCTGACCCCTTCACCAATATGTACGCGGCACGCGGCCAGGCCCAGGTCGGCGATTTCGCCCAGGTCGGTCTGACCTTCGTCAACGCCGCCCATCGCTCGACCTCCCTCCCGTTCGGGGACAACTCGATGAAGGGGGTTCTGGCCGGCGCGCTGAACACCGACTTCGTGCGCAGCGTCATCGTGCGGGTGACCGACGACTCGCCGGAGGACGGCGAGGGAGGGGCCCTCCTCTCCCGCTGGCGGATCCTGATCGACGGCGTCGACCACACCGACGACATCGTGCCCACCATCGAGGGGGGGTTGCGGCGGCGCGGGGTGATCGAGGCCAGCGGCGCGGACGTGGTCACCCTGACCTTCAACCTGGAGGACTTCTCCCCCAGCGTGGCCGACGCCGAGGGGATGGAGGACTTCCGCCAGATCAAGCACGTGGAGATCGGCCTGGTGCTGGCCAACGACTATAAAGTCGACGTCACCTCGAACAAGCAGACGAACTTCTCCGGCACGCCGGTCTACCTGCCGGTGCTGCGGGCCCCGGGGAACGTCAAGGACGGGTCGAACCAGGCCTACCACCAGTTCCGCTACGGTCTCCCCACCGGGAATCGCCTGCTCGGCTTCAACCTCGACATCCAGGACTACAAGGG
>JBAZUN010000380.1:4145-6200 GCA_041661365.1 Candidatus Latescibacterota bacterium
AACTACCAGTACCGCCGCTACGCCAATGAGAACATCGAGACCCGCCAGGCCCTGGCCACCAGCAAGGCCGACGCCTATTACCTGACCGCCCAGCAGCGGCTCTACCCCTGGATGGTCTACGCCGAGGCGTACAACGTGGACGCCGACTACACCACCCGGTCCTTCATCCCCAACGCCCAGGGTGAGGTCTACTACGACGCCGAAGCGACAAGCGTGTACGAGTTCGTCGACGACAACGACGACCAGGACGAACTGCCCGACTGGACCCGCTTTTACAAGGGGCCCACGACCAATACCCGCTTCGGTCGTAACCTGACCACCGACGACGCGGTCTTCCCCGGTCTGGACGAGGACAACGACGACATCCCGGACTTCAACCGGAACTTCAACGACATGCCGGACTACGCCGAGCCGTTCGTGCGCTTCGAGGTCGATCCGCCCGACTTCCTGTTCGGCATGGACATGAACAACAACGGGGTGATCGACCGCTTCGAGGACGACAATCAGGCCGATCTGCCCTACCAGAAGGGGCACCGCGGGTACAACGCGTACCTGGGCGTCGAGCTGTTCCCCGAGTCCAACCTGATGGCGGGGCGCCTCGACGAGGAGCTCCTGATGACCGATCGGACGAGCACCTCCCACTACCTCCTGCTTACGCTCAAGAAGGAGTTCCCCGAGCGGAACCTCAGCCTCTGGTTCATCGAGAACCCCCGCAAGGTCCAGGACGACATCGCCGACGACGTGTACCACTGGGTGGAGGAGGCCGGATCCAGAGGCGAGCCGCGGCTGGTCACCGACCCGCTCATGGCCCGTGACGCCTTCCTGAACACGGCCTACCTGGAGGTCAAGTACGACCGTTTCATCCCCTTCACCACCAAGGTCAAGCACGATGTGGCCCACCTGCTGACCGACGAGGCCGGCCTGCGCGACCGGCGGTACCTCGGCATCGTCAACAAGGCCGAGTACAGCCGAACCCTCCGCCGCTGGACCCTCCTGCCGCGGTGGAAGCAGCTCTTCAGCAGCACCACGCCGGTGGACGAGGACGCGTTGAAGACCCGCGAGTTGACCGAGATCGCCTCCTTCATGGTCAAGCGCGACATCAGCTCCAGCATCCGGCTGACCGCCGGCGCCGAATACGAGCTCTTCGCCAACCTGAAGAAGCGGCCCGACCCCCTGCCGGCCGGTTACCTCGAGGACTACAATACCTGGATCCTGGCGGCCCAGCTTGCCAATTCCTCGGCCTACCAGGGGTACCAGATCACCACCAACGTCGGCGTCCAGTGGAAGCGGCGTGACGAGGCCAAGTCCGCAGCGGCCTCTGAGCTGTTCTCCTTCATCACGGTCTACGCCGGTCTGGGCACCGAGCGATAAGCCCAGCCCTCCCGGCGCCGCGGTTCAGGCCGCTGGTCCCACGACCCGCAACAGCAAGGGCCGGTCACCTTCCTCGGTGACCGGCCCTTGTCGTTTGGCCGGATGATCGATCTGCTGCCTGGAAGGCCGGGTCGTGTTGGTCGATCCGTCACCCCGGAGGCGGGGATCGCCGAGGTCAGGCAAACCCAGCGTCGCCGGGAACCGTCAGCGACCGGCGAACGCCTGCTCCAGGCGATCCGGATGGATCTTCACCTGGTCCCGGTACTGCTCGCGCAGTCGGGCCAGGTATTGGTCCATGGCCCGGTTCTCGGCCACCTGACGCAGCAGCCGTTGGATGCCGCTCCGGACCGATTCCAACGGCGTGACCTTGCCGTCGGGGCGGGTATACTGGGCGATGTGCCCGTCGTAGTAGGCCCGTACCTGCTCGTCGCTGACCTGCTCGGTCTTGGACCGTCCCTCGAGCCCGAACAGCCACCGCGAGATGAGCTCGTTCCGCTTCTTCTCCCACTCGGCGCGCACGGCCGGGTCGCGGTCGAAACCAAGCCGACGCGCCTCCGCCACCATGATCCTCTGTCCTACCAGATTATCGGCCACCTTGGCCAGGACGGCGCTGTCGAGGGAAGCGGGATGCTTCACCCGGCCGGCCCGATGCTTGGCCATGTAGTCGTGGGCCGTCAACTGTCC
>JBAZUN010000381.1:0-6198 GCA_041661365.1 Candidatus Latescibacterota bacterium
TGGTACATCCTGGGCAACGAGGTGGAGGCCTTCGAGGCTGAGTTCGCGGCGTGGACCGGCGCCACCGCGGGTGTCGGGGTGGCTTCGGGGACCGACGCCGTCGCCATCGCGCTGCTCGCGTGCGGCGTGGGTCCTGGCGACGCCGTGTTCACCGTGTCTCACACCGCCGTGGCCACCGTTGCCGCCATCGTTTCGACGGGCGCCGTGCCGGTGCTCGTCGACGTCGACGCGGACACGTTCACGATGTCGGTGGACTCCCTGCACGACGCGCTCGACCTGGTTCGGGGCGCGCACCCTCAGCTCCGACCGGCCGCCGTGGCCCTCGTGCACCTGTACGGTCGACCCGGCCCCGTCGCCCAGGTCATTGACCTCTGCTCATCGGCCGGTCTCCGCCTCATCGAAGACTCGGCCCAGGCCCACGGAGCATCGATCGACGGGGTGCCAGTCGGCTCATTTGGCGACGCCGCGGCCTTCAGCTTCTACCCGACGAAGAACCTGGGCGGGTACGGCGACGGCGGCATGGTGGTGACCGACTCCGACGAGCTGGCGGAGACCATGAGGCGGCGGCGGATATACGGGATGATCAACAAGGACGAATTCGTCGAAGACGGGATCAACAGCCGCCTCGACGAAGTCCAGGCGGCCGTGCTGCGGGTCAAGCTCCGACACCTGGACGCCATGAACCGGCGACGGTGCGAGCTGGATGCGCTCTATCGGCGTCTGCTGCCTCCCCAGGTCCAGCCCCAGGCGGTGCGGCCCGGCGTCGAGTCGGTCTATCACGTGTACAGCCTCCGGTGTGACGACCGACGGGATGAGCTGGTGGCCGCGCTCGAACGGGACCAGATCCAGACCAATGTCTACTACCCGATGCCGCTCCCGCGGCAGGCAGCCTACCGGAAGGTCTATGGAGAGCATCGGCCGTTGCCGGTGGCCGAGGAGGTCTGCCGTCGGGTGATCGCTTTGCCCTTCTACCCGGAGCTGCCCGAGGAGACCGTGAGACTGGTTGCCGACCGGGTGACCCGGTTCTACCGGGGGTAGCGAGGCCGGATTTGGCGACCACCGGTATGCGGGTGGCCTGGCTCGGGAACCTGGCCAACGTGGGGTTCAACTACGTCCGGGTGCTGAACCGCGGCGGGGTGAAGGCGGTACTCTACGCGCCGCGTCATGATCTGCGCCAGGCGTCCACCAACAACCCGGAGAACGAGTACGCTGGAGCCTCGCGAGAGCCGTTCATCCAGTACCACCGACGAGGATACGCCAGTCACCTGCTCAATCTGATGGGCCGACTGGGATGGATGCCTTCCCGCGAGCGGCGGCTGGCAGCGAGCTGTGATCTGATCCAGGCCCAGACTTGCCGGGAGATCGCCGCGTTGCGGATCCGGCGGCGCTACGGGGTACCCTATGTCGGGCTGGTAACCGGCGCCGATCTGAGTGAGGTGGCCTTCGCGGGGACGCGGTTCGCGCGGCTCTACCGTCGAGCCCTGTCCGAGGCCGGTCACCTGTTCCTGGTGAACATCAATCAGTTCGACCTGGTGGACCGGCTCGACCTGGGCCTTGCCTCGTGGAGTTACCTGCCTCTCTGCGTGAACCTGGAGCGGATTGGGCGGATGCCGCCGCCGGCCAAGGAGCGCCTGGTCATCTACTCGATCGCCCGACTCGACTGGGCCACCGCGCGTCCCTCGGGGAAGGGGAACGACGTCTTCCTGAGGGGGTACGCCCGGTACGTGCGGCGGCACGGCGCCGCCGCCTTCGACCTGCGTCTGCGCGATTGGGGCAGCGACCGGGTCGCTACCCGCCGGTTGGTCGCCGAGCTGGGGATCGCCGACTCGGTGCGGTTCGTGCCGGCCGAGGGGCGGGAGGAGTTCTTCCGCAGTATCGCCGCCGCCGACGTCGTGGTCGACCAGTTCCGGATGGGCGCCATCGGTCTGGCGGCGCTGGAGTCGATGGCCGCGGGCCGGGCGGTCTTCGCCTGGTGCAACCAGGACTGGGCCCGCCGTGCTTACGGCGGAGCGATTCCGGTGCTCAACAGCGCCGGCGAGGAGCAGGTCTGCGAGCAGTTGGCGCGGCTGACCCCAGGGATGGCGGCCGAATGCGGGGCCGTGGCCGGTGCTTGGGTCCGGGAGCATCATTCCGAGGCGCGCATCCTCAACCGCCTGCGCGACACCTATGCCGAGGTAGCGTCGCGATCCCTGGTGCAGGCCACCGAAGCAGGCAGAAGGTGAGTGAGGCGGACCCGGCAGGCGCCGCGAGCCGTCAGGTACCACTGGTGCTCTTCGCCGCCGTGGTCCAGGGGGTCTTCTACCTGCGGAACGTCCTCCTGCTTCCCCTGCTGACGCGTGTCCTCGGCGCCGAGCTGTTCGGCGCGTGGGTGAAGATGCAGGGCCTGGCCAACCTGGTGACTCCTCTGCTGGGCGCGGGGGCGATACTCGGTTTCACCCGCTTTGCACCGTCGGTTGCTGCCGATGATCGGGGCCGTTACTTCTGGAGCGCGGTCCTGGGGATCGCCGTTACCGGTGGTCTGGTGGCGGTGGGGATCGCGGCCCTGGGACCGGTGATCCGGCCGCAGGTGTATCAGGCTGCCCCTGCTTCGCTGACGGTATGCATGCTGCTGGCCCTGGGTATCCTGCCCCTGGTCTCGGTGCTGGGGCAGATCACCGCCTCCTACTACCAGCTCACCGACCGGCCGCACACCTACGGCACGGCGATCCTGGGCCAGGTCGGTCTGCTGCTGGCAGGGGCGGTGCTGCTGGCCTGGTGGTGGGGCCGCACCCTCTGGGTGCCGCTGGTTGCCTGGCTCTGCGGGCCTGTCCTGGCGGTTGCCTGGTTGCTGGCGAGGATCAGGCGGGAGACGCGCGGTCAGGCCGACTGGCGCAGTCTCGGGGAGATGGTGCGGTTCGGTGCACCCCTCCTGCCCATGTCCATGATGATGTGGGTCGTCGATTCCGCGGACCGGTACCTGCTCACCTGGCTGGTGCCCGAGGGAGCCGACGCCGTGGTGGGGGTGTACAGCGCCAGCTACTCGTTGGGCGGCCTGGTCGCCATGGTGTTTGGTCCCTTCTTCCTCTTCTACACCCCGGCGGTGACGCGGCTGTGGGATGCGGGAAACCTCCCCGAGGTCGGGCGTCTGACGCGCACCATGGTCAAATGCGGTCTGCTGCTGGCCCTGCCGGTGACCGCCGTCGGGGTGACCTACGGAGATCTGATCACACGGTGCGTGGCCGGAGCCAGTTTCCGCGGCGACCCGGTGGTGGTCGGCCTGGTGATGGCCGGGTATTGCCTGTACATGGTCGGGAGCTACGCCCAGATGCCGCTGCTGATGGAGAAGCGGACCGGCACGATCCTGGTGATCGGGGTGGCCACGGCCGCGGTCAACGTGGCCCTGGGGTACCTGCTGATCCCCCTGGCCGATCCCTGGGGTCGGATGAGAGGAGCGGCCCTGGCCACCACCTGTTCCTTCGGCCTGTTCCTGCTCCTCAGCCGGGTCGCGGTGCGCGGCCGGCGGGGGTTCTCGCTTGGAGGGGTGCATCTGGTGTCCCTGACCGGGTTGGCCGGCCTGGCTGGCGCGTGTCTGAACTGGGGACACGACCGGGGCGCCGCGGCCGCGGTCCTCACGGCCGTCCTGGCCGCGGCCCTGTACGGGGGAGGGATCCTCGTCACCCGCGTGATCACCCCGGCCGAGATGAGCGTCGTCAGGAACTCGCTCCTCCCCTGGTGGACCGCTTGGCGGCGAGGGCGGGTGGGCTGATGGGCAGGATCTACGGCCACGTGGCAGAGCTGGTGGGGGAGCTGAGTCGCCAGGCCCGGGTCACGGTGGAGATCGGCTGCGGCAGCGGGCAGTACCGGCCTCTGATCGGCGGTGTCTACCTCGGCCTTGACCTGGAGGAATACTACTCCGGGGGGCGAGCCGACGTGAAGGCCGACGCCCGTTGGCTGCCGGTGCGCGACGGGACCGCGGATCTGGTCTTCATGGTCGCGACCCTGTGCATCATGCCGGGGGCGGACCAGGCGCTGGCCGAGGTTCGGCGGATACTCCGTCCCGGAGGGACCCTGGCCATCTTCGACTACAGTTGGTGGAAGGCCAGACCGGGCCGGGCGAATAACCACACCTCGCGCTCCCTGGCCCGGCGGCTTCGGGGATTCGGTTTCGCCTCGCGGGTCCACTGGTCGTGCGCCCCGGTCTGGGGTCGAGGCGCGATCAGGCGCGCGAGTCAGACGCGAGTGCTTCGGTTGCTCACCTACCTGGCGGGCAATTGGGTCGTGGTCTCGGGGACCAGGATCGGGTAAGCGATCATGTGCGGCATCTGCGGGTTCGTGGCTTTGGCCGGACGTCCCGACGCCGACGCCTTGCGGCGGATGGCGGACACCCTTAGCCACCGGGGTCCCGACGACGAGGGGTTCCACCTCGAGGGCCCGGTCGGGCTGGCCAACCGCCGTTTGAGCATTATCGACCTGCCGGGCGGACACCAGCCGGTCTACAACGAGGACCGGACGATCTGCGTGGTCTTCAACGGCGAGATCTACAACCAGCTCGAGCTGCGGCGTGAGCTGTCGGCCGCCGGGCACCTCTTCGGCACCCGTTCCGACACCGAGGTGCTGGTGCACCTGTATGAGGAATGGGGCGAAGAGGGCGTCCACCGGCTGAACGGGATGTTCGCCTTTGCCTTGTGGGATCGAGCGCGGAACAGGGTATGGCTCGTGCGCGACCGGCTGGGGGTGAAGCCGCTGTACCTGATGCGGCGACCGGACCTGTTCCTCTTCGGCTCCGAGGCCAAGGCCCTCCTTGCCTTTCCGGGCGTGACCCCGGCCCTGGACCCGGTCGGGCTGGAGCTGTACCTGACCCTCCGCTACCTGCCCGAGTCGTCGACCATCTTCGCGGGGATGGAGAAGCTCCCCCCGGGTCAGATGCTGACGGTGGATACCCGGACCGGCGCCGTCGTCCGTACACGGTACTGGCGACCCGAGGTATCCCCCCTCTCCGCCGTTTCGCCGCGACCCGGTGAGCAGGCCGAGGAGCTGCTCTCCCTGCTGCACGACGCGGTGGCGATCCGCCTGATGAGCGACGTTCCCTTCGGTGCCTTCCTCAGCGGCGGACTCGATTCCAGCGCCGTGGTGGCGCTGATGAGCCGGGTGATGTCGGAGCCGGTCAAGACCTTCTCGATCGGTTTCAGCGAGCAGGGGAGCCTGGACGAGACCCGATTCGCCCGACTGGTCGCCGAGACTTTCCGTACCCAGCACCGGGAGATCGACTGCACCGCCGATGGAGTCGAAGCCCTGCCGCGGCTCATCCACCACCTGGACGAGCCGTTCGCCGACCCGATCATCGTGCCGACCTTCCAGGTAGCCGAGCTGGCCGCCCGACACGTCAAGGTGGTCCTCACCGGGGAGGGGGCCGACGAGGTCTTCGGCGGATACACCCGCTTCGTCCTCGACCAGCGGCTCAGGCGGCTGCACCGGCTGCCGGCCTGGTTCCGCGGCCTGGCCCGCCTGACCGCGGCTCGGCTGCCGTTCCGTCTGGGTGCCGGCCTGACGCGGGCCCTGGAGATGGGCGAACTGCCCGACGCGCGCCGGTTCCTGGCCTGGGTCACCGCCTTCACACCGGCCGACCTCGAAGCCCTGTGCCTGCCGGTCGCCGGAGGTCCCGCCGGTCAGGCCGCGGCCGAGTTGTACGAGCGGTTCGACGGCGAACGGTCCGGCGCCGACCCTACGAGCCGCATGCTCTACTGCGACCTGAAGGTGCGGCTGCCGGAGTGCATGCTGGCCCGCACCGACCGGATGACCATGGCGGTCTCGCTGGAGGGACGGACTCCGTTCCTCGACTACCGGGTGGTGGAATGGGCCCTGCGTCGCCCCGGGGACCTGCACCTGCGCGGCAGCCGGGAGAAGGTCCTGCTTAAAGAGGCGCTGGGGCGGTTGCTGCCCCAGGCCGTCCTTGCCCGCCGGAAGCAGGGACTGGCCGTCCCGTTCGCCCTGTGGACCCGGCACGGCGTCGACCGGCAGATCCGGCGTCTGCTTGCCCCGGAGCGGGTCGCCCGGCGGGGGCTGTTTCGGCCGGAGGCGGTCCAGCACCTCCTGGTCCACTGGGGGCCGCACGCGGCTCGGCATTCGCAGTTGATCTGGAGTCTGCTCTGCCTGGAGCTCTGGTGCAGGCTATACCTGGACCGGGATCTGGATCCGGCCACCCCCCTGTCGGCTGTCGAG
>JBAZUN010000382.1:0-6191 GCA_041661365.1 Candidatus Latescibacterota bacterium
GGCCGAAACGTCGGCCGACAGGGTCTGGAGCTGATCGTCGAGGGCGCGACACGCCTCGGTCAGGAACGGCACCGACGCCAACGAGGCGGCGATGCTCTTTACAAAGGTGCGCCTTTCCATGGGATTCTCCGGAGGGGCTGGGTTGGCTGTAGCACCGAGAGATCGGACCGAGCCCGGCCAGAGGCCGATAGGTGAGGCCCAGCATCTCGTCGGTTAGATCACCGTGACGGTCAAAATAACAGGGTAGGGCGGGACCGCGTCAACCGGATCAGCCGCCGGGTCGCGGATTGTCGCTGGCCGTGTGCGAGGGCTATATTGCCAGGCCGAGAAAACAGGCCAAGAAGCCCACGGCAGGCCCAGCCCTGCGTCATCTCTTATTCGAAGGAGTGAGGTATGAACCGGATCGTCGTCGCCCTTGCCGCCGTGTCGCTCACCGCTGCCCTCATCGGTCCGGCCAACGGCCAGGAACCGACCGCCCCCAAGGGGCTGCCGTTCAGCTCGGCCCGGCGCGCCGGCAACACCCTCTACGTCAGTGGGCAATTGCCCCGGACTCCCGAGGGGACCGAGGTGCGCGCCTCGGTGGACGCCGAAACCCGCCAGGTGATGGACAACATCGGCCGGATCCTGAAGGAGCAGGGGTACTCCTTCGACGACGTCGTGAGCGCCACCGTGTACCTGGCCAGCCTCCAGGACTACAAGGAAATGAACCAGGCCTACGCCTCGTACTTCCCGAACGCCTTCCCCACCCGGGCCTGCGTCGGCGGCGTCGAGATCGTCTTCGGTTACCGGGTCGAGATCAGTTGCGTCGCGTACAAGGAGTAGCCGCGGAGGGGAGACAGGCTCAGGAGCGCGGTCAGCCGTCGGCTTCGGGCAGCCACTCCTGGATCTTGCGGCAGATGGCCCAGGCCTGAGCCGAGCTGGAGATCTCGAACTTGCTGCGGGGGAGGTAGCTCCCCTCGCGCTTTTGGTACCGGCGGATGGAGATCCGCGGCGGGCCGAACTCCCCGGTCTTGCGGTCGAGGTCCTGATAGAGGTACATGATGGTGGTCCACGACCCCTTGCTGAGAACCTCCTTGGCCAGTTCGCGCCGGAGAACCTTACCGTCTTCCTCGTAGTTGATCGTCAGCTCGTCGATCGTCTCAGCCATGGTTCCTCCTCGCGTCTGGTGTTTGACTCACCAGCGGGTGAGATTCCCCATGATCCGGGCCAGATCAGCCTGGAGTGTCTTCTTCTCGGTTTCCAGCTCGGCGATCCGAGTCTGCTCCGCCACGAGCGAGGAAGAGAGCCGCGACACCTGCTCCTCTAGATCGGTGAGCTTCTGAGCCTGGCCGGCGCACTGCTCCTCGGATTCCGACTCCCGGCGCTGTTTCTCTTCAAGGTGCTGGCGGAGCGCGGTCAGCCGTGCCTCGGCCTCGCGCACCCGATGCTCGGCTTCCTGCTGGGTCTTGCGGGCCTGTTCTTGAATCTCGGCCCGCAGTTCTTCGCTCTGGGTCTCCGCCTCCTACACCCGTTTCGCCGATTCCTCCTGAAGCTTCTTCCGCTCCGCGTCGAGCTGGTCGCGAACCTTGGCGCGCTCCTCGTGGAAGGCCTTCTCTCGCACCTTGAGCTTGTCCCGGAGCTGCTGGCACTCCTCCGTGGCCGCCTGCTGCTGGCGCACGGCCTCGTCGATCTTCTGCTCGGCGTCCTGTTTCTGGGCGGTCTCGACGTCCAGCAACTGGTGCAACCGCGCGATCTCGTCCCGCTGGCGGGTCAGTTCGGCCTTCAACCTCGAGGCCGTGAGAAAGGCAAAGATTCCCATCTGGGATGATCCTCTATCGGCTAATATCTTGCGGTCGCCAGCGGCGTCCGGGTGCTGATTACGACAACTTGCCCATCTGCCGCCACTCCACCTCGGGCATGTCCATGGCAAGCTTCAGGGCCCCGGCCGCCCCGGCGTAGACCGGGTCCTCGACCACGGTGACGCGGCACGGGCCGAATTCGGTGAGGTTGGAGCGAACCTCCTCGGCCAAGCCGCGGATCTGGCTCCCGCCGCCGGCCAACAGGATATTCTGCCGCAGCTCGTTCTGGAATTCGGGATCGTAGGTGATGATCAGTTCGCGCGCGGCGGTGATCAGTTCCGGGAGGATGCTCTCGCAGGCCTCGCGCAGCTCCTCGGTGACGTCGTAGGTCTTCGGCTTACCCTGGACCTGGAAGTCGACGTAGATCACCTCTTTCTGGGAGGAGACAAATGCATACTGTTCCTTTATGCGCCGGGCCATCTCAATGGTGAGCGGGGTGTCCTTCACCTTCTCCTGGAGCAGCATGTGGAAGCGCGAGTCGATGTAGCTGCCCGCCTTGAGCATGGTCCGCTGATCCTCGTCGTCGGGGATCGTTCCGTGCATGCGGCACATGTCGAGTGAGCCGGCGCCGATGTCGATTACCAGGGCATTGTTGAACAGATCCAGGCCGTAGGCCACGAGGAAGGGCTCGGAAGCGATCAGGGCGTATTCCACCTTCCCCTTGAAGGCATCCCGAAGGGCCTGGCGGTCTTCGGCCGAGGATCGGGCCGGCGCCCCGATGACGGCCCGGATTTCCTGCCCCTCGTTCCGTTCCGCCAGTTCGAGCACGTAGTTGACCAAGTGCTCGACGGCCTGTGCCTCGTGGGTGGACTTGCCGTTCTGGTCGTCCTCTGCAGACGGGCGGTACCGGAAGACCCCGTGCTCCAGGGGCCAGATCATGTCGACCGCCATCCGGTTCTTCAGGCACTCCTGCCCGATGACGACCTGCTTCTTGAGAAACCGGTACGAGATCAAGTCCTTGGGCCAGCCGACGACACTGGCCACCGTGCACCGCACATCGGTACTGGTGACGATGGAGCTCTGCGAGGTGCCCATGTCGATGCCGATGTACAGGATCTCGTTGTCGCGGCCCTGTGCGGCGGATGCACTCAGTGCCATTTCCCCTGCTCCCGGGTGAGGACTCAAACTGCGCTAAATCCCTATTTTGACTCAATGTAAAGGCCGAACGGGAGGTCTGTCAAGCGCAAAGATGGACATCGGTTGTCCCGGTCCGACGGCCAACCGGCAGGTTCTTGGATCGGTCCTGAAGCAGCCCCCGCGGCATCGCCGTAAAAGGCCGGCACAGCCCTTCGGGTTGACACGGGACGTCGCGACAGGGTTGGTTCTCGGGAAGATCCCCGATTGGGGGGTATCGAGGAAGCAGGGCAAGGTGTCGGGTAGATGGACGGTGGGTATCGGTAAGGTCCTGGCGGCCATGGTGATCGCTGCCGTGGAAGGCGCCTGGGGGGATGCCCCGGCCCCGGCGTACGCTGCCGGGGAGGTGATGCTCCGTTGGTCCTCTCGTCTGGGAAAGGCGACGGCCCAGGATCTGGTTGCGGCGCAACTGGCTGGCAGGCTGGGTTCGGTGACGGTGGAGCCGCTGTTGCCGCTCTCGTCGACCTTGGCCAAGCCGACCGGGACCGTCGGCCTCCAGCGCTGGACCCGGGTTCGGTACGCGGTTCAGAAGGACGCGGTCGCGGTAGCCGCGGCATGTGCCGAGATCGATGGGGTAGAGATCGCTCAACCCAATTATCTTCATGTATTTACGGTTTCCGTAAACGACTCTCTCTATCCGGTGCAATGGGCTCTTCCGGCCATGGGTTGGGACCGGTTGGCCGGGACCGATGCCACTGGGGTGATCGTCGGGGTGGTCGATTCCGGCGTTGACTATGCGCATCCAGATATCGCCGTTCAGATCTGGCACAACCCTGGTGAGGTCGGCGGCATTGAAGGCGTGGACGACGACGGGAACGGATATGTCGATGACCTGGTCGGCTGGGATTTCAGCGATGCCCCCGACCTCCCGGGCGAAGGGGATTACCTGATACCCGACGGTGACCCGGCCGATGAGTCCGGTCACGGTACCCACGTGGCGGGTACCATCGCCGCAACGACCGGCAACCGTCTGGGGATCTCCGGGATTGCCCCAGGGGCGCGGATCATGGCGCTCCGGGCCGGGTTCAACCTGGGGGGGAGCGGATACCTTGAAGACGACGACGCGGCGGCGGCCATCGCCTATGCGGCGGACAACGGTGCCCGCGTGATCAACCTGAGCTGGGGCGATTCCCGCTACTCCGCGCTCCTCCGGGACGCCGTGGAGTACGCGGACCGGGCTGGATGCCTGCTGGTTGCCGCTGCCGGCAACGACGGGGAAGGGGAGGTCTACTTCCCGGCCCACCTGGGCGATCCCATCGCCGTGGCCGCTGCCGGCCCGGATCTGGCGCGGCTGGAATTCTCGAACTGGGGTCCGGCCGTCGAGCTGACGGCGCCGGGGAGCGGCATCCTCAGTCTGGCACCCGGCGGCGCGTACGGCGAACGCTCGGGGACCTCGATGGCCGCGGCCCACGTCTCGGGGATCGCGGCGTTGGTCGCCTCCCGTCATCCGGAGTGGACCAGCGACCAGATCCGGGGAGCCCTGCTGGTCTCGGCCATCGATCTGGGCAGTCGCGGATGGGATCCCTACACCGGCGCCGGACTGGTCCAGGCAACCGCCCTGCAGGTCGCCGATCCGCCGGTGGCCCGCATCGAGCGTCCCGGGTGGGGGGAGACCCTGACCGGGAACGCGGCGGTCGCCCTCACCGTGGGCGCGGTGGAGCGCTGGGAGCTGAGCCGGGGAGCGGGGGAGTCGCCCGGGGAATGGACCCTCCTGACCTCGGGGACCGCCGACACGGCCACCACGGTCATCGCCTCGTGGCAGACGGACAGCCTGGTTTCCGGCCCGTACCAGTTGCGGCTCGTGGGACGACGGGGAGACCGGGAGATCGAGGACCGCGTCGAGGTACGGGTGGCGCGGACCGGCCCCGAGGTGGCCGCGGTGAAGGTCACCCGGGCTCTCGGCGGATCGTCCTGGACCGACCTGGTCGAGTGGCGGACCGCAATGCCGGCTGCCGGGACGGTATACTTGACAGATGCCGCGGGTCTCGAAAGGCGAGTTCCCTCGCCACCGGGAATCCTCGGCCACCGGGTCGAGCTGCCCCACGACCTCCCCGCGGGGAACTACCGGGTGGAGGTCCAGGCCCGTACCGGCGACCTGTCCGGACCGCGGGTGGCGGCCGGGGAGGTGACGGTCTCCCTGCTCCATTGGGCCTGGTCCCTGATCTCCCGGGCCCGGGGTCCCTCCGGATACGCCATGCCGACGCCCGCAGACCTGAACCTCGACGGGTACCCCGAGTGGGTGGTGATGCCGGACGCGGACGGCCGGTACGCCAGTCCGCGAACCTACCGTCTGGGACGCGAGGGGATGGAGCTGGTCCACACCTCGCCCCTGCAGTTCCTCCCCTGGGGCGCCTGGGATCGGGACGGAGATGGACGGCCCGAGCTGATGGCCGTCGATGCCGGCAGGGTCCGCTTCGTGGAGAGCCAGACCTTGGCCGGGTACCCAGAACGCGTCGTTTGGGAGGAGGCCCAGGTCTGGGGCGGAGAGGACGCCGATCTCGACGCCGACGGGCGGCCAGAGGCCTACCTGCGCACCGCTCAGGGGGATCTCTTCCGGGTGCTGGAGGCCACGGCCGACAACCGGTTCGCAACCGTGGCGATCCTGGCCAACCCCACCCGGGGGACCAACGCCCTGGGCACCCGCCAGGTGGCGGCCGACCTCGACGCTGACGGCCGCGGCGAGTTCCTGGCCGGGGACGTCGACGGTGACCTGTTCGCCTACGAGGCGGTCGGCGATGACGCCCTGAGGCCGGTCTGGAGCGAGACCGATTCCCTGGCCGAAGGGGATGCCCGCGTGATCGGCGCCGGGGCCGATCTGGACGGCGATGGCGCGGTGGAATTCGCCGTGGCCCGCTGGCACCAGGACCCGCTCCGCGTCGAGGAACGCGGCTGGACCGTGGCCGTGTACCAGGCGGTCGGGGACAACCGGTTCGTGCGGGAGTGGGCGCTCCCCGTCATTGGGGGCGAGGGGGACGGCGGGATCGCGGCCACGGATCTCGACGCGGACGGTCAGCTCGAGCTGGTCCTGGCCCTGGCCCCTGATCTCTATGTCCTGTCCGCGGGGGGACCGGGGCGATACGAGCCGCGCTGGCACACCGGAATCCGCTCCACCCAGCGACCGCTGACCGGGGATCTCGACGGGGACGGGCGGGCCGAGCTGGCGGTGAATACCGCGGCTGGCCTGGAGATCTTCTCCCTGCCGGCGCCAGTCCCGGGGAC
>JBAZUN010000383.1:0-6180 GCA_041661365.1 Candidatus Latescibacterota bacterium
TGAGTCGACCGTAGCTCGCGGTAGACACTGATGAGGGAGCCATTATGTCGGGCTTTACCACCCCACTTACGGTCGGTCCCTGGGAGCTGTACGCGGCGACTACCGGGTGAGCCCATAGTGCTTGATCGATGGCACCGACTGCGAACGCGCCTCGCGCGTCTGCCGGGACGGAGATGGTGCCAACTATAGATGAGATTGTACTGTCAAGGTCATGTCGCTCAGACCAGACCTTGACAAAAGGTGTCCTCATCGAGTTGTAGATCTTGACTGCTGCGAAGTAGCTACCGGGTTGGGTGACCGCGTATTCGAGATACTCGACCGGGGGACTCGGGGAGCGTGCGCTCTGCTCTGCGACACTTGAGTCGACGGCACTCAGGGCCGGGCCGGTGGAGGATGCTCGATACAGGTACAGATCGAAGTCCTGGGTGGTCACTGGCCAGTCATCCCAGGTTAAGAACAGCGCGATGGTGTCGCCCACGGCCACGGTCGGAAGACCCAACCCCTCCAGTCCGGAAGAGACGTCCATCCACTGATCTCCATCGGCATCGAATGCCAATCCAGAGTATTGTCTGTGGGCGTAGTTACCTGCGGAGTTGATCCACAGAACGCCGTTGTCAAAGGCGCTGTTTACGGCGTCGCCCGCTTGCCCGCGCCCGTCCCCAAATCCATATGCCAACCAGGCTCCCGAGAAGCTAACAATGTCTATCTCTCTCACCATACAAGAGTCGACGGCGTTTTCGAAGTCGAGAATGTCATCGAATTTGACCAGGTAGAGCTCAGCGTCTGGAGCGACATCACGCACGATCTCTGCACAGGCGGTTCCGTGCGTGGCTTCGCCGGTAGCGCTCCCGGGAGGAGCGGAAAACATGCCACTATGGGTCAGGTCGATGTAGCGCGTCGCACCTATTTCGTCGGGCAATCTGTCTGCGCCAACGAATCCACCATCGAGCACCGCCACCGAAGCCCCGCTCCCCCGCACGCCTCGAGCGTGATTCATCGCGGCGCCGACCAAGGAAACGCCTTCAGAGACCACAGTGTTAAGTGATGGCCCCCGCGGCTCCCGAACGAAGTTCACGCCGCGAACCTCGGCCAGGGCCTGAACGCGGTCGCAGGGTACTGCTACCCGGAGCATGTGCCGTGATGAGGCGAGGATTCGAGCCCCAAGCTCTGCAAGCTGGTCTCTGTCAATAGAGGCGGACAGAGCCCCTGGCTCCGGTTGGAGCAGCACCACGATCTCAGCGGGTGGGCCGGTCTCCGCGTCTACGGCCTGCTTCGCCGCGACGAGCTGGACCTTGCTGACGATGCTGCTCTCGATCCGGGGCCACTTCGGCCCGGGGTTTAGCGGCGCCTCGAGTTGCTGGGCGCCTGCGACCATGGCACTACAGAGCAGTAGCGCCACACCTGACACCATGGTACGTGCAACATCGCGAGTGCGTTTCATGCGACCCACCTTCGGTCCGTGGCCGAACAAGCGTCCTGGCCCATGCCATCGGCCATACGGAATCCCGAAACGCCTGTCAAGTGAGGGGAATATGAGAGTCAAGAAGCAGAAGCACTTGCCGGTTGGCAGATCCTTATCCAAGTCCGCGTGGTGGCAGGAACTCCGCAGATGGGTAAAGGGCACCCTGCGCAGAAGCAGCGCCTCTCTGCAGCCTGTGGGACCGGAATGCCCACACGGCGGTCCACTGAATCACGGAGACCACGGCTCCTGCATCGACCCAGGCGGCTCAATGGTGGTCTTGGTCAATTCGATCGCACGGCCGGTAGCAGCAGACCCTAGTCGAGACGTCGCCGGGCCTCTTCCTTGGATGGGACACGGTGCCGTCCGTCGATGGTCCGCTTCCGGTCGGAAACGCTGCAAGGAGTGCGAGATGAAGTCCAAGGTTCTGGTGTCCTGCCTCGCGGTGTGCCTGTGGTCGGCCCCGGGATTCGCCGCCAATCTGACCGCTCAGACCAATGAGCAAGACGGCCGCCTCACGGAGCTGCGCGCTCTGGCAGAGGTTCTCCTCGTCGAGACCCAGGGCGGCCCGGCCGTGGTCGAGGAGGGGGAAGAGCTGATCGTCAGGCGGGGAGGCAGGAGAGCGGTGGCTGCACCGGTCGATCAGGGATACCTGCGCGAAGCCCTGTCCCGGTTGGGTGAAGGCCTCGAGTTGGACGAGATCCCGGAGATGCTCAGGGAAATCCGGCAGGCTGAACAGGAGGATTTCGCCGCCCTCGCTGACCAGTTCGGGATCCTGACGGCCGCCGAGGCCGTGGCCCGAGAGGACGCCGAGACCTTTGCCAAGAGCGCCGAGCGGTTCCAGGCCGTCCTTCGGCTGGATCAGATGCTGCTCGAGGCTGCTGCCCTGAAGGTGGACCGGGCCAGGGCCGAGGGCGACGTCGGCCCAGCCGCCATGTCGAGGATGCAGAGCTATACCAAGGCGATCGCCGATACCCGCATGAGGACGGAACGCATCCGCATGGAGATCACCAGGATGGCGCGGGTCGAGTTCAGGATCCTCGACAGCCCGTCAGAGATCGCCGAGGAGATCGGGACCCAACTGGCCGCGATCTGGGCAGACGTGGAGGGGATCGTCCGGGAGCGTAGCGCCAACCCGACCGGCCAGAGCGCGGACTGGCTCCAGGATGCCCGGGACCGGCTCAACGCGGCGCTGTCCAGCCTCAACGGACTGTCTGAGCGGGTGACCGGGCTGCGGTCCGAGTACCCCGCGGATCTGGCCATTCAGACGCTCGAGAAGAGCATCGCCGATCACCAGCAGCAGATCCGCAGCCTGCTCGCGGGGCTGGAGGGTGGACCGAAGCAGGAGTAGGCCGTCGCTGCCGGGTCGTGACCCTCGCGGAATCCCGCGAATCCGGCTCCGCCGATTGGCCAAACACGAAGGGCTTGCACCGGCCGCTCAGCGGTCAGTGCAAGCCCTTGTTTTTTTAGGATGGTGCCGAAGGAGGGACTTGAACCCACACGGGCTTGCGCCCACTGGATTTTGAGTCCAGCGCGTCTGCCAATTCCGCCACTTCGGCGCCGTTGCGGCGGGGAAAGATAGCCCCCACTCGCTATCCTGTAAACCCACCTCCCGACTGCTGCCGCCAGCCTACGGGTGGCCCCAAGATCTCGGCGTAGACCACCCCGTCACGGGCCCGCGACAGATCCAGAAGCCACCGGCCGCGACCAAGGGCCCTCGGCGGGGGTGCCGATCGGGGCTCGGGCGATGGCGTTGCCGCGACTCGGCGTCGGCCGCGTCGCTCGTTCGCCTCCCGGGCCGCGGCCGTGGCCAACCGCTCCAGCTCCAAGGCGCGGCGCTCGGCGGCCAGGGCCTCCCGCTCGTCTTCGAGGGCCTGCCGTTGCCGCGCCAGGGCCTGCTCCAGCTCGGGCACGGCCAGCTCCGGCAGGGAGAGCTCGGGGAGCGACCGCTCGGTCGGTCGGGGTCGCGGGTATTCCACCTCGACCGGTCCATCGCCGAACGGCCAGCCCAACTCCTCGGGCTCTTCCTCGCGACGGCTCGGTTTGGGCTCGGCTACCGGGGCCGGCGGCTCCGGTGCGGCCTGCTGGGCCCGGCGCCGGGCCTGCCGCTCTTCCTCGGCCAGCCGCTTCTTGCGGCGGTCAAGAAGCGCGGAGCCTACGCTGAAGAGGATGAACAGCAGGAATAGAAGCTGTTCCACGTCAGCCTCGTCTCGAGATCAAGCGTTATCGGGCCGCGGCGTGGTCTCGCTGCCCGCCCCCGAGATCGACGAGCGCATGTCGGTATCGGCCTGGATGTTCCGCATCCGGTAGTAGTCCATCACCCCGAGGTTCCCGGAGCGGAAGGCCTCGGCCAGGGCCCGCGGCACCTCGGCCTCGGCTTCCTTGACCTTGGCGTTCATCTCCTGCACCAGGGCCTTCATCTCCTGCTCGAGGGCCATGGCCATGGCGCGGCGCTCCTCGGCCTTGGCGCGGGCCACCTTGAGGTCGGCCTCGGCTTGATCGGTCTGCAGCTTGGCGCCGATGTTGTCGCCCACGTCCACGTCGGCGATATCGATCGAGAGGATCTCGTACGCCGTGCCCGAATCCAGGCCCTTACCCAACACCATCTTCGAGATCCGGTCCGGGTTCTCCAGCACCTCCTTGTAGCTGCTCGCCGATCCTATGGTGGTGACGATCCCCTCGCCGACCCGGGCGATGATCGTCTCCTCGCCGGCGCCACCGACCAGCCGGTCGATGTTGGCCCTGACGGTCACCCGGGCCGTGGCCTTGAGCTGGATCCCGTCCTTGGCCACCGCGGCGATCAGCGGGGTGTTGATGACCTTGGGGTTGACGCTGACCCTGACCGCTTCGAGCACGTCGCGGCCGGCCAGGTCGATGGCCGTGGCCCGCTCGAAGGTGAGGGGGATGTGGGCCTTGTCCGCGGAGATCAGGGCCACGACCACGGCGTTGACGTTACCGCCGGCCAGGTAGTGGGCCTCCATCAGGTCGAGACCGAGGTCCAGGCCGGCCTTGGTGGCGCTGATCTTGGGCCGGACGATGGTGGCCGGCGGCACCTTGCGCAGCCGCATCCCCACCAGGTCGCGGAAGATCCCGACCTTGACCCCGGCGAAGTAGGCCGAGACCCACAGGCCCACGGGGATGAAGTAGGTGAACAGGGCCAGGAAGACGATGATCCCGAAGAGGACCAGGACCAGCATGGCTACGGGAATGGTTTCCATCGAACGCCCCCTTCATATGAAACCCGATAGGAGAATCGCCGACCGACCAACATAAGTCCGACGGCCGGCGCCGAATTCTACGCGGACGGCGCGTCCGCTGCCGGCGCCGGGTGCACCACGACCCGATTGCCGGCCACTTGGATGACCTCGATCGCGGTCCCGGGATCGATGAAGCCGCCCTCGGTGACCACGTCGATGACCTGATCCCCCAGCCGGGCCCGACCGGCCGGCCGCAGCGGCGTGACCGCGCGGCCGAGCTGTCCCAGCAGCGCGGCCTGCTCCGGCCGGGCCGCGCCGAACCCGTCGGCCCGCGACACGTCGCTGTGCAGCACCAACCGGCGCCAGCTCCGCGAGCGGAAGAGCAGCCGCAGCAGAACCGCGGCGCCGACCAGGCCGGCGGCTCCCACCACCAGAGCGCCGACGGCCCCGAGCTGAACGTAGGCGAAGCCCACCCCGGCCAGGATGGTGAGCAGCCCGAGCAGCCCGAGCAGGTCCACCCCCGGGGTGACGAAGATATCGAGGATGATGAGGACGAACCCCAGGAGGAGCAGGGCGAAGGAGTAGACCCAGGCCATGGCTCGGGCTCAGACCGGCCGCACCACGACCCGCGAGCCCCGGGCCTCGACGATCTGGATCGGGGTCTGCCGCTCGATGTACTCGCCGTCGGTAACCACGTCCAGCCGCTGGCCGTCGAACAGGCCGATGCCGGCCGGCCGCAGGTTGCTCAGGGCCGTGCCCCGGCGGCCGGTCAGCTCGGCGTCGTGCTCGGCCGGCGAGGACACGTACCCCTCGGCGGCGGAGATCTGGCTGCCCAGGATCAGGCGGTTGAAGGTGGAGAAGCGCGGCAGGGCGCGGATGAAGACGATGGACAGCACCACGGCCGCGATCATCGAGGCCGACAGCCGGGCCAGAACCCCGGCGACCGACTCGACGTTCCAGAGGCGGAAGTCGCCGAGCTGGGTCAACGCCAGGCTGGCGATCATCAGGCCGATGCCGAGCAGCCCTACGACCCCGAAACCGGGGATGAAGAACACCTCGACGATCAGCAGGGCCAGGCCGGTGACGAAGAGGAGCAGGTCCTGCCACTCGGCTAGCTTGAGGACCAGGTGACTGCCGAAGAACAGGGCCAGGGCCACCAGGGCCAGGGTGCCGCCCAGGCCCCAGCCCGGGGTGCGGACCTCGGTGATGATCCCGAACATGGCCACGGCCAGGAGGATCGAGGTGATGATCGGGTTGGTGAGGAAGCGGACCAGGTGCTCGGCCCAGTTGAGCTGGGCCTCGACCACCCGGGCGCTGCCCAGGTCGTAGATCCGCAGGGCCTCGCTCAGGCTCTCCGCGGTCTCGTCGGCCATCTTGTAGTGGAGGGCCTGCTCGGTGGTCAGGGTCGCCGGCCGGCCGGCCTCGCCGCTCAGGCCGGGGATGTCGACCCGCTCGTCGACCATGGCCTCGGCGATCTTCACGTCGCGGCCGGTCCGTTCGGCCGTGGCCCGCATCTCGGCCCGC
>JBAZUN010000384.1:0-6170 GCA_041661365.1 Candidatus Latescibacterota bacterium
GCACCGGTGACATAAGAATCGAGCACCAGCGAACTGTCGATGCGGCCCGCCACGAGCTGGATCTCGGGGAACGGCCTCAGACTGAACAAGGGCGGCAGTCCTACCTTGAGGATGCGGCTGCTCACCAGCCCGTCGGTGTCCTCGACGCGAAGGAGCACCTGGCTGACTAGCGGCGCGGCCTTGCTCGGGTCGTCGCGGCGAAGGCGCAGCAGGTGGCTCACCGGGTCGACCTCGGCCACCACCCCGGGCTCGGTCAACACCGTCCACACCAGCTCGGCCTCGGCGTCCGCGTCGTCGAAGGCGAACTCGTCCAGGTCGAGCCGCACCTCGGCCCCGAGGCTGTCCAGGGAGACCTGGGGGAACTCGCGGGTCTGCGGCGGCCCGCCCGCCGGGGCCACCAGCACCGGCACGGTCACCTGGTCGGTGCGGCCCGAGGGGTCGCGGGCCGTCAGACTGACCGCCGCCGGCTGCGCCAGGGAGTCCTCCTCGGACAGGCGCACCTGTCGGGTCTCGGGATCGTAGGTCAGGCCGGCACTCGGCTCCACGGTCCAACCGATCTGTCCGGCCCCGTCGTCCGGGTCGGTGACCCAGTCGTCCAGGGGCAGCACGGCACTCCCGTCGGTCACCCGGATCCCGATCTTGCCGGGATCGTAGACCGCCGGACCCAGGTCGTCCTCGGGGCGCAGCACTGAGACCGACAGGACCCCGTCCCCCTCGTTCCCGTCCTGGTCCACGGCGGTCAGGCGAACCTGGTCGACACCGGCGAAACCGGTCCGACCGCCCACCTGCAGCACCCCGTCCGTGACCAGGGCGGTCAGCCCAGGACCGGGCTCGGTCCGCCAGGTCAGCTCTGTTACCGGCGCATCGTCCCGCACCCAAGCGCTCAGGCCGATCGAGCCGGTCTGGCCGCTCTGGAGCCGCAGCTCGGGAAGACGGGCGATCTCCGGCGCCACGGCCCCGTCGGTCGGGAGCACGACCACCACCTGACGGGTGGTCGTCGTCGCGCCGGTGGTATCGGTAGCCGTCACCGTGACCACCGCCCGCCCCGGAGCCTCGCCGTGCAGCAGGAGGGTCGTACCGCTGACCTCTGCCCGCACGCCGCCCTCGGCGCTGGCGGTAATCGACAGCAGCTCCAGGGGATCGTCGCGATCGGTGACCAGGGAGGCCAACGGTATAGAGAGGGGCGCGGCTCCGACCACCGGGTACACGGCGGGGACCGTGATTCCCTCGGGCGGGTCGTTCACCGGCAGCACCTCGACCCGCAGGCCGGTGCTGTCGCTCAGTCCGGAGGGGTCGGTGACCACCAGGGTGATCTGCTCCCCGCCGAAGTAGTCAGCAGGTGCGCCCAGGGCGACGATGTGGCTGTTGCTGTCGATCGAGGCGGTGATCGCACCGCCGGTCAGGGCGGTCCAGGTCAGTTCGGCCGGCAGATCGTCCACCTCCTCGACATAGGCGTCCAGCTCGAGCTCGCGGTTCACGGTGTCTTCGAGGAAGCGCACGGTGTCGGGGAAGGCGGTGGTGATCCGCGGCCGCGAGACGATGCGGATCCGCACGGTGTCCGCCGCGGTCAACCCCTCGCCCGACTCGAAGGCGGTGAAGATCATGGCCCACTGACCGACCCGGCCGGACAGCGGGCTCATCGTCACCTCGCGGGTCCGGGGATCGATGGTCGTCGGCACCTCGCTGAGCTGGGAGTTGGTCCACAGGACGCTGGCCACCGTGGTGTCGACAAAGGCGTCCAGGTCGAAGACCACGGTGCTCTCCCCCTCGATCAGGGAGAGGTCGGGAAGCGGCAGGATGCGGAACCCCGAGATGCGCACGCCGGCCTCGCCGAGGGGGGCGGTGAACCGCTTCTCCACCCCGGGCTCGGCCGTGGTCAGGTAGTGGCAGATCCGGTCGTGGCCGCGGCTCTCGAGCCGCACCCAGGCCAGGTTCCCCGCCGGTCGGCGGACGACCTCCAGCCGGAACCGCGCCACCACGCCGGCTCCGGTTCCTCCCTGGCGCTCCCCCGTCCCCGCGGCCTCGGTGTAGTGGAGGAAGGTCTCGCTGCCGACCTGCTCGGAGCGGTTGACCAGCTCGATCCCGCCCAGGAACGGTCCAGCGGTAAAGGGCGCCCCGGCGCTGCCGGTCACCACCCGGAAGAGTTCGCTGGGGAAGGAGAGGTACAGGGCGACCCCGGTAACCTCCTCGGCCCCGGCGTCGATGGCGACCTCGAGGTCCAGGATCTCCCCGAGCTGGGCCGGGAACTGCGACGAGTGGTCAGAGGCCCGACGCAGGGAGAGGGAAGCCGCGACCGCCGGCTCTGCCGCCACCGTCAGTGCCATGGCCAGCGCCGCTATGGACAGGACGCGCCGTATCATGCCTTCACCTGATCCGTACCATCCGTTTGACCTGCTCGATTCTGTTCACCCGCAGTCGACACAGGTAGACACCGCTGGCCACCGGCCGCCCGGCGCTGTCCCGGCCGTCCCATTCCAGCCGGTGGGTCCCGGTACCGAGCGGGCCGTCCCACAGCAGGCGGACCCGCTGCCCGGAAAGGGAGTAGACCTCGAGCCGGACCAAGGCGCCACCGGCGTCGGCCGAGGCCGGCACGACCACCGGGATCGAGGTGCCGGGGTTGAACGGATTGGGGTAGTTCTGCCCGAGGAGGGGCTCGCGGGGCTGGACGCCCTCTCCCGAAGAGCCTGAGACCCACGCCGTCACCGGCCGGTCCTCGCGGTCGAGCAGGACCGCGGCCCCGAGCCGCGGCAAGGCCGCTCCCTCGACCCGGGCGCGGAACCTCCAGGTCGCCGGGATCGAGGTCTGAGCCAGGTCGGCCTCGCGGCCGGGAAGAACCGCCGCCGTCCGCCATCCCGAGGGTTCCATCCGGCGCGCGGTCAGGGCCTGGACCAGGCCGTCGTTGATCCGCTCGCCGATCAGCTCCCAGGCCTCGGGGTCAGCGATCAGCTCCACCTCGAAGGCCCGGATCCCGGTCAGGTCGCCGTCGTTGACCTGGAGCGCGACCTCGATCTCCTCGCCCGCGGCCATTGGCCCGGCAGGGACGGACAGCCATAGGGGAACCACCCGCTGATCGACCGTGATCGGCCGGTAGACCGGCCGCGGACCGTGCCGCAGGTAGTTGGCGCCGACCAGGGACAGGTCGTGGATGTCCACCACCCCGTCACCGGTGATGTCGGCCCGGCCGTCGCCGGCGGACCCGGCCGCGAAGTAGGCGGCCACGTAGTCCCAGTCGGCCAGGGTGACCTCGTTGTCCGGCGGGCTGGAGCCGTCACCAGCGCGGTACCCGGCCACGTCCCCGCCCAGGATCAGCCCGGACAGGCTCCCCGGGGTGGCGGCCCTGATCCCCTCGAGCGTCTGCCCGGGGTTCAGCTCGAGCCCCTCGGCCCAGCCGTTCAGGTACCCGTCGCGGTGGACCGTCAGGTCGAGCCGGCCGGTCGGCACTTGGCGCAGCTCGAAGCCGCCGTCCGCGGCGAGCTGCATCTGGACCCCTGCCCTCAGCGGATCGGTGTCGTTGGCCGCGGCAAAGACCGGATCCTGGAGATCTTCATAGCGGGACCAGGGCCGCAGACCGACGTCGAGGGCGACGTCGGTCTCGCCCCGTCCCTCGAGATCGACAATGCCGCGGACCACGGCCCGCTCCACCACGAGCCGGCCGTTGGCCAGGGCCCCCGGCTCGGGTACGGCCACCTCCACCCCGTCGCGGATCAGGCGCGACCCGAGCCCGGTGGCATCCTCGGCCACCAGCTCGACCGTGACCGGCCCCTCCTGCTCCAGCGATTGCAGGGCGAAGCTCACCAGGGACTGAACGCCGTCCAGCTCGGGCACCGACCGCTCGGTCGGCTCGAAGTACTCGAGGAGGAGACGCAGGTTGCCGTCCCCGGGGTCGACCACCCGATTGGTGACCAGCCGGGCCGCGGAGAAGGCGGCACCGACCGCGAACGGCTGGACCCCGGTCCGACCGGCATCCTGGTCCACGACCTCCAGCATGCGGCCGTCGATCTGCAGGACCAGTTGCACCAGGTCCACGGTGTCGGTTCCGGCATCGACGGCCACGCTGAAGCTCTGGCGCGCGCCGTCCGTGCCCAGGGTGAAGACCTCGGGGAGGATCGCGACCCTCGGTCCTGAGACCGGTTGGGCTTCCCCCTCCACCTGAAGCCGGCCATAGGCCCGCCAGGCCAGGGAGCGTTCGTCGAACCGGCCCTGATCGGTGATCGCCACGTACAGGTAGTAGAGACCGGCGGTCAGCCCGTCCGCGGAGAAGTCGAGCCAGTCGACCGGATCATCCTCACTGAGGTCGCGCAGCGGATCCACGGCCGCGGCCGGATCTCCTGATTCCGAGTTCACCACCCGGGCCTGGCCGGTGGCCACGGTGGCGAAGTCGCTGACCAGGCCGTGGTCCACGGTGGTCGCGATCACGCGGATCCGGGCATCGCTGTCCAGATCGACGTCCTCCCAGGAGACGCGGGCCCGGTGCCCCGGGGTCACGGTCACGTCCACGGCCGGTTGCAGGACTTGCAGGGCCGGCGGATGGAGGAAGACCACCTTGGCCCCGGCGTCGTTGGGTCGGCCACCGTTCATCTGGGCCAGTCGCCTGCCCTGACCGTCGCCGATGACCCCGTAGAGGTAGTGCACGACCCCGGCAACCGGCACGGTCCGGCCGGACTCGCCGGCCGCCCATAAATCCCACGGGTACTGGTTGTCCTGCCATTCGTCCGGATCCTCGGGAAGGTCCTCGGCGATCACCCCGCCACGAGTTTCCACCCCGGTCAGCAGATCACCGGCACCGTCGGGCAGGGACCAGCCCGACGACTGTCCCTCTCCGGCGGCGGCCACCTGGCTGAAGTAGAGCCCGATCCGGGCGTCGCTGTCGAGATCCCCGTCGCCGTCGGCCCCGTTCCGCCCCCAGGTCAGGGTGAGGTACCGCTGCGGTCGCCGACCGCCGGTCACCACGGTGTCGGCGCCACTCAGCACCTCGTCGTCGAGCGGGTCGAGCTGCAGGAAGGGAGAGTGGCGGAGGTGGACCCGGCGCACGCTGCGACGGAGGGCCTGGGTCTGGCCGTCGCTGGCCGCGAGGTAGAGGTAGTAGTCCCCGGCCGCGACCAGGGGCGGGGCGCTGATATCCCACAGGAACGATCCCTGCCCCTCGGCCAGTCCCTGGCTCGGGGTGACGACCGCCGCCCCTGCCAGCCCCGTGACCCGGCCGCCATCGAGGATCAAGGAGGCCGCATCGAGGTCAGAGCGCTCGGCGCAGAAGAGGTGCACCGGCACCTCGTCGTCGTGGTCGACCACGGCGTACCCGATCGCCACGGCTCCCTGTCCCTGGCCGGTGGCCTCACCGCGCAGATCGAGCAGGCCACCGGAGTCGAGGGTGACCTCGACATCGCTCGACCCCACGGTCAACCCGCCGATCACCGGATGGTGCCTGACCTCGATCCCGCGGCTGCGGGCCAGGGGCACGGTCCCGGTCAACGGGCAGACTACATAGAGGTAGTAGGTGCCGGCAGGCAGGTCGCGCACCAGCAGCCGGACCGCCTGGGCCCCGGCCTCGGTCTCGAGGTAGATCCGATCCTGGTCGCCGGTGACCGCGATAGCCGGCATCTCCCGGTCGACCTGAACCTGGGTCAGGTGCGGGTCGGTGGACCAGTAGAAGTGGTACGCGGTGTCGTTGTCGTCGCTGCCGTCGCCGATCCCGGCGACCCCGGCCTGCAGGAGGTTGCTGCCGGTGCCTTGCCCGGCGTCGAAAACCAGGTCGGGCATCGACTCGACCAGGACCTTGGCCAGCTCCGGGAAGAAGGCCCCCTCGGCCGAGGTGGTGGTGTCCGCGGCCTGGGCCACGATCCCGCTCAACTGCACCAGGTCCATCCCGGCCAGGGCATGGAACTCATCATCCAGGACCAGCTCGACGCCGGGACCGGACTCCAGGTCGGTCTCCCCCGAGTCGGCGAACTCGATGCGACCATAGGAAAGCAAGGTGACCGAAGGCGAGGCGGTCACGCTGATCGGGAATTGAAGGTAGAGGCGGCCACCCGCGGCCGCGGCGGCCGTGCTGCCGACCACCAGTTGACCAGAGGACGAGGAGGAACTGGCCGCGAGCCCGGGCCGCTCGCTCCCCACGGCCCGGTATACCACCCTCACCTCGTCGTCGATTCGGCCGTCGAGGTCGAGGTCGA
>JBAZUN010000385.1:0-3949 GCA_041661365.1 Candidatus Latescibacterota bacterium
TCAACTGGTTCCCCATGTACACGCCGCTGGCGTACAGGGTGTGGGAGATGGCGCGGGTGCCGGAATGGCCCCGGCCGATGACGATGATCAACGACGTCCGTCCTTTCTCTCGCTGGTGCTCCGCTAAGGGAATCAGCTTGAGTATCGAGGGTCCCGAGGCGCCCGGGCTGCAAGGCGCACGAGTGGAAGCGCATCGAGGGGAGATGCGCTAAGCGAGTGGAACGCCGCAGGACGGGATGGATCGGGACCCGAATACCAGATCATTTCCTTAGCGGAGCGCTATTTGCAGGGTGTCGGTTCAGCGGGACAGCTCCTGGAAGCGGGCCATGATGGCCAGGGCCGGGTCCACGGGGACCTGCGCCCGCTGCACGTTCGTCGGGATGCTGATGGTCGGGGTGGCCTTGAGCGTCCGGCCTTGGAACTGGGGGAGCCATCGCCGCTGGGATTCCAGCATCTCGGCCACCATCTCCCGCGTTTCCTTCAGGGTGAGGACGGCGCTGGTCAGGGGATCCAGGGCGCAGGCGTGGACCAGGTGCTCGGGATCGCCACTGATCGCCGCTTCGACCGCCAGCCGCTGCACGTTGATATTGGTCAGGTTCAGGGCCGCGCACTGCGGCGGCAGGGAGCCGACCAGGGTCGGATGAAGGCCGGTCCGGTCGACGTAGAGCGGACCCTCGGCGCAGCAGTCGTCAGGCAGGTTGGCGATCATCCCCCGGTTGGTAAGGTTGCCGTTGAGCTTGAAGGTGCGGCCGGTCTCCAGGGCCTCGATCACGTACGAGCCGTACTCGATGCTCCGCGGCGGGAGCGAGGCCGGCTCGCCGGCCAGGATGTCCTGGTCGTTGTACTTCTCGCCGACCGAGGCGCACCACCGGTAGTAGGCGCCGCTCTCCCCGCCGAACCCCGGCTCGTCGCAGTACAGGTCCAGGGCCTTCCGGCTCTTGCGGAAGTAGGGGACGTACTCAGCCAGGTGCCCGGTCGATTCGGTCATGAAGTACCCGAACTGGCGGAAGACCTCGCCGCGGACCTTCTCGTTGACGTAGTACTCCGGCCGCTCGAACCGCTCGCGCAGGACAGGGTACAGGTCCCGACCTTGGTGGCCCAGGCGCAGGAACCAGGCCATGTGGTTGATCCCGGCGCAGAGGAAGTCGATCTCCTCCTTGGGCACCTCGGCGTACCCCGAGATCAGGTCGAGGGTGGTCTGCACCCCGTGGCAGAGCCCGACAAAGGGGACGCCGGTGGTGCCCAGGGCCCAGCAGACCATGGCCATCGGGTTGACGTAGTTGAGGAGGTGCGCCCCCGGGCACCGCGCCTCCATGGCGCGGGCCAGGTCGAGGATCACCGGGATGGAGCGCTGGGCCCGGAAGATCCCGCCCGGCCCCAGGGTGTCGCCGATGCACTGGTCGACCCCGTGCTTGAGCGGGATGGTGTAGTCGCTGGCGAACCCCTCGATCCCGCCGACCTGGAAGGTGGTGATGACGTAGTCGGCGCCGCGGAGGGCAGCGTCGCGGTCGGTGGTGACCGAGACCTTGGCCGGCAGTCCGTTCGCCTGGATGACCCGCTTGACGAACCGCTCGACCTGCGGGGTGCGCCTGGTCGTCGGCGCCATGAGCACGAACTCGGTGTTCTCCAGTCCGTCGGTCGCCAGGATGTCGAGGATGAGCGTCTTGCAGAAGACGATGCTCCCCGCGCCGACGATCGTTACCCTTGCCATCGCCGTCTCCTTTGGCTCAGAGGGTGCCCAGGTTCTCGAAGAGGAACAGACCGTCCTTCCCCGGCGCCACGATGTCGAGTCGGCCGTTCCCGTTGAGGTCGGCGACCGCGAAGAGGATCCCGGCCCCCGAGGCGCTGCCGGGCTGGCCGTAGTCGATGACCTGCTTGCTGAACGACTCGCCGTTCCACTTGAAGTAGTACACCCCGACCGGATCGAACTCGCCGGGGTCGTTCCCGTTGTGCGCCCGGTACCGCTTGCCGGTCACCAGCTCGCAGGCTCCGTCGCCGTCGAGGTCGACCCACTGCAGGTCGTGGTACTGGGAGTTGAACGGGTCGATCGGGTGCTTGATCCAGGTCCGCTCGCCGTTGGCCGACCGCCGCTGCTCCCACCAGTCGAGTCCGTAGGCGTGGGCCCCACCGACGATCAGGTCGTTGAGGCCGTCGCCGTTGACGTCGGTCACCAGTACCGGCACGCTGGCGCTGCCCAGGTTGAACTCCGGGTGGAAGACCCACTCGCCGGCGTAGGGATCGGCCGGTGCCTCGAGCCAGCCGTTGGCCAGCACGAAGTCCCCCCGGCCGCTGCCGGAGAGGTCGCCGAACCCGAGGCCGTGTCCCTGCTTCTGGTCCCAGATCCGGTGGGCCGCGAACTGGCCGGTGCCGCGGCCCTGGCGGTCGGTCACCAGCTTGTAGACCACCAGGGGCCCGCCCGGGGTATTGGGCACAATCTCGAGTAGACCGTCCCGGTCCACGTCCCAGGCCCGGGTGGTCTCGACGTTGCCGCACTCGGCGATCACGTGCTCGGGCCACTGGCGGGATGGGTCGCCGGGGTTCTCCCGCCAGCGCAGGGTGTTCCCCCACCAGCCGCCGGTGATGAAGTCTAGGCGGCCGTCGCCGTTGATGTCGAGGGGGATGGTCGAGAAGTCGTCGTAGTACTCCCCGATCGCCTGGACCTCGCCGATGAGGTGCCGCTGGCGGAACTCCGGGCCGCGGTACCAGTACGCGCCGGAGACGATGTCAAGGATCCCGTCGCCGTCGACGTCGAAGATGCCGGCGGACTCGTACCGCTCGCCGCAGATGAGGGTCTTCCTGAACTTGACTGGCACGATGGCCTCCTCGGAATGGGATCTGCCGGTACAGGGAAGCACGGCCGGTGGCCGCGCTCAGACGCCGGTGGCCAACTGGATGTAGGCGCGGGCCACCCTCAGGTCCTCCAGGGCCTCCTCGGCCTTGGTCATCGGGGGGATCTCGCCCCGGATCGCGGCCACGAAGTTGGCGGCCTGCTGCCGCATGGCGTGGACCCAGGGAAGCTGCGGCACCGTGGTCTCGGGGGTGGCGCCCTTCCCCGGGTCGCGGAAGATCTCGACCCGGCCCGGCCGGTTGCTGGCCAGCGGGGCCGGCAGCTCCAGCCGCAGGTACCCGCGCTCGAAGCAGACCAGGGCCGACTCCTGCCAGTCGATGGTGGTCCGGTACGGGGACATCTCGATGGTGCAGGCCGCGCCGCTCTGGCTGGTCCCGGCCAGGAGCACGCCTGACGGATCAGCGTAGGTGACCTGATACGGCTCGCCGAGGAGGTGCCGCATCAGGTTGACCTGATGGATGTAGTAGTTGACGAAGGCGGTGTACCGACCGTAGATCTCGGCCGACATGTCCGGGGCCGGCGGGTCGACGGCCAGCTCCGGCCGCGGCTCGTCGGTGCGGATGAGATCGGTGAAGCCGTTGGCCACCCAGTCGCCGGCCGGCATCAGGATGCGGACGTAGGTCAGCCGGCCCAGCTCCCCCGAGGCCTTCAGCCGGTCGATCTCGGCCTTGGCCCGCATCGTCGCCGGGTCGCTTCGTTTATGGTACCCCACCATCAGCCAGGTGCCGCTGGCGCGCACCGCCTCGACCAACCGCTCACCGACCTGCACCGAGGCGGCCAGCGGCTTCTCGGTGAAGACCGGCACCTTGGCGCCGAGGATCTGGGGCACGAGCAGTCCGTGGCGGGTGAAGGGCTGCGAGGCTACCAGGCCGTCGAATCGCTCGCGGGCCAGCATCTCGCCGAGATCGGCGTAGACCTTGGGTACGCCGTACCGCTCGGCCACGCGGCGGGCCTGCTCCGGAAGGAGCTCGGCGATGGCCGCCACCTCGCACCCTTCCAGGGCGGCGTAGTTCCGCAGGTGGGCGCACTGTCCCATCCCCCCCACGCCGACGAACCCGAGGCGCACCTTGTCTCCTGACATGACGCGATCCCTCCCGGTTA
>JBAZUN010000385.1:3959-6164 GCA_041661365.1 Candidatus Latescibacterota bacterium
CGAGGTTTGACAGGGTTCACGATAGGGCTTTTCTAGATCGTGTCCGAATACCCGCGGTGTTGTCGGCCGCGGGCAGGCATCGGCCGGCATAGTGTACGGGAGGTCGGCCGGGCCGCGCAAACCCGGAACGACCCGGTGCAGCAACGGGAAATCGCAGAGGGGGACAGGATGAAGGTCAGCAGGAGCAGGTGGGTACTGGTCGGCGCGGTTGCGGCGTGCCTGACGGTCCTGGTGTGGACCGACGTGCGGCACCCCCGGTGGCAGCCGGGTGAGTCGGCGCGCGGCTTCTCGGTGGTCGACGCGGTCTCGGCGGCGACCAAGCCGGGAGCCTCGGTGGTTGGTCTGGTCGCCTCGGATTACGAGCGGCTCGATGCGCCCGCCCCGCGGGACGCCCAGCTCTCCGAGGCCCAGGTCGAGAACCAGGTCCGCTACGCCGTGGCCTTGTCCGGCGGCCTGCGCAACGCGATCCCCGGCGACGCGGAGTGGGTGGTCGTCAAGCCGAACATCGTCGAGCTGAAGGAGCCCGGCTCCGGGGTCATCACCGACTGGCGGGTGGTCAAGGCCGTGGTCAAGCTGGTGCACGAGGCCGTGCCCCAGGCGCGGGTCACCATCGCCGAGGGTGGGGCCTGGGCTCCGCCGGAGCGGGCCGAGGTGCTCCAGGGGATGCACGGCGGCGCCGCCGGGGTCGGCGACGGCTTTGCCGTGGCCGGGTACCGGCAGCTCCTCGAGGATCCGGACCTGGCCGAGGTCGACCTGGACCTGGTCGACCTCAACTTCGACGAGGCGATCGAGGTGGCCGTGCCCGACGGCGGGTACGTCTTCCCCAAGTACCACCTGCCGAACACCGTTCTGGAGTGCGACTTCCTCATCAGCGTCCCGGTGCTCAAGGTCATCGGCGCGGTGGGGATGACCAACGCGATGAAGAACCTCGTCGGGGTGGCCCCGGGGATGATCTACGGCTGGCCGAAGATGAGCGGGTACCCCGGCAGCGGCGTTCCTGGACTGCCCCACGAGCCCGGTATCCTCGACGAGGTGATCGTCGACCTGGTCTCCGTGGCCGAGCCGGACTTCGCCGTGGTCGACGCCATCGTCGGGATGGAGCGGGCCAAGACCGACGACGACGACGGCGTGCCGGTGCGGCTCAACACCGTCCTGGCCGGCCCCGACCTGGTGGCGGTCGACGCCGTCTCGGCCCAGTTGATCGGCCTGAACCCCGATGACCTCGAGTACCTCAGCCTGGCCGCGTACCGCGGCCTCGGCCAGGCCGACCTAGGTAACATCAAGATAAAGGGGAGCCCGATCGAGAAGATCAGCCGGCGCTTTGAGAAGTACCCGGTGAGGAGCGGCCTATACGGCGAGCACGGCCACTACGGCCAGGGGAGCCGGACCTGGCTGCTCAAGGGACCGGTTCCGGTCGCGCAGCTTCCGCCAGGGGGCGAGGCCGTGGACCCCGCGGCCCCGGGAGCCCTCCCCGGCGAGAACGGCTGGTCCCCAGCGGTCTATTTCCACGACGACAAGATCGACCTGGACAAGTATTTCAACGATCCCTTCGACTGCGTGGCCTACGCCTTCTGCACCTTCACCGCGCCCAAGGACCAGCAGGCCGAGCTGTGGGTCGGCTCGGACGAGGGGGTGCGGGTCTGGATCAACGGTCAACAGGTCCACGATTTCCAGGGACGCCGTCGGCATCGGCTGCCCAACGACCGGGTGCCGGTCACCCTGCGCGCCGGGGAGAACGGGCTGCTGGTGCGGCTCGACCAGACCCGGGGCCGGTTCGAGTTCAGCCTGAACCTCTGCGAGCCCGAGACCGATCCCCGGTACGACGGCAACCGGGTTTCAGGGCTCCGTTTCGCGGCCCCGGCCGCTACCGCGGGGACCGGTCCCCAGGCGACTGAGCAGGCGTTCGAGGCCCAGGGAGAAGGGATCCCGACCGATGCCCGGATGCTGCCGGCCGTGGAATTCCAGCCGCGGGCGGACATGCTCCTGGGCGCCTTGGACGTCTGTCTGCGCGCCGTCGGGGCCAAGAAAAGCGAGGTCGACCTGGTCGGGGCCACGGGCCACGCCTTCCGGCTCTGCGTCGCCGATTCGCTGGGGATCGACGGGCCGGCGCACCTCGACCTCGAGGCCTCGGCCGACCTCTACGCCAACCTCGGGTACGAGATCCGGCGCGTCGGCGCTGACGGGGACGATCCGGCCTTCAGCGAG
>JBAZUN010000386.1:0-6128 GCA_041661365.1 Candidatus Latescibacterota bacterium
CTCCCTCGAGCTGACCGCACCGGCCCGACCTCTGCTGCTGGACGAAGCCGGAAGGGCTGCGGCTTCCTACCTGGACAACGGCACCTGGCGGGTGTGCTACCTCTCCTTCGACCTGCAGCGGGTGGGCAGCTACGCGGCGCAGCCGCTGGTGGAGACCTGCCTGGAGCTGCTGCGGGCAACGGTGGTCGAGACGCCGGCCCTGCGCCTGACGCCGGTCCAGGCCGGTCCTCTGAGCCTCGGCCTGGACCAGGACCTGGAGGTGCGGGGCCTGGTGACCAACGAAGGCCGCCGGTCGTCGGGACCCTTCCGGGTGGGGTACCGAGTCCTGCAAGGTGAGCAGGTCCTGGCCGCGGCCGATCGGGTCGAGGCCCCGTTGGCCGTCGGCGAGGTGCGCGAGGTGGAGCTGCCGTCCTGGCAAGCCCCGTCCGAAGGAGAGTACCGCCTGCGGCTGGGTCTCGGCTCGACGGTCACCGACTCCCTGACCTTCCTGCCGGACCAGGAACTCTCGGTGCTCGAGGTCGGCGCGGTCTTCGCCGAGGTGCCCCTCCCGACCACGAGCAGCCTGGGGAACGGCGCCGGCCTGTTCGACTACGACGGGGACAACGACCTCGATCTCTACCTGGTGCGCCTGGGGCTGGCCAACCAGCTATGGCGCAACGACGGGACGGGGTTCACCGAGCAGGCCGAGCCGGCCGGGGTGGCGGTCGTCGAGCGCGGCCGGGGGCTGGCCATCGGCGACTCGGACGGCGACGGCGACCTGGATCTCTACCTGGTCAACGAGGGTCTCAGTCGCTTCCTCCGCAACCAGGGGGACGGGACCTTCGTCGAGGCCACGGCCCAGCTCACCCCCGGCGCAACGGCCGATGCCAGCCTGGACCACCGCGGCTCCGGTCGCAGCGCCGGCTTCTTCGACCTGGACCGGGACGGCGACCTGGATCTCTTCGTGGTCAATGCCCTGGGCACCAACCGGCTCTATTGCAGCGACGACGGTCGCTTCACCGAGCAGGCTGCCAGGTACGGGCTGGCCGACCCCGGGGACGGGCGCGGGCTGGCCATCGGTGACTGGGACGGGGACGGCGATCCGGACCTGTTCGTGGCCAACACCGACGGCACCAGTCACCTCTTCCGCAACGAGGTGATGGCCACCGGTCGGTTCGTCGAGGCGACCCAGGAGCTGGGGCTGGCCTTTACCGGCGGCGAAGTCGCCGCGCTCTTCGGGGACTACGACAACGACGGGGACCCGGACCTGTTCCTCTCCAACGAGCGGGGCGCGGGCCGGCTCTGGCGAAACGAGGCCGGCGCCGCCTTTGTGCCGGTCCACCCGGCCGGCGGGGCTGTGCTGGGGGCGCGCACCGTGGGTGCCGCCTGGGTCGACTACGACAACGACGGCGACCTGGACCTGGCGGTCACCGGGATCGACGCGCAGGCAGGGGGGGACCAGCTCTACCAGAACCGGGGAGGCGGCCAGTTCCTCTCAGTCGGGGCCCGGGTCGGCCTGCAGACGGCGAGCATCGGTCGGGCCGTGGTCGGCGCCGACTACGACCAGGACGGCCGGCAGGACCTGGTGGTCGCCGACTACGAAGGGAGCCGGCTCTACCGCAACCTCACGGCCCCGGACCACTGGCTGCAGCTCGACCTGGGGGGCGCCGGCGGGAACCTCAACGGACTCGGGGCCCAGGTCACCCTGACCGTGCAGGGCGAGCGGCAGTATCGCGAGGTGCAGTCCGGCTTCGGGTACGGCAGCCAGATGCAGCCGCGCGTGTCCTTCGGCCTGGGCGAGGCGACCCGGGTGGACTCGGTGCAGGTGACCTGGCCGGACGGCGCCCGGCGGTCGTGGCTCAACCTCGGCGTGGACCAGCGCCTGCTGCTGGCCTACCCGAACCCGAGCACCGCGGTGACCGCGGACGGGCCTGCCCTGCCGACCGACCTGATGCTCGCGCAGAACCTGCCCAACCCCTTCAACGCTGCCACCGTCCTCCCCTATCACCTGCCCCGGCATACAAGGGTCGAGGTGGTGGTCTTCGACGTGACCGGTCAGCGGGTGAGGACCCTGGTCGACCAGGTGCAGCCGAGCGGCGAGTACCGGCTGCTCTGGGACGGCAGGGACGAGGACGGCCGGGCCGCGGCCAGCGGGGTCTATCTCTGCCGCCTGACCGCCGGCGCGGATCGCCGGACCCGGAGGCTGGTGCTGTTGAGGTAGGGGGCGACACATGAACAAGCGCGTCTTTCGGGTACCGTTGCGCTTTACCCCCCAGGCCGAGGGAGGGTACACGGGGACTTCCCCGGTTCTTCCCGAGTTGATCACCGAGGGAGACACACTGGCCGAGGCTCTAGCACACGCCGAGGACGCGCTCCAGGCCGTGGTTGAGCTGTACGAAGACGCGCAACGCCCCCTGCCGATCGCCGTATGTGGCAGCGCGCCGGAACAGGCCGTCGAGGTCGAAAGCCTGCTTTCCGTCCCGTGAAGTACCGCGAGGTTGCGCGCCGGTTGCGGGCTCTGGGTTGCACGGAGATCTCGCGCCGCGGCCGAGAGGCTCAGAAGTTGACCTCCACCCCCCGGGCGCGGAGGGCGGGGATGTGCACCGACCGCGAGGTCTCGTCCAGGGGGTTCCGCGCCAGGTTGAGGTAGGTCAGCCGGGGAATCGTGGTCAGAGGGGTGATGTCGGTGATGTGGTTCACCGCCAGGGACAGCGAGTCTAGCATCGGGTGCCCAGCCAGCGGCGACACGTCGACGATCTGGTTCCGCCCCAACTGCAACTCCTCCAGCACCGGCAGTTTAGCCAGTGGCGCCACGTCCACGATCTGGTTGCCGTTCAGGTACAGGTACGTGAGCATGGGGATGCCTGCCAAGGGCGACACGTCCACGATTTGGTTGTTGCTGAGGTCAAGCCACCGAAGCCGATACAGCAAGGCCAGCTCAGCTAGATCGGCGATCCCGCACCCGGGAAGGTACAGGGACCGGACGAGCGGCACGGTCGACGCAGTCAGGGTTGATACGCCCGTTGGGACCTCCAGGTACGCGCGCACGGCGGCAGCCAGCGCCGGATCCGAAAAGGTGACGACGGTGTCCGTGACTGCGACCTGCGGGTACGATGCAGCGTCCAGCGGCGACCAGCAGGGCTCCCAACCGTTCGCCAGGTACTGCCGCCCGTCGCCCGTGGGCTGCATCCGCCAGATCTCGCCCCCACTCGAGAACAGGATCCACTGGCCGTCACCTGACCAGCTCGGAGACGCATCGTGCACCGAGCCGCGGGTCAGCGCCACCGCTCCCGTGCCGTCCGCGTTCATCAGCCAAATGCTCGAGTAGTTCCCCGACACCCGGGCATAAACGATCCTGGTACCGTCAGGAGACCAGGCCGGGCTCTGGCTGGCGCCAACTCCCGGGGTCAGGCATCGCGGGTCGCTGCCGTCGACGGCCATCGACCAGACTGCAGGCGAACCGCTCCGGTCGGAGACGAAGGCGATCCGGTCGCCCAACGGTGACCAGGCCGGCTGGCTGTCGGCCGCGGGGTCCATCGTCAGGTTGACCTGGCCGCTGCCGTCCGCGTTCATCCGGTAGATCTCGCTGTTCCCGTCCCGCCCCGATGAGAAGGCCAGCGTGCTCCCATCCGGGGACCACGTAGGCCCCAGGTCCTCGGTGGTGTTCGTGGTCAAACGCGCCACCGTTGCGGTGCCAGGATCCAGCACGCAGATCTCCCAGTTGTCATCCCGGTCCGAGGCGAATGCCAGCCAACGCCCATCAGGCGACCAGCACGGATCGGTCTCAACCACCTCTGTGGCCATCAGCAGCCCCACGTCGCCACCGTCAGTACCCACCACCGCCAGGTCCAGGTTGCCCGTGATCTGTGAGGTCGCGAACGTCACCGAGCCAGTGGTGGGCACCGCCGTGGCCGCGGTCAGCCCCACCGCCACTCCCCGCTCGCGCAGAACCCCGACACTGGCGGCGGTGTCAGCGATCGGGACCCCTCCCAGCTCGACGCTGGTCAGGGCCGGCAGCGACAGCAATGGCGAGAGGTCCTGCACGGGATTGCCGTCCAGCACCAACGACGCCAGCACCGGCAGGCCGGCCAAGGGGGTGATGTCCTGCACCTGGTTCTCGGCCAGGTCGAGGAAGGTCAGCTTGACCAGCGAAGCCAGCGGGGTCAGGTCCTGGATTTGGTTATCGGACAGGTCCAGTGTCTCGAGGTTGGCCAACTGCTCCAGCCCCTGGAGCGAGACGATCCCTCGGTCCGTCGCCGACAGGCTGGACAGGGCCAGGACTGCCTGGCTGTCGACGACCCCGGTGGGCTGGTCGACCGCCAGCCACACCGCCGCTTCCAGGCTGGTGTCGGCGAAGGCCCCGCCTTCAGCATCCGGCTGGTCGTCACTGCCCGGCGCCGGCTCCAGCGGCCCGTGGTCGGAGTCGCCGCAGCCGAGCCCACCGAGGGTGAGGTCGAGGGACAGCAGCAAAGCCCACCAACACCTGAACCTCACGGCGCGTGCTTCCACGTTGTCGGCCCTCCTCTCGGGGTAGCTCCCTGCTCCTCCGCGTACCCTTCAACCGAACCTGGCCTCGAACCACGCCCAGGAATCGTCCTGGACCACCGACCTGCGGCGAGTGTCTCCCTCGTTTCCAGTTGCTACGGCACCTTTCCCAACCCGGCCGCGGTCAGGGAGGGGCTCACCAGGTTCCGCAGCACGTAGACCCCGGCTCCCTCGACCCCGTCGACGACTACCACCACGTCGGTGGCCCCATCGCCGTCCAGATCGCCGGCGGCCCAGCCGCGCGGCTCGCCCGGCAACGGGTAGCTCCCCTCTTCGACGGGCAGGTCGCCGCGCTGCCCCCGCAGCACCCGCAGGTGGGGCCCCTGGCGGTAGTTCAGATCGACGAAGAGCGGATCGCTCAGACCGTCCCGGTCCAGGTCACACCGCTGGGGGATGATCGGCGGCTGGTGCCAGAAGCTGGGGCGCAGGTGCACGGTGCGAGGGAGCCAGACCTGGACCCGGGGGGTCAGGGGCCGGTCGGTGGATCGACAGCCCGAGGCTGCTCCCGTCCGGGGCCTGGGCCACCACCGAGTACCGCTGGGCCTGGACCCAGGTCAGCAGCTTGTTCTCTCCCTTGTACATGTCGATCGGCGAGTTCGGGAAGAAGGGACCGCCGCTGTGGTCGCCGTCGATCTGGAGCTCGAAGGCATCGGCCTAGTATTCGCGGATCTCGCCGACCCCCTCGTAGGCGTTGTAGTACAGGTCATCGACCGACTCGATGGCCACGTAGAGCCGCTGGCTGGCGTTGTTCCAGGCCAGCCAGATCCGGAAGGAAAGGTCGGCCGGATCCAGGATATAGTCTAGGGCGAATGGGGGCCAGAACTCGCGGGAGTCGATCGAGTGGCCGGGCAGCACCTCCTCCCAGTCGGCCAGCGAGCCGTCGTGCAGGTCGGGCAAGGCCGAGGTAGGAAGCTCGTACACCGGAAAGACCCGCTCACCCCAATGCGCGCGAGCCGGACTGGGGAGGAGCGCGACCAGCAGCCCGACCAACGGTAAGCACCGCCAGAGCGCAGTCAGACGTCTCATCCTCGCCTCCATGAAAGTGCCCCCGGCCGTCTGGGGTCGACCTCGGCCGGACGTGGTCACGGGCCAGGCCCCAGCCGGTCCGGCTTATGGCCCCATGATATATAGACGCACAGGCCGGTGCCAGGTCTATGCGGCGAGAGGGCGGGCGGGGTGATTCGCAGCGACGGGCAACGGGATCAGCTAGTGTCGCGTCGCAGAAATAAGTTGTGTCACCGAGCGGGCCGAGGCGCCCGGCCAGCTAGGCGCGCGAACGCCCTGTATCGACAGACAGATACAGGAAGCGAGCGGAACGACGCTGGCCGGGATGGATCGGCCCGCGAATGCCAAGGTATTTCTGCGACGCGACACTAGACCAGCCTTGGTGCGGGATCCAGCTACACCGTTGGTACCCGATCAATACCACGCTACATTCTACACCCGCTGAAGGGCGCGCTCCAAGGGCGACATGCCGTTGCCGTCAGCGGTAACTGGCGGATCGTCTTCCGGTTCGGGGGCAACGACGTTACCGACGTCGATAGCATGATGCTCCGCTATGCTGCCGCGTCAGGTCTCCATCAACCTCGCTAGCGCTGCCGCCA
>JBAZUN010000387.1:0-6071 GCA_041661365.1 Candidatus Latescibacterota bacterium
CTGGTGCCGGCGGTTCGGGGCAGACAAGGGCAGGCACCGCACGGCCGCAGCCAGCCCGTTCGCTGTAGCTTCGCGCCGAAGTCCGTCGCTGTCCAGCCCCCTCGTCGCGCCGCGGGGTACGGGCCAGGCGCGCGCGAAGGCGCTGGGCTCAAGGCGCCAAGCCGAACCGGAGATCGCTGCCGATCGGGGCCCGACTCCCGATCAGCCCATTGGGTATCCCAGGGATCTCCCTGCTAACCCAGGGACGCCTGTCCGACTTCGGGTTCGATTCCCGCCAGGCTCACCACGGCCGAAGCCGACGTCGGGAAAGCGGCGATGACCTCTACCGGGGCTCATGGCCGCTTGCTTCAAGCGGGTTCCACCTCGACGGTGAGGTGGGCCAACTGGGGATAGGGCCGCAGGAGGGCGCGGTAGTGCTCCGGCGGCCGGGGATCGCCGGTGCGCACCCCCACTATGCAGGCGAACCGTCCTGGCCCGACCCGCCAGAGGTGCAGGTCGGTGAGGATGGCCCTGCCGTCGGCCTGCACGGTGGTGCGGATCCGGTTGACCAGGGGATGGTCCATCTCCCGGTCGAGCAGGATGCGGCTGGTGGTGCGCAGCAGGCCCCAGGCCCAGACGGTGATGACCCCGGCGCCGACCAGTCCCATGACCGGATCGAGCCAACCCCAGCCCAACAGGCGGCCACCGAGCAGGGCCAGGATGGCCAGGAGCGAGGTCGTGGCATCGGCCAGCACGTGGAGGTACGCGGCCCGCAGGTTGAGATCCGCGTGGTCCTCGTCGGCATCGGGATCGTCTGACAGGGAATGGCCGTGGCCGCGCAGGAGCCAGGCGCTGACCAGGTTGACGGCCAGGCCGGCCGTAGCCACCACGAGGGCCTGATCGTAGAGGATCGGCAGGGGCTGGACCAGGCGCTGCACCGAGGCCCCGGCCATATACAGGGCCACCAGCCCGAGGACCACGGCACTGGTGTACCCGCCGAGGACCTCGATCCTCCAGGTGCCGAAGGCAAACCGGTCGTCGTCGGCCCAACGCCGGGCCAGGGCATAGGCTGCCGCGGTCAGGCCCAGGGCCGCCACGTGGGTGCCCATGTGCCAACCGTCGGCCAGCAGGGCGATGGAGCGGCAGAGCCAGCCGGCCGTCAACTCGACGACCATCATCGCCGCGGTCAGGACGATGACCCGCCGGGTGCTGGCCTCGGCCGGTCGGTTGCCGGCCGCGAACTGGTGGGGGTGATCCGCCGACGGCGAATCCCTCTCGAGGGTGCTCACGCGGATCTCCTGAACGGGGTTGGATCAAGGGCGGTGGCGCCAACGGCCGTCGACGGCCTCCACCTGGGATAGATACCCAATGGACCGGCCAGGGTCTGTCAACCGGTGAGGGCAGCGGGTTGGTCAGACTGCCTCCCGCGAGGCTCGGGAAACAGCTCGAGGCCCACCCCGAATCGGGTCGTACTTCCGTAGCCCAGAGGGCAGGACTCTCGTGGAGATCCTGCGCGGGAATCGACCGCGATGGAAGGTCGTGTTACTGAACCCGCGGCTGCTAGTGTCGCGTCCGAGAAATAAGTTGTGTCATCGAGCGGACCGAGGCGCCCGGCCAGCTAGGCGCGCGAACGCCCTGTATCGACAGGGAGATACAGGAAGCGAGCGGAACGACGCTGGCCGGGATGGATCGGTCCGCAAATGCCAAGGTATTTCTCGGACGCGACACTAGAGCCGACCGTCCAGCAGCGCCCGTACCTTACTCGCCAGGGTCGCGGGATCAAACGGCTTCTCCAGGAACGAGACCCTGGCGTCGAGCACCCCGTGGCGGTCGATGATCCCCTCGGAGTACCCCGACATGAAGAGCACCTTCACCTCCGGGTGCATGGCCTTCAGGGTGTTGGCCAATTCCCGGCCGTTCATCTCGGGCATGATGACGTCGGTTACGAGCAGGTGGACGGTACGCCCTCGATCCTCGGCGATCCGGAGGGCAGCTCGCCCGTCTGCCGCCTCTAGTACGGTGTATCCGCTCTCCTCCAGGGTCTGGCGCACCAGGCGCCGCAGCCCGGCGTCGTCCTCCGCCACCAGCACGGTTTCCGATCCCCGGGACGGCGACGGCGTCTCCGCCGCCTCCTCTTTCGGGGTTCCAGGCGGATCCGTCTCGTCGCCGATTCGAGGCAGGTAGATCCTGAAGGTCGTGCCCACGCCCACCTCGCTGTAGACCCAGATGTAGCCGCCGCTCTGCTTGACGATGCCGTACACGGTCGCCAGGCCCAATCCCGTGCCCTTGCCCAGGGCCTTGGTCGTGAAGAACGGCTCGAACACCCGGGCCTGGGTGGCGTCGTCCATCCCCGCGCCGGTGTCGCTTACGCTCACCCTTGCGTAGGGCCCCGGCGTCGTCAAGGTCTGCAGACGGCTGTCCTGGTCCGTCAGCTCCACGTTCGCCGTCTCGATCGTCAGGCTGCCCCCATCCGTCATGGCGTCCCGGGCGTTCACCGCCAGGTTCATCAGGACCTGCTGGAACTGACCCGCGTCCGCGGTCACCAGCCCCAGGCCGGCGTCCAGCCGCAGCCGCAACTCCACGTCCTCGCCCAACAGAGGCCGCAGCATCTTCTCGAAGGCGAGGATCACCTCATTCAGGTTGAGCACCTCCGGGCGAAGCATCTGCTTGCGGCTGAAGGCCAGGAGCTGCCGCACCAGAGCGCCGCCCCGCGCGGATGCCTGGTGGATCTCGGTGAGTCCGGCGTGCTCGGGGCGGTCCGGCTCGAGTTGCCGCAGGAGCAGTTGGGAGTAGCCGGCGATCACCGTCAGCAGGTTGTTGAAGTCATGGGCCACCCCCCCGGCCAGGAGACCCACGGCCTCCAGCTTCTGGGCCTGGCGAAAGCGCTCCTCGGCCTCGGTCAAGGCGCGCAGGTCTTCCAGCCGCCGGTAGGCCTGTGACGCAACCTCCGCGAAACGCCCCACGATCTCCAGATCGCGGGTGGTGAAGGCCGCTTCCTCGGTGCTGTTCACGGCCAGGGTGCCGCCGACGAACGGTACGTCCACCACGGAGTTGACCTCGGGGGCCATCCGCTCCGAGAAAAGAGGATCGTGCCGGCTCTTCCGGTAGATCGGTCGTCCGGTCTGCATGGCGTCGGCGAACGCCGCCAGCAGGTCCGGCTCGAGGAGCCGCTTCGGGTTTATATGGATCGCCGCATCGACGGTGTCCTTGTAGTACGCCGTCAGTGTGCCTTCCTCGGCGTTGACGATATTGACGCTGCAGGCGTTGAACGACACCCACTTCTTCAGTTCTTGGTGCAGCACCCCGACGAAGCGCTCCCAGTTGTTCTGGCTCCGCATCTGGAGAACCTCCTGGCGGAGGCCCTGGAGCGCCAGGTTGATGCGGAGATCCTCGTCGGCGCGCCGGCGCTCGGTGATGTCCCTCAAGAACGTCAGCGTGGCGGGTTGGCGCTCCCACAGCAACCGCACCGAATTGACCTCCACCCATCTGGGCCGGCCTTGCTGGTCCGCGATCCTGATCGGGTACACCGAAGGCACGTCCTCCCCGCGGAGCCGCCGCGTGTAGCGGTCAAGCACCAAAGCGCGATCGTCCGGGTGGATCAATGTCAGGAAGGACCGTGACCTGAGCGCTTCCTTCGGACAGCCGGTCAATTCCGTCATCTTGGCGTTGACGAACACGGGCATCCCGTCCTTCACCACTACGATCGCCTCGCTGGCGTTCTCCACCACCAGCCGGTAGTGCTCCTCACTCTCGCGTAGCGCCTGCTGGGCCCGGTCGAGCGCGTCGCCGCGGTGTCTCGCCAACAGGATGATCACGCCCCCGACGATGGCCGAGAAGACCACCACCCAGATCGCCGCCAGCAGGGCGGGGTTGATGTGCAGGAGCTTCCAGCCCTGCGCGTCGACCCACCCCTCCAACAGCAAGGTCACGGTGATGAACGGCAGGAAGGTCCGCAGGAGCACGGCGCGCATGGAGGTGCCGACCAAGGCGCGCATCGGCCAGCCGTCCTTCCCGCGCAGGGCCACGAGCGACAGGCCGAGGAGGGCGAAGGCCAAGGCCGTGGTCAGCGCCGGCGGAACGAGGGTCCCACCGTACAGCAGCGGCGTGCCGTAGCCGTAGGCCAGCACGAAGGTGAGTCCAGCCACGAGCACGCTGCCGGCCAAACCGTCGGCCACGCAAAGGCCGAGTCGTGACCGGCCAGCGGCGGTGAGAGGGACGATCAGCGACAGGCTGGAGAGGATGAACAGACCGGCGGTAACGGCTGACATGCGGCCCAGCGGGATGCCGTGCAGGCTTCCGTGGACGTCGAACAGCAGCTCCTCAAGGTCCGCGCCAATCCCGCCCACGGACTGCACCAGCAGGAAGCCGGAGGTGATCAGCGCACCGATCCCGCCCCCCCAGTTCCCGAGCCTGGCCCCCCTGCTTTGAGGCCAGCGGGCCCGGGCGTAGGTGGCGCTGCCCAGGGCGATGAACAGCGTCAGGGTGCTTGGGGCCATCGGCACGAAGGTGGCGTGCCATTGGGCCAGGAGGGGGAGGTCCAGCAGCCATCCCGCGGCCGCGAGAAAACCCAGACCCACCGCCATTCCGGCGCCCAACCGGGCGATCCTGGTCAAGTCGTCACTGGTCATTACGACGGGAATCGTCCCTGCCTATCGCCGGTGCGTCCCATCCTGGTCCGGGTTGACGGCCAGCAGCTCCTCGAGACCGGCGTTTCCCAGATCGAGCCGTTCGGTCAGCAGGGCCGAGTACAGGACCAGGGCGGAAGCAGCGGCCAGCCGGTGAAGGGTATTGGACAGAACCTCCTCGCTGACGTCGGCTGCCCGGCAGCCTTCGAGCGCCAGAACCCCGAGCAGCTCGCTGGCGTAGAGCAGGGGGGCCGCGGTCCGGTCCGGAGCCCAGGGGCAGGGCCGGCGGTCGATGGCGGCGCGCACCAGCGGGGTCTCGGGTCCCCGCAGCGACACCGTCGCCGGCCGCGGCTCGGGGACCAGGGTGGCGGCGAGGGTCAGCTCCTCGGGATGACCTGCCACGGGGAGGTAGACCAGCGCCTGAGCGGCGTCCAGGGCCTGGCCGCAGTGACGCGCGACGGCGGCGGCGGCCTCGGTGACGCTGGTCGCCGACATCTGGACGTGGACCAGGGCGTCGCGGGCTTCCAGCTCGCGGAGCTGATGGCGCAGCAGGGCCTGGGCCTGTTCCAGGGCCCGGTTGCGGGCTTCGAGCTCCCGGCGCTGATGGACGATCTCCAGGTGGGTGGCCACCCGGGCGCGAACCTCGACCGGCTCGAACGGCTTGGTGATGTAGTCGACGGCTCCCAGCCCGAAGCCGTGCGCCTTGTCGCCGACCTCGGTCAGGGCGGTGACGAAGATCACCGGGATGGCGGCGGTCGCCTCGTCGGCCTTGAGCCGTCGGCAGACCTCGTATCCGTCCATCTCCGGCATCATCACGTCGAGCAGGATCAGGTCCGGCGGACGCTGGCGGGCCAGGTTCAGGGCCTCGGCGCCGCTGGTGGCCACGGCGAGGCGATACTCCTGCTTCAGGGTTTCGACCAGGATGGTCAGGTTGGTCCTGGTGTCGTCGACCAGGAGCAGGCGTGGGCGATCGGGTCCGGTCGTCATGCGTCCTCCGCAGGGGTGGGGTGAGCGGGGGTGGGAAGCGGCAGGGCCGCGATCAAGGTCGAAAGAGCCTCGGCGGCGGGGGAAAAGGCGAATCGGTTGAGGTGCTGTTCCAGGATTCCGACCAGGCCGGCCACGGGCGTGTGTATCAGAAGCGGACGGAGCCGCGCCAGGCTCTCCGCGGCGGCCACCGGGTCCTGCTGGTCGAGGGCCTGCTGCAGCTCGTCCAGCGCCGGTGTCAGGCGCTCGAGATCGACCGGCAGCGCCGCGGGTGCCAGAGCGGGGGAAGCCGGCGGGCTCGGCGGGGCCATGGAATCCAAGGACTTCTCGACCTGGGGCACGGTCAGGCCGGAGATGCCGGACAGCACCTCGTCGAGGGCCAGATCAACGGTTTCCAGGGTGCGCTCCAGATCGGCCGGCCGTGGCTCCGGCTCCTTGAGGAGACGCTCCGCGGCCGCGGCCGCGGCCTGCAGGGCTCCGGCG
>JBAZUN010000388.1:0-6063 GCA_041661365.1 Candidatus Latescibacterota bacterium
CCGGAAGGCGATCAGCAGCTCGCCGTCCGGCCGCGACACGATCGAGGGGAAGGCCGCGTAGTATTCCTCGTCCTCGTAGATGACCACGTTCTCGCCCTTGCGCATGGTCGTCGATCTCCTTGTCTTTGGTCTCGAACCGTACCGGTGACGGCAATATCCGCCGGCCGTCGGCGAGGGTCAAGGAGCGCGGGGGAAGCCATGCTGTCTGATAGCCTCAAGGAGAAGCTGACCCGCGGGGATCGTCCAGTCGGGTTGATGCTGACCTTCAGTTTCTGGCCGGGGTACCTCGAACTCTGCCGCCGGGAGGGGGTGGACTTCGTCGTGCTGGACATGGAGCACGGCCAGGTCGACCTCCCCGGGGCCGAGGATCTCTGCCGCACCGCCCGCCTACTCGACCTGCCCCTGCTCATCCGGCCACCGGCCTGCGAGATCAGCGTCATCAAGCGGAGCCTGGATCTGGGAGCCGGCGGCCTCATGGTCCCCTGGGTCGAGACCGCGGCCCAACTCGAGGCCTTGTGCCAGGGCGCCCTCTGCCCCCCGCGCGGCCGGCACGGGATGGGCGGCCCGGCCCTCCTGGCGGTCGACGGGGTCACCGCCGCGGACTGGGCCCGGCTCGAGGCGGCCCAGTTCCTCATGTGCCAGATCGAGACCCCGCTCGGGCTGGAGTTCGCGGCCACGGTGGCGGCCGCTTCCTGGGTCGACGCGCTCATGGTCGGTCCGTACGACCTGGCACACACCCTGGGCCTGGTCGACGAATACCTGAAGGCAGAGGCCCATCTCCAGGCCATCGCCCGGGTGCGCGACGCGGCGCACGGGAGCGGCAAGTGGGCCGGGATGGTCACCGGTACCGGGGAGGACGCCCACCGCTGGTTCGACGAGGGGTTCGACCTGGTCATCATCGGTGCCGAGACCACCCACTTCACCCAGGGACTGCAGCGCAACCTAGGAGCCTGTCGGTGAACCCGCTTTGGCAAGCGAGGTCGAGTCCGGGCGGCCGTCGACAAGGCGCCCGAACGGAGCCGCATCGAGGGGAGATGCGGCGAGTGAGGGGAACGCCGACGCCGGACGCCCGGGCCGACCGCAGCCCGAATGGGGTTCTCCGACAGGCTCCTAGCCCAAGCCCGACCCGGGTGAGGCCGCGGGTCCGCACGGGTAAATGACGCCGGTTCCTCCGGGTACGAACCCGGTGACCACCGAGGAGGGGGTGAGATGAAGCTGACGGCGCGCGAGATCATGACCGCTCCGGCGATCTGCGCCCTGGACACCATGACCGTGGCCGAGTTGGTCGAGCTGCTGCGGCAACGCCAGATCAGCGGGGTGCCGGTGGTCGACGCGCAGGGAAGACTCTCCGGCGTGGTCTCGATCACGGACCTGATCGCGCTGGACGCCGATCTGCCTGAGGAGAGCGGGGTGGGCGAATCGGACTTTCACACCTCGCCGGCCATGGACGGCTTGTCCGCCTCGGGCGGCTTGCTCGAGCCGGATGCCGCGGTGAGCGAGTTCCCGATCGCCTCCTTCATGTCGCGCCGGGTCATCACCGCCACCGAGGACACGCCGCTGGGCGAGCTGGCCGGCCAACTGGTGGCCCACCGCATCCATCGGCTGATCATCGTGCGCCAGGATCAGGTCACCGGGATCGTCACGGTGCGGGACATCCTGCGGGCCTTGCAGGTCCACTACAGCGGCTCCTCTGGAGCCACCGCCGCGCTTCCCGAGGATACGGCCCATGCCCCGGAAGGACGGTAAGAAGGGGCGGGGCCCCTCGCGGCCCTCCACCGACCCCCTCCTCGCCGAGGTCGATCGCTTCCTGGAGCACGGCGGCGAGGCGGTCAGCCCCGGGGTGCTCAAGCACCTGGAGGAGAGCGAGCAGCGGACCCGGCGGACGCAGCCGCCCGGGGCGTCGCGGCCGGCCGGCCCGCCGGTCGCCCCATCGGCTCCTGCATCCACCTCGGCGGCACCGGCGACCAGACCCCCGGCCGCACCAGAGCCGCCGCCCTCGGAGCCGATCGACGTGGACCTCTCCGAGGACGGGATGACGGCGACCGTGGCCGTGGTCAAACCCCGCCACACCTCGGCCCAGATCCTGGCCGCGCTGACCGAGACCGGGGTCGTCTTCGGGGTCGAGGTCAAGGCCATCAAACTGGCCGTGCGGACGGCGCGGCAGACCAATGCCTCGATCCGCCGGGTAGTGGTGGCCAAGGGCATGGCGCCGGTACCTCCGGTGGCGCCCCGGCTGGAGTATCAGCTTCCCGCTGGTCTGCAAACACCCCCCTCGCTGGAGCCGGTGCAACAGGCCCTGGCCCGGAAGTCGCGGGAGGAGGTTGGCCAGGCCGCGGCCGGGCTGGTGGTCTGGTCGGTGAACCCCGGGGATCCCGTGGCGATGCTGCGGCGCGACGTCGGTACGGTGGGCACCGACGTGGAGGGGAACGTCGTGCCGATCCCCGAGGAGGAGACGCCACCCGCTCCGGATCCGCTGCTGATCCCGGGCTCCGGGGTCTCGGTGGACGACGCCGGCACCACCTATCACGCCGCGGGTCACGGGTACGCCGGTACCCTCGCCGGGCAGGTGGCCGTGCTGCCGCCGGTCTGGATCGCCGCTGACGAGCTTGAGGCCTGCTATCTCAGCGTGCCGCGCCACCCGGGGTGTCCCACGCCAACGGCGGTCCAGCTCCGATCCCTGCTCGAGAGCCTCGGGGTTACCGCGGGGATCGATGACCAGCAACTCGGCGTTCTGGTCGAGGAGATCGGCCGTGGCCTCTTCCGCTCCCCCCTGGTCAGCGTGGCCCGTGGTCAGGCGCCGGTGCCGCCGCGGGAGGCCGTGCCGCAGTTCGTCATGGATCTCGGGGTGAGGGTGGGGCTCTTCCGGCCGGACGGGTCGGTCGACTTCAAGGACCGGAACCTCTTCCCTGGGGTGACCAAGGACGTGGTCCTCGCCGAGTATACCCCGCCCGAGGCGGGAACCGCGGGTCGGACCGTGCGCGGTAAGGAGATCGCGGTCCCGCCCCCGGGGACCGCCTCCCTGGCCGCGGGAGCCAACGTGCAGCTGGAGGAGAGGGAAGGGGTGCAGCGGCTCATCGCCACGGCCGACGGCGCCGCCTCCCTCGCCGAGGAGCGCCGGCGCGACGCTGCTGGGGCCCTCGCGACCCAGTACACCGTGGCCGTCCAGGAGGTGGCCGAGGTCGGTGGTGACGTGGGATATCAGACCGGCCACCTCGAGGTCAAGGGGAGCGTGGCGATCCAGGGATCGGTCTGTACCGGGTTCCGGGTCAAGGCCAGCGGTAGCGTGGCGATCAAGGAGAGCGTTGAGCCCGGAGCCCGGATCGAGGCCGGGGGCGAGGTCACGGTCGGGTTCGGGATCGTCGGGCGCGACACCGTGGTGGAGGCCGGGACCAGCGTCACGGCCAAGTTCGTCCAAGAGGCCCGGATCACCGCGGGAACCGACATCCGGGTGGGGAGCTACAGCCACGGCGCCGTCCTCAAGGCCACGGGTCGGGTGGAGGTCGAGGGGGCAGGCGGTTCCGGAGGGGGCATCGTCGGTGGCGAGACCTGGGCCGTCCAGCAGGTGATCTCGCGGAACCTCGGCTCTGAGCTGAGCCAGGGCACCCTGGTGTTCGTGGGGATCGGACCGGATCAGCACGCCAGGTGCGAGCAGGCGCGCCGGGCCGCCCAGCAGGCCGAGGCCATGCTCGGGAAGGTGCTCAAGGCGATCGGCCTGTCGGCCCTGGAGCCGGGCGAGATCCGCCGGCTGATCGGCCGCAACCCGGCGCGCCGACAGGTCCTGGTGCACTACCTCAAGAAGGCCCACCAGCTTTCTCAGATCCGGGACCAGCAGCGGCAGCAGCACGAGGAGCTGCTGAGCCAGGTGGCCGGGCTGGCCGCGGCCGCCACGATCGAGGTCAGCGAGCAGGCCTTTGCCCGGACCCGCGTCCAGATCGGCAGCGTCGAGCGGGTACTGCTCGAGGATCTGAAGAAGGTCCGCTTCCGTCTGGATCCCGAGGCCGGGGAGGTAGTCTGGGCCGATCTGTGAGCCCTGACTTCACCGACAGAGCCGGCGGAGGCCGTCGCGCAGCAAGGCGGTCAGGGGACCAGGGCCAGCCGCAGGCCGGCCGCCCGACCGTGGCGCAGGGTCTCGCTGAGGATCAGGGCGGTCAGGGGGCCAGGGGCGACGCCGGCGCTGAGGCCCAGCAGGAGACCGGCGGGCAGGGAAGCAGACCAGTCGCTCATCGCGTCCCGGGGAAGGAAGATTGAAGCACGGCGATTTTGCGCACGTGCGCAGAATTGGTGGCTCATCGCGCGCGAGGAAGGTAGGATCTCTCGAGGAGAGGGCAAGGATGATCGTCGACACCCATACCCATTTCTACGATCCGACCCGACCCCAGGGGGTGCCCTGGCCTTCACCCGAAGAAGCCTGGCTCTACCGTCCGGTGCTGCCGTCGCACTACCGGGCCCTGGCCGAGCCCTGCGGGGTCACCGGCACCGTGGTGGTCGAGGCGAGTCCCTGGGTCGAGGACAACCAGTGGATCCTCGACCTGGCCGCCGGGGATCGGTTCATCCTGGGACTGGTCGGCCACCTGGAGCCCGGGACCGAGCGGTTTGCCCGGGAGCTGGCCCGCTTCGCCGCCAACCCGCTCTTCCGCGGCATCCGCGGCGGCGCCTCGCTGCTGGCCGGCGCCTCGGAGGCGACCGTCCGGCGCGACCTGGGGGATCTGGCAGAGCGCGGTCTGGTCCTCGACCTGCTGATCGGCAAGGACCAGTACGGAGCGGCCCTGGGCTTGGCTAGACAGATCCCCGAACTGCGCCTGGTGATCAACCACCTCGGCCACGTGCCGATCGACGGCCAGCGCCCCGACCCCGAGTGGGCCGACGGGGTCCGCCGCCTGGCCGAGGCGCCCGGGATCTGCATGAAGGTCTCCGGGGTGATCGAGCAGAGCACGGTGCAGCCGGCGCCGTCCGACCCGGCCTTTTACGCCCCCACCTTTGACCTCCTGTGGTCGGCCTTCGGCGAGGAACGGCTGATCTTCGGCAGCAACTGGCCGGTCTGCGAACGGGGCGGCGAGTTCGCCACGGCCTTTGCCGTGGTCGACGCTTACTTCTCGGCCCGGGGATCGCGAGCCCGGGCCCGGTACTTCTCCGAGAACGGCCGCCGGGTCTACGGCTGGGTCGAGCGGCGCTGAACCGAGCTGGTGTCGCCGTTTACAGCGGCGGCCCGATCCGTACCATATACCTTGGCAGATCGCCCGGTCGCGGCTTCCGGAGCGGCGGCGGCAGGGCCTTATCCCCTGGCGAAAGGAGACGAGATGCTCAGGGTGGGATTCCTCTGTGCACTGGCCTGTCTGGCGGCTCCGGACCTGGCCCTGGCCGCGGAGCTCAGTCCCGGCGACACCGCCTGGATGCTGACGGCCACGGCCCTGGTGCTGTTCATGACCATCCCTGGCCTGGCCCTGTTCTACGGCGGTCTGGTGCGGGCCAAGAACGTCCTGTCCGTGCTCATGCAGTGCTTTGCCCTGGCCGCGATGGTCACGGTGATCTGGGTGGTGGTCGGGTACAGCCTGGCCTTCGATACCACGGGGATGGCCGCGGGCAGTACCGGGCTGCACTCCTTCGTCGGCGGCTTCGGTCGGGCCTTCCTGGCCGGCATGACCCCGGATTCCCTCACGGGAACCATCCCCGAGACCGTCTTCAGCACCTTCCAGCTTACCTTTGCCATCATCACCCCGGCCCTCATCGCCGGTGCCTTTGCCGAGCGGATGAAGTTCTCCGCCATGCTGCTCTTCTCCTGCCTCTGGTCCCTGCTCGTGTACGCGCCGATCTGCCACATGGCCTGGTCCGGCCCCGGCTCCTTCTTCGGCGACCTCGGGGTTCTGGACTTTGCCGGCGGCACGGTGGTCCACATCAACGCCGGCGTGGCGGCCCTGGTGGCGGCCGTACTCCTCGGCCGGCGCCAGGGGTACCCGGGCCTGCCGATCCCGCCCCACAGCCTGCCCCTCACCGTGGTCGGAGCCTCGATGCTCTGGATCGGCTGGTTCGGCTTCAACGCCGGCAGCGCCCTGGCGGCCAACGGCA
>JBAZUN010000389.1:0-6056 GCA_041661365.1 Candidatus Latescibacterota bacterium
GTCTGGGCCATCCTCCGGCAGTCTGGGGCCGCACCCCGAGGTGCCTTGTTCTGGTCCCTGGTCTTCGCCGTGCATCCGCTGGCCACCGAGCCGGTGAACTACCTCAGCAGCCGGTCGGAGCTCCTCGCCGCGGCCGGGCTGCTGGCCGCCTTCTGGCTGTGGGAACAAACAGACTCGCGCGGAGCGGTCCTCGGCTCGGCCGTGGCCTTTACCGCCGGGCTGCTGGCCAAGGAGAGTGCCATCGTCCTGCCGGCGCTCCTGCTGATCGCGGACGGACTGCACGGCCGTCTCTCCCGGCCGCGGTTGCGCCGGTACCTGCCGCACGCGGTGGTGGCCGCGCTTTATCTGATGCTCCAGGCCGGGGTGACCGGGTTCCTCACCCGGGCCGTGGCGACCGCTCCGGTCCGGTCGCTGCTGGTGCAGTGGGGCACCCAGGCCAAGGCCGCGATCTTCTACCTCAAGCTCCTCCTCGTGCCGGTCGGACAGAGCGTCGACCATCCCTTCCGCGAGTCAGATCTGTTCGGCCTGATCCCGATCCTCGGCCTGGCCCTCCTCGGGTCGCTGGCCTGGCTGGCCTGGCAGGGCCGCCGGCGCTGGCCGTGGCTGGCCTTGGCTGTAGCTTGGATAGGTCTGACCCTGGCGCCGACCGCCTTGGTGCCGCTGAACGTGCTGGTCAACGAGCATCGGCTCTACCTGCCGCTGGTCGGGCTGGTCTGCGGCCTTCACGCGGTCCTTCCCGCCCCCCATGCTCGTGGATCGCGACTTCTATGGGGGGTGCTCCTGGCGGGGATCGGCCTGCTGGCTCTGCTCGCGATCTCCCGGAACCGCGTCTGGCAGGACGAGGAGACCCTGTGGGCCGACGCGGCCCGTCGGGGACCGACCCTGGTGCGGCCCCTGGTCTACCTGGGAAACCAGGCCCGCCAGCAGGGGAAGGCGGCCGAGGCCGTGGTCCACTTCCGGCGCGCCCTGGAGCTGGAGCCCGGCCATCCGGTCGCCACCGCGAACCTGGCCAATGCCCTGCAGGACCTGGGACAGACCAGGGAGGCGATCTCCCTGCTGCGGACCGTCTTGGCCGCGCACCCCGAAGGGGACGAGATGCGGTACAACCTGGCCGGACTGCTGCGGCAGACGGGCCAGTTGCCAGAGGCGCGCGCCGAGTACCTTCGGGTGAGTCCGCAGAGCCCGCACCAGGCCCTGGCGCTGAACAACCTGGGCACGGTCTACGAGGGCGAGGGACGGCTCGACAGCGCCCTGGCCTGTTACCGCCGCGCCCTGGTCCGCGAGCCGCAACTGGCCGAGGCGGGGAACAACCTGGAGCGGCTACGCCGGGTGGTCGACCGGCGGCTGGAGGAGCTGTTCGAGCAGGGCGATCCGGTCGCGGTGGAGTCCCTGGCCCGGGCCGTGCTGGCGGTCGACGAGGGACGGTCGCGGCCGCGCTTCTTCCTGGCGGCCTCTCTCTTCGCCCAGCGCCGGTACGCCGAGAGCCTGGAGGAGAACCAGCGGTTGGTGGCCGATAGGCCCGACGACGCCGAGGCCCGGCTGCAGTTGGGGAACGTGCTGACCGCCCTGGGCCGGCGGGACGAGGCGCGGGCCGTGTACCGCGAGCTGGCCGACCGTCCGGCTGCCGGAACCTATGGACAGGTGGCCGCGGCCCGACTGCGCGACCTAGCAGCCCGTTGAAAAAGTCGCTTTGTCTGGCGAGGCCGAGGGATGGCGGGGCCTGGCTAGGCGCGCGAGCGACAACGCATCGAGGGGAGATGCGCAGAGCGAGCGGAACGACGCCAGGGCCCGTCAGCACCGGCCGCAGCGCAAATGGGCTTTTCCAACGGGCTGCTGAAGCAGAACGGGGAGGGGACCGGTGACCGGGGCGAGAATGGGGAGGACGCCGGCGACCAGCGCGGTACTGCGTTACGGGTGGCTGGTTGCCGCGTTGGCGTGCATCGTGGTCTACGCTCCCTCGCTGGGCAATCCGTTCCACTACGACGACGAGCACTCGGTGCTCCTCAACCCGCACCTCCGGGACCTGGCCCGCGTCCCGTCCTACTTCACCGATCCCACGACCTTCTCGGTCGACCCGGCCAAGGCGATGTACCGGCCGCTCCTCCTGGTCACCTACGCGCTGAACTTCGCCCTGGGAGGGGAAGGGCCGTGGAGCTTCCACCTGGTCAACCTCGGCATCCACGCGGCCGCGGCCGCAACGGTCTGGTGGCTGGCCCGACTCCTCCTCGGCCACCCGGGGGTCGCCCTGCTGGCCGGGTTGCTCTTCGCGGTCCATCCCCTGGCCAGCGAGCCGGTCAACTACGTCAGCAGTCGCAGCGAGAGCCTGGCCGGACTGTTCTACCTGCTGGCGATCGGGTTCTTCGTCCGGGCCCGGCAGCGCGGATCAGGGTGGGGCGACCGGATGTCCGGTCTCGCGCTGATCCTCGGCCTGCTGGTCAAATCGATCGTCGTCACCCTGCCGGCCGTGCTCCTCCTCTACGATTACCTGGTGGTCAGCGGGCAGCGGCTGGAGCGGTTGCGACCGCGGCTGTGGCGCTGTCATGCCCCGCAGTGGGCCGTGGTCGCCGTGTACGTGGCGTTGATCTGGAGCAACGGCTTCCTCAAGGACGCGCTCCAGACCCCGGCCCGGGACCAGACGACCCAACTGCTGACCCAGGTCAAGGCCCTTGCCTACTACCTGCTGCTCCTCTGCTGCCCGGCGCGGCTCAACGTCGAGCACCAGTTCTTCGAGCAAGTCGGGTTCAGGGGCGCCGCCCTGTGGGGTTCCGGCCTGCTGCTGGCCTCCTGCCTCTTCCTGCTCGTGCGTCTGCTGCGGCAACGGCGCGGTCAGGCGCTCTTCCTGGTCCTGTCGGCAGGTCTCGTGCTCCTCCCGACCCTGGTAATGCCGCTCAACGTGCTGGTCAATGAACACCGCCTGTACGTCACCACCGCGATCGGGTGCCTGGGTCTGGCCCTGGCCCTGTCGTCGATCCGCGCGTGGCCCGCGGGATGGCTGCGGCTCGCTCCCTCGGCCGCCGTGCTCCTGGTCTACGCCCTCCTGGGCGCAGGCCGCACCCGGGCTTGGGCCAGCGATTTCGCCCTGTGGGAGGACGCGCAACACAAATCGCCGCGGATGCCGCGGGTGCACCTCTACCTGGGGAACGCCCACAAGGACGCGGCCCTGCGGTCCGCCGATCCCGATACGGTGGCCGGGCACTGGCAGGCCGCGGTGCGCTGCTACCAGGTCACCGACAGTCTCGGCAGCACCAGTGCTTCGGGACCGGAACGAGAGCTGGCCCTGCGGGCCGCCAACAACCTCGGCGCGGTCCAGTTCATGCTGGGCGATATCGACGCGGCCGAGCAGGCCTACCGGCGGGCCCTCGACTTGAGCCCGACCTATGCCGACGCCCTGGTCAACCTCGGTTCGGTCTACCACGAGCGCGGCCGCCGGGTATCCGATCCCCAGCAGCGTGCCCGACTGGTGACCCAGGCCACTGACTATTACCGGCAAGCCCTCGACCTGCAGCCCAACCACGCGCGGGGGTACGCCAACCTCGCCCTGGCCTATTACGACCTGGGGGATCTGTCCCGCGCCCGCGAGGTCTACGCCCGGGCCTACCGACTGACGCCGGACGACTACGTCCTGCTCAACAACATGGGGAACCTCTACCTCGATCTGGCCGAATCTCCCGGGCAGGCTGACCCCTCGGCCCTCCTGCGCGAGGCCGCGCGGCTCTTCTCCCTGTCGTCCCGGGCCAACCCGGCGTACGCGCCACCGCGTCAGGGGCTGGAGCGGGCCCAGCGCCGACTCGGCGCGCTGCCGAGGTAACGGCAATGCTCCGGGTCCGTCCCTGGTGGGCCCCGCTGAGCGTGGCCGTCCTCACCGCGACGGTCTACCTCAACAGCCTCGATAACGGCTTCCACTACGACGACAGCCACTCGATCCTCGAGAACCCCCACCTGCGCTCCCTGACCAACCTGCCGAGGATCCTCGTCGACCCGCAGACGTTTTCGCGCGAGCCGGCCATGGCGATGTACCGCCCCGTGCTAGTGACGACCTATGCCCTGAACTACTGGGCCGGCGGGTATAGCCCCGCGGGGTTCCGGGTGGTCAACCTCGGCATCCACGTCCTGGCCGCGGTGCTGGTCTTCCACCTGCTGGGACTGTTCCTCGGCAGCCGCTTTCTGGCCTGGTGGGGCGCAATGCTGTTCGGGCTCCATCCGGTCCACTCCCAGGTGGTCAACTACATCAGCAGCCGCTCCGAGTCCCTGGCCACGGTCGGGGTGCTGGCCGCGCTGGGCTGGGTGCTGGCGAACCGGTCGCGGCCCGTGGCGGCCCTGACGGCCTATGCCGGCGCCCTGCTGACCAAACCCTCGGCCGTGGTGGCGCTGCCGCTGCTGGCCGTGGGCCGGTGGGGTCCGATCCCCGGTCGCCTCGGCTGGCGACGCCAGCTTCCATTCTGGGTCGTGACCGCGGCATACGTAGCCTTGATCCTCGCCAATCGCTTCCTCACCCGGTCCCTGTCCCAGGAGGTTCGGCCGTACGGCGAGCAGTTGCTGACCCAGGCCAAGGCGGTGGTCTATTACCTGTGGCTGGCGGCCATGCCGGTGCGGCTCAGCGTCGAGCACGGACTGGCGGACGGTACCCCTGGCCTGGCGCCGGCAGTGGCGAGTCTGCTGCTGCTGGCGTCGGCAGTCGGGCTGGCCTGGCGCGGCCGGCATGCCTGTCCCTGGGGTATCCTCGGGGTCGGCTGGTTCCTCGGCGGGCTGTCCGTGACCCTGCTCGTGCCGCTGAACATGGTGATCAACGAGCACCGGCTCTACCTGGCCTCGATCGGGCTCCTGCTGGCCACGCTCGGGCCTCTGGCCGCGCGACCGTTCCGGCGGGTCCTTGGATTGGTGGGCGCGGTTCTGCTCTGCGGTCTGGCCCTCCTGACCTGGCAGCGGAACCCGATCTGGCGCGACGAGCTCTCCCTGTGGCAGGACGCGGCGGCCAAGGCGCCGGGCCTGTTCCGCGCCCAGAGCAACCTGGGCCTGGCCCTGTACGAGGCCGGTCAGGCCGAAGAAGCGCTGGTGGTGCTGCAGCGCGCGCTCCGCCTCAACCCCCGGTACGCCAAGAGTTGGAACAACCTGGGACTGGTCCACGAGGAGCTGGGTCATCTGGTCGAGGCCGAGGAGGCCTACACCCGCGCCCTGGTCCTCGATCCCGAGTTGGCCGGCGCCCGGGCCAACCTCGGTCGTCTCTGCCTGACCCTCGGGCGGGATGACGAGGCCCGCGAGCACCTGGAGCGCGCCCGGTCCCTGGACCCGTACGCTCCCGAACCCCGCATCGCCCTGGGGCTGCTGCACCAACGGGCCGGCCGCCTGCCGCGGGCGGTCGACCTCTATCTCGAGGCCGCGCGGGTCGACCCTGGCAAGGCCGAGGCCTGGAACAACCTGGGGCTGGCTTACGCGGAGCTGGGCCGCGGCGAGGAGGGGCTCGCGGCCCTGGAGCGGGCCGCGAGACTACGGCCGGGGTACGAGGAGGCCGAGATCAACCTGCAGATCGCCCGGCAACGGGCCGCCGGGGTACCGCCGCAATCGATCTATCGTGCGCTCCTGGCCGCGCATCCCGACCGGGCCGAGCTGTGGGAGGCGTTGGCCAGGGCGCTGGAGCAGGCGGGGGACTGGAGGGATGCGGCCGCGGCGTACCAGGAGGGACTGGCCCAGGTTCGGTCAGGTCATCGGTTGCCCTTGCTCAAGGGGCTGGCCTCGGCCCTGGCCGCCGCCGGTCGGCTCGACGAGGCCCTGGTCGTCTGTCGGGAGGTGGTGAGCCTGGCGCCCGAGGACCTTCAGGCCCGGCAGAACCTGGCGCGGCTGGAGCAGGCCGCGGCTCGAGCCGTTTCCACCTCGGGGCGCTCCGGTCGCTGAGCGGTCGCTGATCACGACCGCGGCATCGACCCCTTCCCGGTATCGCGATACCGGTCAGCACGCCCCACCGGCCCGCTCGCCGCCGCTGGACAGGGTGGCCGGTGCGTCCGATATTTCTATTTTTGAATCGCTTACGAACCCACGGAGATTCATGGACCTGTCCCGTA
>JBAZUN010000390.1:0-6035 GCA_041661365.1 Candidatus Latescibacterota bacterium
ATCCGGCTGGTGGCGGGCGGCCTGGCGGGCTCTGGGCGCCTCGTGGGAGCACGGCTGCGGCGATGCGGCGGCGGCGGTGGCCTTCGACTTCGTCTTCGCCGTCTTCCCGGGGATGCTCATGCTCACCGCGCTCCTCGGGGTTCTCGGGGTGTCGCCGGACTCCCTGTCCAACGCCCTCAGCGGTATGGGGGTCGTGGTCCCCGGGCCGGTGCTGCAGGTACTCGAGGAGAACGCCCAGCACGTGTGGGGCTCCTCCCACGGGCTGTTCTTCCTCGGCATCGTCGGCGTGCTCTGGCCGGCCTCCGCCTGCATGACCACCACGATGTCGGCCCTCAACCGGGCCTACGGGGTCGAGGAGCGGCGCTCGTTCTGGCGGCGCCGGGTGTTGTCGATCCTCCTCCTCCTCGGCTTCGGCGTGGCCCTCGTGGTCATCTTCAACGCCCTGGTCTTCAGCCGGCCGCTCGAGAACTGGCTGCGCCAGCACTGGACCTTCCATCGGCACTTCCCCTCGCTGGCCGGCGCCCTCAGGGCCGGGGCCGCGGGGCTGGGCACCCTGGGCGTGGTGGCCAGCCTCTACCGGGTGGTGCCGGCCGTGCGTCCGAGCTGGCGCGAGGTGCTTCCCGGCAGTCTGTTCTTCCTGGCGCTCTGGTTGCTCATCATCAGCGGGTTCCGCTACTACGTCGAGCACTTCGGCTACTACAACCTGGTCTACGGGGTCCTCGGGGCCGTCATCGTCACCCTGCTTTCGGCCTATCTGATCGCGCTCATCCTGCTCCTGGGCGGCGAGCTGAACGCCGCCCTGGCGAGGATGCGCGCCGAGGCGGTCACCGGCCCCGGGGCCGGTGGCTGACCGTTCCCGGCCCCGGGCCGTTCACCGAGGATCCTCCGTGCCGTTCCCCCGCACCACGCGCCACGACCTGCTCGAGCTTCTCGGTGCGGCCGGGTACGTGCCGGGCCGTCTCAAGGAGCTGGCCCGGGCCCTGGGCGTGGACCAGCCCGGGTACCGCGATCTGCGCCGCCTGGTCAAGGAGCTGGAGCGGGAGGGGCTGGTCGTGCGCCTGCGGAACAGCCGCTATGCCCTGCCCGGTCAGGTCCGGCAGCGGGTCGGCGTCCTGCGGGTTCATCCCCGGGGGTTCAGCTTTATCGCGGTCCCCGGGGCCGCGGCCGACCTCTTCGTGCCGCGGGACGCCAAGCACGACGCCATCGACGGCGATACCGTGCGGGTCGAGGTGGTCACCGACGGTCCGGGTGGCACGCCCGAGGGCCGGGTTCTCGAGGTGGTGACCCCGACCGCGCGCCGTTTCCCGGGATCCTTGGTGCGCACCGGCCGGCGGGCCGCGGTCGAGGTGGACGGCGGGATCCTCGACCGCCAGGTCCGGCTTGATTCCGGTCAGGTCCGGGACCTGGCCGACGGCACCCGCGTGCTGGTGGCGGTGACCGAGCGGGGCTGGGGGGACGACGGCCTGCGCGGCGAGGTGGTCGAGGTGCTGGGCGATCCCGATGACCCGCGGCTGGACTTCCCGGCCGTGGTCCGGCGGTACGAGCTGCCCGACGAGTTCCCGCCGGCGGCCCTGGCCGAGGCCGCGGCGCTGGTCTCGGCCTCGATCGCGGCATCGGGGGTGGAGGCCGGCTCCCGGCTCGACCTGCGGGCGGTCCGCTCCTTCACCGTGGACCCGGAGACGGCCCGCGACTACGACGACGCGGTCTCGCTGGAACCCGGAACCGCCGGAGGCTGGCAGGTCGGGGTCCACATCGCCGACGTCAGCCATTTCGTCCGGCCGGATACCGAGCTGGACCGCGAGGCCAGGCGCCGCGGCACCAGCGTGTACCTGCTCGACCGGGTGCTGCACATGCTCCCCGAGCCGTTGGCCGGCGGACTGTGCACCCTCAAGCCCGGGGAGGACCGGCTGACCCTGTCGGTGCTGATCGACCTGGACGACGAGGGCGTGGTCCAGGACTTCCGCCTCGTTGAGTCGATCGTGCACAGCGCGGCGCGGCTGACCTACGAGCAGGTGCAGGCCGTCTTCGACGGCCGGTCAGGGGAGGCCGGATCGGCAACGGCGCTGGCCGAGGAGCTGGAGGGGATGCGCCGGGTCAGCCTGCTCCGCCGCGCTCTCCGGCGCGCTCGCGGGGCCTTGGACTTTGACCTGCCCGAGCCACGGGTCGACCTGGACGCCGACAGTCGTCCCGTGGCCCTGGGGCGGCAGCCGCGTCTCGAGAGCCAGCGGCTGATCGAGGAGTTCATGCTCCTGGCCAACGAGTGCGTCGGCCAGCACGCGGCCCGTCATCGGCTACCCGTGCTCTACCGGATCCACCGGCCGCCTGACCGCGAGAAGCTGGCCCGGATCCTCGAGCTGGCCCCCGGTGGCGCCAGGCGGGGCCGGACCGGGGTGAGCCCGGCCGAGCTGCAGCGGCTGCTGGCCGAGCTGGCCGACCGACCGGACGGTCCGCTGCTCCACCGGCTGGTCCTGCAGTCCCTGATGCGGGCCGAGTACGCGGTCGACGACGTGGGGCACTTCGGCCTGGCCTGCCGCCGCTACGTCCACTTCACCTCGCCGATCCGGCGGTACCCCGATCTCTACGTCCACCGCGTCCTCAAACAGACCTTGTCCGCCGAGGGAGCGGTCGAGGCCGCGGACGGGGAGATGGGACTGGCCGAGCTGGCCCGGAGCAGTTCGCGGGCCGAGCAGCGGGCCGAGGAGGCCGAGCGGACCTACACCCGCACCAAGCAGTTGCGGTTCCTGGAGGAGCGCCTGGGCCAGGTTTTCCCGGGGGTGGTCTCCGGCGTCGTCCGCGGCGGGTTCTTCGTCGAGGTCGACGGGTTCATGGTCGAGGGGTTCTGTCCGGTGCGGGGACTGGACGACTGGTACGAGTTCGACGAGCGCCGACGCCGGCTGGTCGGTCGCCGCACCCGTCGAACGATCCAGCTCGGTCAGCGGCTCCAGGTGCGGGTCACCGGGGTCGACTGGCGGGCCCAGGATCTCGACCTTGTATGGGTTGATCGGCCGGCCTCGCGGCCGCCGGTCCGGACCGGTCGCGGCCGGCCGCCCCGGCCGCGGCTCCAGCGTCGCCGCCGGCGGCGCTGAGGACGGTCGCTCCGGCCGATCCCCGCGACGGTGGGATCGCGCTGACAGGGAATCTCGAGGAGGGATGTCATGGTCGAACAACGCGGGGCTTACGCCGAGGCCGGGGTGGACATCGAGGCGGCCAATCGCACCAAGCAGGCGATCAAGGAGGCGGTGCGCTCCACCTTCAGTCCGGCGGTCCTCGGCGACCTCGGCGGGTTCGGCGGCCTCTTTGTCCCGCCGTTCGGCGAGTACCGCGAACCGGTCCTGGTCGGGAGCGTCGATGGTGTAGGCACCAAGCTGAAGCTCGCCTTCCTCAGCGGGATCCACGACACCGTGGGGATCGACATCGTCAGTCACTGCGGCAACGACATCCTCGTTCAGGGCGCCCGGCCTCTGTTCTTCATGGACTATCTGGCCATGGGCCGGCACGACCCCGAGGTGGCCGAGGCCGTGGTGCGGGGGGTGGCCCAAGGGTGCCGACAGATCGGGTGCGCCTTGATCGGCGGCGAGACCGCCGAGATGCCGGGGTTCTACGCGCCGGGGGAGTACGACCTGGCCGGCAGCATCGTCGGCATCGTCGATCGGGAGCGGATCGTCGACGGCCGGGGGATCGGGCCGGGGGACGTCATCCTCGGGCTGGCGTCCGACGGCCTGCACACCAACGGGTATTCCCTGGCCCGTCGGGTGGTCTTCGAGCAGGCCGGGCTCGGACTGGACGATCGTCTCGGCGACACCGGCAGGACCGTGGTCGAGGAGCTGCTCCGGCCACACCGTCCCTACGTGACCCCGGTCCTCTCCCTGCTCGCCGAGGTGCCGGTAAAGGGGATGGCCCACCTCACCGGCGGCGGCTTCTGGGACAACCTGCCCAGGACCCTGGCCAAGGGGCTCAGGGTCCGGGTGCGGCGGGGGAGCTGGGAGGTTCCCGCGGTCTTCTCCTTCCTCCAGCACGCCGGCAAGATCAGCGAGCGCGAGATGTTCCACGTCTTCAACATGGGCGTCGGCCTGGTCCTCTTCGTCGCCGCGGCCGACGCTGACCGGGCCGTGGCCATCCTGCGCTCGGCCGGCGAGGACGCCCGGGTGATCGGCGAGGTCGACCGGGGCGAGGAACCGGTGGTGCTGGAGGGATGACCCGGGGAAAGGAGGACCGGTGATCAAGCTGATCTTCTTCCTGGCCGCGGCCTGGCTGGTCTATCGCCTCTTCCGTAGCGGCCTGGTCCGGCGGCCGAGGGGGCCGTCCGCGCCGCGGCCGACCCCGCGGCCCGAGCCCCGCTTCCGCCCGGATCAGGTCGTCGACGCCGAGTTCCGCGAGGTGGACGACGACGGGGCAAGGCGACCGTGAACCGCTCCCGCGGCCGGGACCAGGATGGGTTCGAGCGGATCCAGCAGGAGGTGGAGCAAGGCCAGCGACGGCCGTTCTACCTGTTGCACGGCGAGGAGGAGTTCGAGCGGGAGGAAGCCTGCGCCTGGCTGGTCGAGCGACTGGCCCCGGCCCAGGCCCGCGACTTCAACCTGGACGCCTTCCGGGCCGAGGGGCTGGCCGTGCCGACCTTCCTCGGGGTCTATTCCTCGTACCCGGTGCTGGCCGACCACCGGCTGGTCGTCCTGCGCGAGGCCGACCGCCTGACCGCCGAGGCCTCCAAGTCCCTCGAACTGGTCACCGACCACCCGGCAGAGACCACCGCGTTGGTGGTGGTGGGAGGGAAGGTGGACCTCCGCCGCCGCTTCTTCCGCGACCTGGCGGCCAAGGGGGTGGCCTCCGAGTTCCGCGTCCCGTACGAGAACCAGGTGACGGCCTGGCTCGAGCGGCACGCCCGCCGTCAGGGCCTCATCCTCGACGCGGACGCGGCCGATCTCCTCCGCTCCTGCGTCGGCGGCCACCTCCGCGAGCTGGCCGGCGAGGTGACCAAGCTCAGCCTGCTGGCCGGCGAAGGGCGCCGCATCACCCGCAAGGTCGTCGAGACCGGTACCGGGGGCTCGCGCCTGGCCGGGATCTTCGAGCTGACCGATGCCCTGGGCCGCCGCGAGGGGGCGCGGGCCCTGGCCCTGACACGGCAACTGCTGGCCCAGGGCGAGGAATCACCCGGGGTCGTGGCGATGATCCTCCGCCATTTCCGGCTCTTGTCCCGGGCCCGTGAGCTGCTCGACCAGCGCCTGCCGCGGCAGGAGATGGCCTCCAAGTTGGGGGTTTCTCCCCATTTCCTGTCCTCGTACCTGGACCAGGCCCGCGCCTATCCTGCTGCCGGCCTCTGGTCGGCCCTGTCGGCCCTGCTCCAGGCCGACTCCCGGCTGAAGTCGATGGGCCGGAAGCAGGAGGCCCTGGTCCTGGAGCTGCTGGTGGCCCGCTTGACCCTGCCGCCGGCCGGCCGCGGTAAGCCTTGACATGGCGCTCGGGCTCGGTTATATTGCCCAGAACATATCCCTTAAACAGTTGATAATCTGTTGGTTATGCCAATGCAGGCGCCGCTTGGACGGCGCCGTTGGGAGGATGCGATGAGCGAGCCGATCAACGTCGGCGACGACGATTTCGAGGCCGTGGTCCTCAAGGCCGAAGGCCCGGTGCTGGTCGACTTCTGGGCCGCCTGGTGCGGCCCGTGCCGGATGGTGGCGCCGGTCGTCCACGAGCTGGCCGGCGAGTACGAGGGGCGGGTCAAGGTCTGCAAGCTCGACGTCGACGCGGCCCAGAAGACCGCGGCCGCGTACGGGGTCCGCAGCATCCCGACCCTGCTGGTCATCAAGGAAGGGAAGGTGGTCGACCAGCTCATCGGCGCGGTGCCCAAGCGGCAGATCGCCGAGAAGCTGGACGCCGTCCTGTCCGCCTAGCCGTCCGTTGAGAGCGCCCATCGTCGGCTGAGCGGCTGCTCAACGGGGTGCTGATCTGCGGCTGGACGGTCTCCGCGACGGCCCGATCCCTGCCGCGGGCGGTCCGGTGGTCGATCCGAAGGGAGGCATAGCATGCCGGCCGATCCG
>JBAZUN010000391.1:0-6016 GCA_041661365.1 Candidatus Latescibacterota bacterium
ACAGCTCGAAGAAGCGTACACGGCGTCGACCCGGATCCGCTCGCCCTCGCGCTCGAGCTGCAGGCCGTGCTCGTCGAAGTGCAGGTCGCGGGGGTGGAGGCAGTAGATCGGCCGGTCCTGCGCGGCCAGGCGTTCGGCCAGCCACCGCATCTCCTCGCGGTAGGACTCGGACTCGTCGGACACCGTCAGGGCGACCACGGGATGCGGCTGGTCGACCGCCGCGGCGATCGCCTCGTACAGCCCGTCGGAGAGGCCGGTGGGGCCGCCGATCAGGTCGAACCCCGCCTCGGCGTAGAGCTCGGCGATCTGGGCGGTGAACCCCATCCCGCCGGGCACCGAGTCCAGCTCGGTAAGCCGGAAGCCGTCGTCGGTCAGCACCAGATCCGGTCGGATCACCAGGGGGAGCTGGCCGCGGAAGCGGTTCATCCGACCCAGCTCGACGATCTCCTGGGGCTTCCCCTGGTCGAGATAGGCGTGGACCCACCCGGGCTGCAGTCCCCGGACGCTCTGGAGGTAGAGCAGGTTGGCCGCGCGCTGAAAGGCAAGCAGGGCCGGCCCCAGCTCCTCGAGGTACCGGGTCTGGGCCGGGGTCAGCCAGAACGGCTCGGGCGAGATCCGCCACGGCAGCCGGCTGTCGGGGTGGAGGTTGGCGCGATCCCCCTCGAACAGGCCGCCGATCGGGGAGCGGTCGTTCACGTACAGGCTGACCTCGCGTGGGGTCAGGGTCAACGGCGCGGCGGTCAAGATCGGATCTCCGGGATGACTGGTGCAGGATGGCCGGCGAACGGGGAGCGCTGGTATATTCGGGCAGGTGCCATGGGCGGTGGCGACGCTGGACGCGACCGGTGCGGGCGCGGCAATTTGATGTAGAAACATCCGTTTATGGGTGCGGCTTCTTAATATAGCCTGCGCCGGGAAGACGGCAACCGGGGGAGGAGCTCCATGGAACTGCAGGGGAGGCGGGCCCTGGTCACCGGCGGCGGCCGCGGGATCGGCCGCGCCATCGCCGGAGCGTTGGCCCGGGCCGGGGCGCGGGTGGCCCTGGTGGCGCGCACGCGGAGCGAGCTGGAGGAGACCGCCCGCGAGGTGGCCGCGGCCGGGGGCGAGGCGTACATCGCTCCTGCCGACCTGGCCGAGCCGGTCCAGGTGGAGGAGGCGGTCGGCCGGGTTCTGGCGGCCTGGGGCGGGATCGACGTGCTGGTCAACAACGCCGGGATGCAGGGCCCGATCGGGCCGCTGCACCAGGTGCCGGTCGAGGCCTGGACGCGGACGGTGCAGGTCAACCTGATCGGCACCTATCTGTGTACGCGGCTGGTCCTCCCCGGGATGATCGAGCGCCGGTACGGCAAGATCGTCAACCTGTCCGGGGGAGGGGCGGTCACCGCGCGCCCATGGTACAGCGCGTACGGCGCGGCCAAGGCCGGGGTGGTGCGACTGACCGAGACCCTGGCCGCCGAGTTGGCCGGGACCGGGATCGACGTGAACGCGATGGCTCCGGGGGCGGTCAACACCCGCATGCTCGAGGAGACCCTGGCCGCCGGTGGGGCCGCCGGAGCCCAGGCGGCTGCCGAGGCCCGACAGCAGGCGGAGTCGGGCGGGGTGGATCCGGAACTGCCGGCTCGCCTGGTGGTCTTCCTGGCCTCGCCCCGGTCGGACGGACTCAGCGGTCGACTGCTCAGCGCGGTCTGGGATCGCTGGGAGGAGCTGGACATCGACCAGGTGATGACCTCGGAGGCCTACACGGTCCGGCGGCTGAAGCTGCCCCAGGGAGGAGGCTGAATGCTGCGCGTGGGGATCGTCGGAGCAGGGCGGATCGGCACGGTGCGGGCCCGGGTGGCCGCGGCGCATCCGGCCAGCCGGGTCACGGTGGTCTGCGATGTGGACCCGAACCGGGCCGCGACCCTGGCCGGTCAGCACGGGGTGCGGGCGACCACCGCCTGGGACGAGGTGACCGGTGCCCGGGAGGTCGACCTGGTGGTCGTGGCCACCACCCACGACGCCCTGGCCGAGGTGACCGTGGCGGCGCTGGAGGCAGGGAAGCACGTGCTCTGCGAGAAGCCGATGGGCCGCAATGCTGCCGAGGCGCGCCGGGCCGTGGCCGCCGCGCGCCGGGCCGGCCGCTGCCTCAAGGCCGGGTACAACCATCGGTACCATCCGGCGGTCCAGGCCGTTCAGCGGGCCTGCGAGGAGGGGGTGCTCGGTCCGTTGCTGAGCCTGCGCGGCCGGTACGGGCACGGCGGGCGACCGGGGTACGACCGGGAATGGCGGGCCGATCCGGCCCGGGCCGGCGGCGGCGAGCTGCTCGACCAGGGGGCCCACCTGCTCGACCTGGCCCTGTGGCTGTTCGGGGATTTTGCCGAGGTCGCTGGGTTCGCCGGCACCCTGTTCTGGGACATGCCCCTGGAGGACAACGCCTTCGGTCTGTTCCGCACCGCCGCCGGGCAGGTGGCTTCGCTGCACGTGAGCTGGACCCAGTGGCGCAACCTGTTCAGCCTGGAACTCTTCGGCCGCGAGGGGTACGCCGTGGCCACCGGGCTGGGGGGATCGTATGGACCGGAGCAGGCGCGGATCGGCCGTCGCCGGGTCGAGGGGGGGGTACCGACCGAGGAACTCCTCGACTTCCCGGCCGAGGATCGCTCCTGGGAATCCGAGTGGGAGGATATGATCCGGGCCGTGGAGACCGGCGGCCGGCCCCTGGCCTCCGGTGAGGAGGCGGTCCTCACCCTCGAGTGGATCGGGCGTCTCTACCGCGCCGCTTCCGAGGGGCGCGTGATCCGGCGGGACGAGGATCCGGGGCCGGGACGGCTGGTACCGGTCGTTTGACTCGCTTTTTTTGATTTGCGGTGATTTTTTCCCGTAAAATCGGCTTGAAAATGACTACATTATGGGAGCCTTGGCCGGAGCGACCCGGTTCTGGTGGCTGCCGGCAGAGGAGGAGTCGGAAAACGCGCCTGAAGTGACATCCTGATTCAGTCTCGATCATTCTGGAAGCATCCTGGCAGTGCGCTGAGAGCGAGGGACGATGTGGAGACTCTTAACCTGTTAGGACAGCACCCTATGAGAACCGATCAGGAGGCAGCTCATTCCGAGCGGATTGCCTTGGCGTACCGGCGGCTGGCCAACGCCATGATCCTGAGTACCCTGCGGGAGATCTCCAAGATGGAGCTCCTGGAGGAGTCGATAGATGCGGTGCCTGAGATCGCCTTTGTCGAGAGTCCCTGCATCGATCCATGGTGCGAGCTGGCCGGCCTCGAGCCCGAGGTCGTGAGGCGGGCCGCCAGGCGCTTGATCGAGGAAAAGCCCTTCTGACCGATCCCAAGGTAGGCAACGCCGTGCACGGGCGCCTCGGGGAATCCCGGGGCGCCCGTGGTCGTTCTGGGGGAAGGTGAGAGGTCAGGGATGTAGACTCACGCCCTGCCCGTGCACCCAGTCGAGCACTCCCTTTACCACCTTCTCGGCGTCCCGGTGGCGCAACTGGTCGAAGCGCAGGGCCCACAGGTGGTCCCGATACGCCATGTTGCGCAGCTCCAGGAGAACCTTGACGTCGGCCGGGTTGTCGCGGAGGACGCCCAGGGCCTGTCCCCGGGTGTACGCCCCTGCTCCCAGGGCCGGAAGGAGGGACTGGGCAAAGGCGCGCGAGGCCGCGTCGCGGCGGCGGCCGTCCTTGCTCTGATAGTAGAGGACCAGCGGCGCCTCGGGGGAGTGGGGGTCGATGTCGCCGTGGAAGGAGAGGAACAGCCGTTTCCCCACCGGGGCCTTGGCCAGGGCTTCACGGGCGATCCGCACCCGCTGGTTCAGGTTCCCCCCCCGCGGCCAGGCTCTCAGGTTGTCGCTTTGGTTGATGGTCTGGCTGTTGTAGACCTCGTTCTTCTGGTTGACGAAGGTGCGGGAGGGAGGGGCGACGTTGCGGATCAGGTGGTTGGGACTCAACACCGTCAGGGTGACCCGGGCCCCGTGCAGCCGCAGCAGCACGAAGACCCGCAGGGCCACGTCGTACATGTACTCGTCCTCGACCACGTAGAGGGATCGGCCGTCGTCGTCCGGGCTGGGGACGACCGCCCCGGGATCCAGCCCCCCGTGCCCCGGGTCCAGCACCACGTGCCATCCCTCCAGGTCGTCGCTCAACCGCTCGAGGCTGTCCACCGCGGCGCTGAAGGCGTCGAACAGCCGTCGCGCCTGCCGGTAGTTCTCCACGGGCGAGGCCGGGTGGTTCTCGAAGTACCCCTTGGACGGCTGCTGCGGAGCCTCGGGCTTGGTGTAGTAGTACGGGCCGTTCTCGCTGGGGAGCAGGGGCATTCGGGTCAGGTCGGCCGGGAGCAGCTCCCGCGGGGCCTCGATGACCGGGGTTGACGAGCCACCTCCGAGCAGGGGGCGGACCTTGAGCTGCTCACCGGGATGGATCACCTGCCGCCGCAGGCCGTTGACCTTCTTCAGCTCGGCCACCGACATCTGGTGCAGTCGGGCGATCTGGGTCAGGTGGTCGCCCGCCTTCACCGTGTAGGTCGCGTACCTGCCGGTCCCGGTCGAGCTGACCTTCAGCTCCTGTCCGGCGTAGATCCGGTCGGTGGTCATGCCGTTCAGGTCGCGCAGCTCCTGGACCGACATCCCGTAGGCCCGGGCGATCTCCCAGAGGGCGTCGCCGCGCTCGACCAGGTGGGTGGTCGCGGCGGAGTCCTTCAGGCGGAGCTTCTGGCCGACCAGGATCCGGCTCCCCTCCAGGCCGTTCAGCTCGCGCAGGACCTCGACGGTCAGGCCGTACCTCCGGGCCACGCCGGACAGGGTTTCGCCTTGCCGGACCACGTGCACCCCCTCCTCGAGCTGCCCGGGCCGCAGCCGCAGGGTCTGGCCCGGCTGAAGGACGTCGGTGGTCAGGCGATTGAGCTGGCGCAGGAGGGGGAGACTGACCTCGAAGCGGGCCGCGATCTTGGAAAGGCTGTCCCCCGGGCGGACGCGGTACTCCTCGGGAGCGGCCGGTTCGTCCGGTCGTCCGGTGTCCGGCACCTGGAGGGTGGCGCCGGCCTGGAGCAGATCGCCCTTCAGGTCGTTGAGGGCGCGGAGCATGGCGACCGAGGTCTGGTGGCGCTGGGCGATCAGGGAGAGGCTTTCGCCGGGCTGCACCTGATAGGGGACCGTGGCGACCGGCTCCGGGGCCTTGGCCGCCGGCCGGAGGCGCAGCCGCTGGCCGGGCTGCAGCACGTCGGTCTTGAGGGCGTTGAGCCGGCGCAGCTCCTCGGGTTCGAGGCGGTACCGCCTGGCCAGGCGGGTGAGGTTCTCCCCCTGGCGCACCACGTGCCACTCGCCGCGGGACGGCGGGGCAATGAGCCGCAGGCGCTGTCCGGCCAGAACGCGCTCGCCGGTGAGCCGGTTCCACCGGCGCAGTTGCTCTTGGGACAGTCCGTACCGGGCCGCGATCCCCGACAGGGTCTCGCCCCGCCGCACCAGGTGGGTGCGTGGACGCGACGCGGCCCCGGCGCCGGCGGTCAGACCGCAGCACAGCAGGCCCACGAACAGGGCACGGGCGAAACCACGCATGCGGATGGTGACGAATCCCTGGACGGGCGGGACCCAGGCGGCGGGGGAGGGCCGCGGGAAGGGGTAGTGCGAGTATAACACCGGCGCCACGCCGAGGCAATGAGCTTCCGGTCGGAGCGGCCGCCGGGTGGGCTCCTAGACGAAGGTGTCCTCGCCGGCCCCTCGGACGATGATGACCTGGCCCTGCTCCTCGAGCTGCCGGACCTTCTGCACGATCCGCAGTTGCACCTCCTCGACCTCGCTCAGGCGCATCGGACCGAGGAACTCCATCTCCTCCTGGATGAACCCCCTGACCCGCTCGGACATGTTGGTGAGGATCCTGTCCTTCACCTCCTCGCTGGCCGCCTTCAGGGCCACCACCAGGTCCTTCTGCTCGACCTCGCGCAGCACGGCCTGGATCTCGCGGTCGGTCAGGTGCTGGATATCCTCGAAGACGAACATCATGTTGCGCACCGTCTCCGCGACCTCGGGGTCCTGCGCGTCG
>JBAZUN010000392.1:0-5965 GCA_041661365.1 Candidatus Latescibacterota bacterium
GAGCGCCTCGATCACCGTGTAGAGGTACGCGGGGCCGCTCCCAGAGAGGCCGGTCACCGCGTCCATCAACGACTCGGGGACGATCGCCGTGACCCCGACCGCCTCGAAGAACGCCTGCGCCAGGGACAGGGACTCCCCATCCGCGCGTTGTCCGACGCACAAGGCCGTGGCCCCGGCCCCGAGCCGCACCAGGGTCTGCGGCATGGCCCGCACCACCGGCACCGGCCGGCCGACCCACGCCTCGATGGACGCGGTGCTGACCCCGGCCATGATCGAGACGAGGAGCTGACCAGGCTCGATCAGGCCACCGATCTCGCGCAGGAGGGGTTCGGCGACCTGGGGTTTGACCGCCAGCACCACCAGGTCCTGGCCGGGCACGGCCGCGGCGGCCGCGCCTACCGTCCGGACTCCCAACCTGGCCAGGGGTTCTCGGGCGCTCTCGCGGGGATCCGCGGCGGTAAGGTGCTCAGGGCTGAGGCGGCCGGACCGCACCAGCCCGGCGATCAGGGCCGCTCCCATGTTTCCTGCACCCAGCACCGCCACGCGAAGCGTTCCGAGCGACATCCCCATCCCTTCCTTGTGCGACGACCCGCCGGGGGCGTGGTCGGCATGGGCAGGTCGAAACCGCGATATAATAGATGCAGCCCCAAAGGGTGTCAAATGGTCTCGGCCCTGGACGCGCTGAGCGAATTAGCGCTTGACTAATTCGTTCGGGCCTTGGTATCTTTGGCCAGATTATGCAGATACTGGCGTGCAACACAGCGAAGATTCGGCCGGTGTCCCCGGCAGACGCCGCCTCCGATACCATCCCACCACCAGCCGTTACCCTTGGATAGAGGAGTGAGAGCGATGGCGAAGAAGAAGGCTCCGGCCAAGAAGCCCGCCAAGAAAGCCGCGAAGAAAGCCCCGGTCAAGAAGGCCGTGAAGAAGGCCCCGGCCAAGAAAGTGGTGAAGAAGGCGCCGGCCAAGATGGCCGCGAAGAAGGTCCCGGCCAAGAAGGCGCCGGCGAAGAAGAAGATCAAGCGAACTCCCAATGCCGCCTTCATGAAGCCGCTGCAGCCCGATGCCGTGCTGGCCGCCGTGGTGGGGAGCAAGCCCCTCCCGCGCACCGAGGTGACGAGCAAGCTCTGGGAGTACATCAAGAAGAACCGCCTGCAGGACACGCAGAACAAGCGGATGATCAACGCCGACGACAAGCTCAAGGAGATCTTCGGCGGCAAGAAGCAGGTCAGCATGTTCGACATGACCAAGCTGGTCAGCCTGCACCTCGCCCCGGCCTGATTCCGTCCTCCAGGCGTCCGACCCGGAAGGGGGGCCCCGAGGGGGTCCCCCTTCTGCTGTTCTGGCGCGTCCCGGCTCTGTCCGGGACCGGGGCGGCGCCGTAGATTCAAGCGACCCGGCCGCGGCTTCGGTCCTCGAAAGGGCTCGCGCGTGACCTCGGTCGGGGCAAGGCACCCACGCCTCTGACAAAGGAGCCGGGCGGTCGATGGAAGCGCTGGTCGCACTGACGGACGGAACGGTGTTCCGCGGCCGCGCCGTGGGCCCGGGCGGCGAGGTTCTCGGCGAGATGGTCTTCAACACCAGCATGACGGGGTACCAGGAGATCCTGACCGATCCCTCGTACGCCGGCCAGATCGTCACCATGACCTACCCGCTGATCGGCAACTACGGCGTCAACCCCGACGACGAGGAGTCGGACCGTCCCCAGGTCCGCGGGTTCGTCATGCGCGAGTGCAGCCGGATCGCCAGCAACTGGCGCGCGGCCGGCTCCCTCGCCGATTACCTGGCGGCCTATCGCATCCTCGCGATCGAGGGGATCGACACCCGGGAGCTGACGCGCCGGGTGCGGATCCAGGGGGTAATGAATGCCGCCATGTCGACGGAGGACCTCGACCCGGACAGCCTCTTGCGCAAGGCCCGGGCTTGGGAGGGGTTGGAGGGGGTCGACCTGGTGCAGCAGGTCACCACTCGAGAGCCGTACGTCCGGAGTCCGGAGAAGCCCCGCTTCCACGTGGTGGCCTTCGACTACGGGATCAAGCGGAACATCGTCCGCAAGCTGGTGGAGGTCGGCTGCCGGGTCACCGTGGTGCCGGCCACCACCACGGCCGCCGAGGCCCTGGCCCTGCGGCCGGACGGGGTCTTCCTCTCCAACGGACCGGGCGATCCCCGGCCGCTCCACTACGCCATCGAGGCCTGCCGCGAGCTGGTCGGCCGCCTGCCGATTTTCGGGATCTGCCTCGGTCACGAGATCCTCGGACTCGCTCTCGGCGCCGAGATCTTCCACCTCAAGTTCGGCCACCGCGGGGCCAACCAGCCGATCCGCGAGCAGGCCAGCGGACGGATCCTGATCACCGCGGAGAACCACGGCTGGGGGATCCGCGCCGACTCGATCCCCGACTGCCTGGAGGTGACCCGGCTCAACCTCAACGACCAGTGCGTCGAGGGGATGCACCACCGGCAATACCCGGTCTTCAGCATCCAATGCCACCCCGAGGCGTCGCCGGGTCCGCACGACAGCTTCCACCTGTTCGGCTACTTTGCCGAGCTGATGGAAAAGGCCGCGGCCTGAGATGGGCGAGACGATCATCCATACCCCGGCGGGACGGTGTCGGTTCGGCCTCGGAACCGTTGATATCACCCCGCCTCCAGACTCCTATCACCGCAACTGGGGGGCCGCGGCCCACGATGCGGCTGCCGGGGTCCACCGGCCGCTGCGCGCCGTCGCTGCGGCGCTGGTCCCCGAGGAGGGCGGGCCGGAGTACCTGCTGGTGACCCTGGACCTGGGTTGGCTGCGCACGGTCGAGATGAAGGAGCTGCTGCAGCGGCTTCAGACCGATGCAGGGATACCGGCCGACCAGTTGGTCGTATCCTTCTCCCATACCCACTCCGCGATCAACCTCGACCTGGCCCGGACCGAGGAACCGGGCGGGGAACGGATCCGGCCGTACCTCGAGTCCCTGCCCGGACGGCTCCTGGAAGCCGTGGCCCAGGCCCGCGCCGACCTGGCCCCGACCGAGCTGACCTATGCCACGGGGCGATGCACCCTGGCCGCCAACCGGGATCACTGGGACGCGGAGAACCGCATCTGGACCACCGGCACCGACCCCGAAGGCCCGGCCGACGACCTGGTCCAGGTGGTCCGCGTGACCCGCCTCGGCGGTGCCCCGGTCGCCTTGGTGGTCAACTACGCCTGTCATCCCACGACCCTGGCCTGGACCAACCGGCTCATCAGCCCGGACTACGTCGGCGCCATGCGCGAGCTGGTGGAAGGCGCCACCGGGATCCCCTGTCTGTTCACCTTGGGCACCTGCGGCGATCTCGGCCCCCGCGACGGCTTTGTCGGCGATCCGGCCGTGGCCGACCGCAACGGCCGCCAGCTCGGGTACGCGGCCCTGGAGGCCGTCGAGTCGATGCCCCCGCCGGGCACCGAGATGCACTATGCCGGCCCCGTGGTTTCCGGGGCGACCCTGGGGATCTGGGAGCACCGACCGGTAGGGCCGGAACGGGCAGCGGCCCTGCAGACCTTCCGCGCCGCCGTGCTGGAGCTGTCCCTGCCCTGCCGCGAGCTGCCGCCCACGGCGCAGGTGGAAGGCGAGCTGGAGGAATGGCGACAGCGCGAACGGGAAGCGGCGACCAACGGCCGGTCCCAGGAGGCGGCTGAATACCGGGCCCGGGTGGAGCGCTGCCGCCGGCTGCTGCGCCGGCTCGAGGAGCTGCCGCCCGACGGGCAGGCGCCGTACGAGGTCATCCTCTGGCAGGTCGGCGACGGGGTCTGGGTCTGGCTCAACGGCGAGCCGTACAACCTGCTGCAGCGCGAGCTGCGCGGCCGCTTCCCCGGGACGCCGATCGTGACCGGCGTCCTGTGCAACCGACCGCATTCCTACATCCTGCCCCGCGAGCGCTGCGGCCTGGGTCTCTATCAAGAAGAATGCTCGACCTTGGCGCCGGGGGCGCTCGAGCGGATCCTCGAAGCGGTCACCGACCAGCTCCGGGCCTGGGATCTGAGCTGAGTCAGAACCGCGCGGTCCGGCTCGTCACCTACATCGAGACCCCGAGCAGGCCACGGGTCACCTGAAAGGCCCAATTCCCCATCTCCATCGCCCGTGGCCGACGCTGCCGCGAGGCGACCTCCCCCAGGATCCGCAGGATCGAGGTGGCCTGATCCTCGGGATCGCCGGTCAGCAGCAGGTCCAGGTCATCCCCATATCGCTCCCCCACGGCGTCATCCCCGGTAACCTGCACCACCGGCACGAGCGGGTGCCCGGTCAGGGGGTGCTCGCCGACCTGGGCCAGCAGCAGGTGCAGCCCGGCGGCCCCCAGGCCGGTCATGGTCTCGGCCCAGTCCTCGGACGGGGTCTCCATCACGTGCAGTCCCGGCTGGTCGGGCGCCTGTCCGTGTTCCAGGGTCGAGGTCGGAAGGGCGGACAGACCGATCCCGTCGAGGAAGCCCGGCTCGGTCCACAGGCCGGCGTTGGCCGGAAGGATCACCGTGCCGCCGGCCCCGGTCACCCACCGGACCACCCGAGCCAGGGCCGCGGCGGTGTCCTGTCCGGTGCGCCCTACGGCCGTGAGTCCCAGACAAAGGGATTCGAGGCCGAAGGTACCAGGGGTGGGCCGCGGCATCCCGGCCAGGGCCTCGGCGAACCAAGCGTCGGCCCGATCGAGTACGGCCGCGATCCCGCCGTCGAGCTGGACGCTGGCCCAACCGAGCGGAACCGTGATCGGCTCGCGGTCGGCCAGCCGGTGACGGACGTAGTCGTTGTGGGTCTTCTCACACCCGTGCTCCAGCACCAGGGCGCAGCACACTGACGGGTGGGCCAGGTACCCCATGACCGCCCGGCCGAACAGCTCGTCGGTCCCTGGCCCGGCGACGCCGCACCCTTCGGTGTGGATCAGGGCCACGAAGCGATCCGCACCGTCCAGGCCGCGCCCCTTTAGCGCCTCCAGCCGCACCGCGGCCAGGCGGGCCACCTGGGCCGAGCAGAGGCTGGTGGGCAGCACCAGGCCAACCCGCTCGCCGGCTGGTCGGCCGGCGTTGAGCCAGCCATGGAAGGCCCAGGCTGGGGCCGGCGCCCCGACTACGGGCAGGGGGCGGCCATCGGGGACCGGCCGGCGGCGGATCTCGGGTAAGTGAGCCCCGTCGGCCTGGGGCCAGGCCCGCCACAACTGGACCTGCGCGTGCCCGGCCAGCTCCCCGTGCGAGCGCGCCCCGCCGGCCACGGTCAAGGCCAGCTCGAAGGCCCGACGTCCCAGCTCGTCCATCGGCGTGCCTTCGAGGTACGCGCCGGCGTTGATGTCCATGTCCCGGGCCAGCAGCTCGTGGCGGGGCGTCGTGGTAGTGATCTTCAGGGTGGGGACGAACGGGAAGTTGGTCACCGAGCCGTTCCCGGTGACGAAGAGGATCAGGTTGCACCCCGAGGCGACCTGGCCGGCGATGCTCTCCAGGTCGTTCCCCGGGCTGTCCATGAAGTAGTACCCCGGGTCGGTCATCGGCTGGGCGTATTCGATCACCTCGTCGAGCCGCACCTCGGGGTGGCGCTTGGTGGCGGCGCCGATCGACTTGAGCACGATGTTGTACAGGCCCCGGTACTTGTTCCCGCCGGAAGGGTTCCCCTCGGCCGACTCGCCGTGCCAGGCAAGCCGCTCCTTGAACCGCGCCACCTGTCCGAGGAAACGGCGGGCCGTGTCCAGGTCGCGCGCGTTCCGCAGGACGTAGGCTTCGGCCCCCATCAGCTCGTCGGTCTCGGCCAGGTTGGCGCTCCCCCCGTGTCGGATGACCTCCCGGGTGACCCAACCGGCCAGCGGATTGCCGGAGACCCCGGAAAAGGCGTCGGAGCCGCCGCATTGGAGACCCACCTTCAGCCGCGACACCGGTTGCTCGGTCCGCCGTACCAGACCCGGCCCGGCCAGCCAGTCCGCGATCACCCGGGCGCCTTCCTCCAGGTGATCGGCCAACGACCCGGTG
>JBAZUN010000393.1:0-5957 GCA_041661365.1 Candidatus Latescibacterota bacterium
CGCCGCCAGCGCGGCGGTTCGGCAGGTAAGATCGGGAATGGGAGCGCGACCCGCATCGGGCCCGTACAGCAGCAACTGTACCAGGCGGAGGGTGTAGGCCGTGGACAGCACCAGCCCCAGACTGGCTGCCGCGGCCAGCCACGGGCTGACCTGGAAGGTGCCGACCAGTACCAGGAACTCGCCGACGAACCCGCTCAGGCCGGGCAGGCCCAGGGTCGCCAGGGCCAGGACGAGCCCGAAGGCCCGGGTGCGCGGGCCGGTGCGCCAGGCCCCGCGCAGGACCGACAGGTCCCGGGTGCCGGCGCCCCGCTCGATCCACGCGGTCAGCAGGAACAGGCCGGTGGCGCTCAGTCCGTGGCTGACCATCTGGACGACCGCCCCCCGATACCCCCAGTCGTTGCCGGCAAAGGCCCCCAGCGCGACGAATCCCAGATGGCTCATGCTCGAGTAGGCGATAAACCGGCGCAGGTCGGTCTGGGTCAATGCCAAGACCGCGCCGTACAGGACCGTGCACACGGCCAGTCCCATGGCCCAGGGAGCCATGAGGCGAGCCGCCTCGGGAAGGAGGGGGACCGCCAGGCGAACCAGTCCGTACCCGCCGGCCTTGGCCATCAACCCGGCGAGGACGATGCCGGCCCCGGTCGGCGCCGCCGCGTAGGTGTCGGCCTGCCAGCCGTGGAGCGGGACCAGGGGGAGCTTGACGGCGAAGGCCAGGAACAACCCGGCCAGGAGCCAGGCGGCCGCCGGCAGGGGGACGGACCGCTCCAGCAGCGCCGGGTAGTCGAGACTGAACGAGCCGGGCTCGCGCGCCTGCAGCAGGCCCAGACCGACGATCGAGACGAGGAGCAGGAGGCCGCCGGCCTGGGTGTAGACGAAGAAGCGGGTTGCCGCCGCACGTGGGGCGAGCCGCGGGTCGCCCCACCGGGCCACGAGCAGGTACGCCGGCACCAGCATGGCCTCGTAGGCGACGAAGAACACGAGCAGGTCCGCGGCCAGGAAGACGCCGGCCAACGCCGACAGCGTGGCCATCAGGAGCAGGTGGTACAGCCCCGGGCGGGCCTCGGCCTCGGGGCCGGAGGCTGCGACGGCCACCGCCCCCAGGACCAGGGTGAGCCCCAGCATGATCAGGCTGAGCCCGTCCAGGCCCAGGTGGAGACTGGACCCGAGCCCGGGAACCCACGGCAGCCGGGTTTCGACCAGGAAGCGGCCCGGAGCGCCGGCCGCGGCGCCCGCGGCCGTGGCGATGAGCAGCAGCAGGTCGAGGGCCAGGAACGCCACGGACACGTACCGGGACCGGTCGGCGCGGTCCCGCGCCACCAGCCACGCCGTCAGGCCGCCTGCCAGGGGCAGCACCACGATCAGCAGCAGCATCACAGGATCACCGCCAAGGCCACGGTCACGGCGGCACCGGCCGCCATGCCCACCAGGTACCAGCGCAGACGGCCGCTCTGGGTTGCCGCCAGACCTCGGGCGCCCGCCTCGCCCAGCCAGGCCGGGGGCTGGTCGGCCCGGCCGATCAGGTCGGGCGCGGCGCGCCGCGCCAGTCCGAGGAAGGGCCGTACCAGCAGCCGGTCGTACAGCCAGTCGAACCCGAATCCGCAGGCCAGCAGCCGGTGGATGCGGGCGCCCCACGGCGAGGCGGTCCACCGTCGCACCCGGTCCCGGTCGCGGAGGAACAGCAGGTAGGCCGCCAGGACGCCGACGCCCACCAAGGCGACCACCAGGAGCTGCTCTGCCGCCTCCACGCCGACCGAGTACCGCTCGGGCGCCGGGTCGGTGGCCGGTGCCAGGAAGTCGCGAAACAGCGACACGTGGCCGAGGGTCCGCGGCAGCTCGAGGAGCCCGGCCACGGTGGCCAGCGCCGCCAGCACGACCATGGGGCCGGACATGGCCCGGCCCGGCCGGTGGCTGACCGTGCCGGCCGAGGGCCCGCAGAAGACCACGAACACCAGCCTGAAGGTGTAGAGCGCCGTGATCAGCGCGCCGGCAGCCCCGGCGGCCCACAGCCACGGGCTGCCCTGGGGGGCGCTGAGGGCGGACCACAGGATCAGGTCCTTGCTGTAGAACCCGGAGGAGACCAGGGGCAGCGCCGACAGCGAGGCCGCGCCGACCAGGAAGGTCCAGAACACCAGCGGCAGCCGCCGTCGCAGGCCGCCCATGCGGAAGATGTCCTGCTCGTGGTGCAGACTGACGATCACCGCCCCGGCGGCCATGAACAGGAGGGCCTTGAAGAAGGCGTGGGTGGCGAGGTGGAACACGGCAGCCGGCCAGGCGCCCACGCCCAGCGCCACGAACATGTATCCGATCTGGCTGATCGTCGAGTACGCCAGCACCCGCTTGATGTCGCGCTGCGCCAGGGCGCTGAGGCCCGCGACCAGCAGGGTCGTCGCGCCGATCACCGCGACCAGCAACTGCACCCCGGGGGCGGCCTGGAACACCGGGTCCATGCGGGCGATCAGGTACACCCCGGCGGTGACCATCGTGGCCGCGTGGATCAGGGCGCTCACCGGGGTCGGGCCGGCCATCGCGTCGGGCAGCCAGACCTGCAGCGGGATCTGGCCCGATTTGCCCACGGCGCCGGCCAGCAGGAGCAGGGCCGCCGTGGTGAGCACCGGTCCCGACAGCTCGGGCCGGCCGGCCGCGGCCAGCAGGGGCTGGAGCTGCAGGGTGCCGACCTGCCGGAAGAGGAGGAACAGCCCCAGGGCCATCGCCGCATCGCCGACGCGGGTGACGATGAAGGCCTTGTTGGCCGCCCGGGTGTTGGCCGGCTCGTGCGACCAGAAGCCGATCAGCAGGTAGCTGCACAGGCCCACGCCCTCCCAACCCAGGTACAGCACCGGCAGGCTGTCGGCCAGCACCAGCACCAGCATGGCGCCGACGAACAGGTTCATGTAGGCGAAGAAGCGGGCGTACCCCGGGTCGTCGCGCATGTACTCGGTGGCGTACACGTGGATCAGGAAGCCCACGCCCGTCACCACCAGCAGCATCACCAGCGACAGGGGGTCGAGGTGGAGGGCGATGCGGGGCTGGAGCCCGGACACGTCCATCCAGGTCCACAGCACCTGGGTGTACGGGCGGGCCGGTGCGGCGGCCAGCCCCGCGGCCACCCCGAGTGCGGCGACGAAGGCCGCGCCGACGGACCCGGCCCCGACCCAGGCGACGACGCGGCGCGGCAGCGCGGTGCCGAAGGCGGCCAACACGGCGAAGCCGGCCAACGGGAGAGTCGGCACCAGCCACAGCAGGCTCAGCATGGCTCAGCCCTTCATCGTGGTCGCCGCGTCGGCGTCGAGGGTGCGGAAGTGGTGGTAGAAGCGCAGGATCAATGCCAGGCCGACCGCGACCTCGGCCGCCGCCATGGTGATGATGATCATGAACATGATCTGGCCGTCGGGCCCGGTGCCGCCCGGACCGGACGGGACCCAGCGCGCTCCGGCGACGACGAAGGCCAGTCCGGCCGCGTTGAGCATCACCTCGATCGACATCAGCATGTGGATGATGTTGCGCCGCACCAGCAGGCCGACCAGACCCAGGCCGAACAGCACCGCGGCCAGGATCATCCCGTGCTCGAGGGGCACCGTGGCGGTCATGGTCCGGTCTCCTCCTCGGTCGGGGGTTGCCGCCGGCCCAGGTGGTAGGCGCCGACCAGGCCGGCCAGCAGCAGCATGGACGCCAGCTCGACGACGAGCAGGTACCCGTCGGGCGCGAACAGGGCCCGGCTGATGTCGCGGGGATCGGTGACCGCGCCACCGGGCAGGCGGCCCTGGTCCTCGTGCAGGACGCAGATCAGCTCGACCGTGAGCACCAGCGCCAGCGCCACGGGGCCGACCCAGACGCCCGGCCGCAGCCAGTGACGCTCCTGGGCCGCACTCTCCTGGCCCAGGTTGAGCATCATGATGACGAAGACGAACAGCACCATGATGGCCCCGGCGTAGACGATCACCTCGAGCGCGGCGGCGAACGGCGCGCCGAGCAGGAAGAAGATCAGCGACACGGCCAGCAGCGACACCACGAGGTAGAGCAGTGAATGCACCGCATGGGGTCGGGTGACCATCATCGCGGTGGCGGCCACGGCCACCGCGGCGGCCACGTAGAACGCCAGGTTCATCGGCGGTTGCCCTCCGCGCTCACAGCATCAGGCCGCGGACGTCGACCGGGGGCGACTCGTGCTGTGCCTCGCCCTTGTCCTTCCCCCCGATGGCCAGCCCGGCGACGCGGTAGAAGTTGTAGTCGTGGTACTTGCCCGGCCCGCTGATGAGGAGGTCCTCCTTCTCGTAGACCAGGTTCTGACGGTTGTACTCCGACATCTCGAAGTCGGGCGTCAACTGGATGGCCGTGGTGGGGCAGGCCTCCTCGCACATGCCGCAGAAGATGCACCGCGAGAAGTTGATGCGGAACACGGCCGGGTAGCGCCTGCCGGTTTCGTCCTGGGTGGCCTCCAGGGCGATGCAGCTGACCGGGCAGGCCACCGAGCACAGGTAGCAGGCAACGCAGCGCTCCTGGCCGTCGGGGTCGCGCGTCAGGACGATGCGGCCCCGCCAGCGCGGCGCCAGGTACGGCCGCTGCTCGGGGTAGCTGACGGTGACGCGCCGGTGGAAGGCGTGGAGGAACACGATCCACATGCTGCGCAGCAGGCTGAGCACGCTCTCGAAGGCGCCCCGCATGGCGGCCGACCTCTCTCAGTGGCGCGCCACGACGACGGCGCCGGTGGCGAGCAGGTTGAGCAGCGAAAGGGGCAGCATCACCTTCCAGCCGAAGGCCATCAACTGGTCGTAGCGCAGCCGCGGCAGCGAGGCCCGCAGCAGGACGAAGAACGAGATCAGCACCATCGTCTTCAGGGCGAACCAGAAGACCGGCGGCAACCACGGCCCCAGCCAGCCGCCGAAGAAGACCGTCACGATGAGCGCCGAAATCAAGGTGATCCCCAGGTACTCGCCGACGAAGAACATCCCGAACTTCATCCCCGAGTACTCGGAGTGGAACCCGGCGACCAGCTCGCTCTCGGCCTCGGGCAGGTCGAAGGGCACGCGGTGGGTCTCGGCGATCCCCGCGATGGTGAAGACGATCAGGCCCAGGAACTGGGGCACGCAGAACCACAGGCTCTGCTGCGCGGCGACGATCTCGGTGAGGCTGAAGGAGCCCGCCAGCATCACCGCGCCCATCAGCGAGAGGCCCATGAAGACCTCGTAGCTGAGCATCTGCGCCGAGGCTCGCAGGCCGCCGAGCAGCGAATACTTGTTGTTGGAGGCCCAGCCGGCCAGGGCCACGCTGTACACCCCCAACGACGACATGCCCAGGAAGAACAGCAGGCCGATGTCCAGCTCGGCGGCGACGCCCAGCCCGGGGGCGAACGGCACCACGGCAAAGGACATCAGCACCGTGATCATGATGATGCACGGGGCGATGGTGAACACCGCCTTGTCGGCGAAGGGCGGGGTCCAGTCTTCCTTGGTGAAGATCTTGACCAGGTCGGCCACCACCTGCAGAATGCCAAACGGACCAACCCGGTTGGGGCCGTAGCGGTCCTGCCACAGGGCGAGCAGGCGCCGCTCGTACCAGACCAGCATACCGGCCACGGTGAGCAGCACGACCAGGATGCCCAGGACGGTCAGCAGTGACTGGAGGACGGGGTTCATGGCCGCTCCCGCCGGCGCAGGCGCGCCCGTGCCGGCAGACCGAGGTGCGGCATGCCCCGGAGCCCGACGGGCAGCCCCGCCACCCCGGCCGGGAGGCCCGGCCGGACGACCACGGGCAGCTCGATCGACAGGCCGTCGAGGTCGACGTCCAGGAAGGTGCCGGCCCCCACCTCGAGGGCCGCGGCGTCGGCCGGGCTCAGGGCCACATAGGGCCGGGACGAGCGCTGGGCCAGCGCCGGCGTGCGAACGCTGAGTTCCTCAGAGCCGAAGATGTGGTACAGGGGCACCGCGAGCCACTCGCCCGGGTCACGGTCGGGTGGGAGG
>JBAZUN010000394.1:0-5954 GCA_041661365.1 Candidatus Latescibacterota bacterium
GGACAACGCCGACTGGTTCCAGGGTACGGCCGACGCGGTGCGGCAGAACCTGCGGCACTTGGTCCCTGATCACGACCGGCCCGAGCACATCCTGGTCCTGGCGGGCGACCATCTCTACCGCATGGATTATCGCCGGATGATCGCGGCCCATCTGGAGGCCCGCGCCGACATCACCGTGGCCGTGGTCCCGGTGGCCCGCGCCGAGGCCCATCGCTTCGGCATCCTGCGGGCCGACGACCGGGGTCGGATCGTCCGCTTCGTCGAGAAGCCGCAGACCGAGGAGGAGCTGGCCGAGCTGGAGTCCGAGCTGGCCGGGGAGCAACCGGTCTCGGCGGCCGAGCCCCGGCCCCTGCTGGCCTCGATGGGGATCTACCTCTTCCGGACCGAGGCCCTGATCGAGCAGGCCTCTGACCCGGCCAACGTCGACTTCGGGCAGCACATCCTGCCCCGCAGCATCCATACCCACGCGGTCCAGGCCTACCGCTTCGACGGGTATTGGGCCGACATCGGGACCATCCGCTCCTTCTACGAGGCCAACCTCGGTCTGGTGGAGACCGTGCCCCGGTTCGACTTCTACAACGAATCGGCGCCGGTCTACACCCACGACTACCACCTGCCCGACACCAAGGTCAACGAGAGCTACATCCGCCAGGGGGTGCTGGCCGAGGGGTCGATCATCGACCGCTCGGAGATCGTCCGCTCGATCATCGGCCTGCGCTGCACCGTGGGTGCCGATTCCCGCATCGAGGATTCGGTGATCATGGGCAGCGACTACTACGAGAGCGCCGAGCAGATCGCCCGCAACGCCGAGCAGGGGATCCCGCGCATGGGGATCGGCCGGCACTGCCGCATCCGGGGCGCCATCGTCGACAAGAACGCCCACGTGGGCGACGACGTCGAACTGGTGAACCGCCACGGGGTGCAGGAGGCCGATGCCGAGGAGTACTGCATCCGCGACTACATCCTCGTGGTGCCCCGCGGCGCGGTCATCCGGTCGGGCACCTCGGTGTGAGGGGGGGAATGGTTACCCGCTGACGAGACATCCGTGCGCGGCCGCTGTCCACCCGGAGCCGACCACTGCACAGGACGGCCTCCGCCGGCTGCGGGGTGTTGTTGACCATCCGAGTTACCAGGTCGAATCGTCCGTGTCCGACTCGCGGCCGAACAAACCGCAGCAACGGACGGCTAATGGGATGGGAGCCCGAGGAGGCTCCTCGAGCACAGTTGCGGGGGGGCTAGAGGTTGTAGAAACGCTTCAGTGACGCCAGATCACTCCTGAGATCGTCGCGCATCTGCATGGTATAGATCCGCCCGATATCACCGCTGTTCTGCAGTTTGACCAGTTTCTCGAGGTCGCTGCTTCGCTGCCGCCAGGTAGTGCCATCAGTGACAAGAAGGAACTGCGTGTCCCTTCTCTTCTCCGCGACGATTCGGTTGACATCACCAAGGATGTCCGTCTGCTTGCTGCCGGTCGCTCCGTAGGCCTTCACTTCAATGAGGATACCGGGGTCTGAGCGTGAGGGTATGGCGAAGTCGGCTTTCTCCGTGCTCGTCCCACGTGCGCCCGAGAACCGGCAGCGGGTGTCATAGCCACCACTGCCGAAGACCTCCCGTACGGTTTCTTCTGTGAAGTCCTCGAGAAATCGCCCTCGCTGTTGGCCTTTTGTCGCACTGCCGCGACCCGATTTCAAGCGCTCAATCAGGACGTCTTGCCACGTGACGTCTCTGGAGGAGAGCGAGTGCAAGACTTCGAGGAAACCCATTGCGCACAGCGCCTCAACAAAGGTCAGCGGTTCATTGTGGTATCGCTTGATTCCAATGCCAGTACCGCCAAGCTGAGCACGGAACGCGGCCTCAAACTCATCCTTTGACATATCGAGGACAAGTCTGATTGCGGTTAGAGCCGCTCGAAAGTCCTTCTCAAGAAGGGCCGTGATAGTCTCTGCAGCAAAGGGCCCCTTGAGAGGCAAGGTCGCCATGCTCGCTACGACTGCGCGGGAATGGTCATCTTGCCACGACGCCTCAACGCGACTCAGCTTCGCGAGGATCTCACTCAGTGTTTGGCGTGTTCGTTTCAAGAGGATCTAGTTACCGACAATGAGGTACTCCGTCACGGAGTTCCGCTGAGCTCGACTGTGTGTCCCGAAGTGGTACTGATGAGATCGTTCATAGACTTCTACCTTCTGCTTGAAGCGCCTCATCAAGTCCACAAGACATGCAAGATCTGGAAAGCCATTGGACGAATAGGAGAGGACCAGCGTTGAGTGAGCGAATCGACGGAATAGCTTCGTGAAAGCATCGATAGCGGTACGTCGGTAGGAGAAGGGGGTATACAGCTTCTTGACTTTCTTGACTTTGCTCTCTTCGAGGATCTCCATGCCCTCCCAGTAGCACGAGAGTCCCTCGAGGAAGTGGTATCGCTTCATATAGCAGTTGTCGTCGGCGCGTGGCACATACGGTGGGTCCATATAGACCAGATCGTGGCCATCAGGCGCAACATCAAAAACATCTCCGTGCACTGCCTCGTTGTTGTGTCCATTCGAGAAGACCGCGCTATTGTACTCCTGGACCTGCTCCACGAAATGGTCGCGAATAGATAGCTGAAGATCCCTTCTGCCGTCCTTGTAACGCTCCGGATCGCCAGCGACCGTAAAGACACCCCGGGGCTGCCTTTTTACACACGATCTGACTAGCGCAGAAATGGCGATCGCTCTCTTCGCGTCGTCAAGGTGCTGGACATTCCAGAGGACGCGGTCCAAGAATCGAAGGTCCTCAAGAGCGTAGAAGATACCGGCGAACGTGGTCTCGATGAATCTGCGATGCCTGGGGTTGTACGAAAGCAGGAACTCGATGTCTTGAGGTTCGAGGCGAGCAGAGGAGTTCTCGATGATACCGCGGCAGACGGTCGCACTGAAGTTAAGGAAATCATTGGACGTGACACGCTTGCCCATCGCCTTCATCAGGTAGGAGACAGAGCCCGAACCTGAGAAGGCATCGAGCGCGGTCGTGAAGTCGAGGCCCGACAGAATAGTGTGGATCCACGGCAAGAGCCGGTACTTGCTGCCCATGAACCGGAGCTGCGGGAAACGCTTGATCTCTTCCGGAAGGCATGGTTGGCTCCGGAGAATAAAGCTGGTGGCGCTCTGGGTTAGTGGTCGTGTGGCGGTCACGTTGGCATATGGATCGAGGGTGTTAAGGCGGCAGCGCTCTACCTGACGTCAGGCCAGAGGAATGAACATCGTGAACCCGCCTGTAAGCCAATGGGCTGTCCATATGTTCACTATTTAGCGCTTAGGTGTCAACCTTCTCTTCTGCACCGCAAGATCACCCCGAATCAGGACCTCTGGCAAGCCGCCGGACCTTGCCTATCCGGGTCGAGGTCGGGTACCTTATCCCCCCGCGGCCAGCTCCGCAGTCTCAATAGCTCAGGGTCACGGTCTCTCCGCCGTCGGCCGCGACCTCGCAGGCCTGGACGATCCGCTGGGCGTCGAGGGCGTCCTCCAGGGTGGACAGCGGGGATGCCTCGCCCCGCACGCAGCGGACGAAGTGCTCGATCTCCGCGGCGATCGAGCCGGGGTACGCCGAGTAGGTCTGGGCGTGCACCGCTCCCGGCCGGTTCTCCACCCAGTCCCGGTAGGTGAAGCGGGCCGCACCCTCGGTGCCGATCACCTTGACCAGCACGGTCCAGGGATCGGCGGTGTGGTCGTCAGCGGCGAAGCTGGCGCAGCAGTGGGCCAGGGCCCCGTCCCGCAGGCGGAGGTTGACCATGGCGAGGTCTTCCTGGGTCAGCCGCGCGTAATGCAGCACTGCCTTCATCGCCGAGAGGCAGACCGGCCGGCCGGCGAGGAAGAGCACGATGTAGGCGTGGTGGGTCATGATCTGCCGGATGACGCCGGGGTATAAAGCCGCGACCGATTCGGGGTGGTGGATGTTGTAGAGGACGTACAGGGAGACCAGCCGGCCCAACCGGCCGCTGGCGAGGAGCCCCTGGCAGCGGATCAGTCCAGGCTCGTAGATATAGTTGTGTCCCGGCATGCAGAGTCGCCCCGCGGCGCGAGTCGCGGCCTGTAGTTCCTCGAGTTGACCGACGGTCGAGGCCACCGGCTTCTCGACCAGCACGTGCTTGCCGGCCCGCAGGGCCAGCAGGGCGTACTCCAGATGGGTCTCGAGGTTGGTGAGGACGGCCACCGCGTCGATCCCGGGGTCGGCGACCAGGGCCTCCGGCGAAGGGTAGGCCGGGCAACCGAAGGCCGCGCTCTTGGCGGCCGCGTGCTCGGGGTTGCGGGTCCACAGGCCGGCCAGCTCGGCGGCCGGGCAGGCGCGGATGCCGTCGGCGTGAAGGTCGGAGACGATCCCGGCGCCGATGAAGCCGATCCGGACGGGTTTCACGGAGACCTGCCTCGACATGGGGGGACACCGAGCGCCCGATCCGGGCCGGGATTGCCCCGGGAGCGCCGGGCGGGGTCGCGCGGACGAAATATAGGCGCGTCGGCGCCGGGTCGCCGATCTTGGACGGCCGGTCGGCTAGTGTCGCGTCCGAGAAATAAGTTGTGTCATCGAGCGGACCGAGGCGCCCGGCCAGCTAGGCGCGCGAACGCCCTGTATCGACAGGGAGATACAGGAAGCGAGCGGAACGACGCTGGCCGGGATGGATCGGTCCGTAAATGCCAAGGTATTTCTCGGACGCGACACTAGAGGGCGGGGCAGAGGAGGAGAAGCCAATGGAATCGATTCCCTACGGCCTGGGTCAGTGGCCGGTAGCCGGTCTGGGCAATCACCGGGCCGTGGTCCGGGTGGATGAACCGAGCCCGGCGGTCCGGGTGTGCCTCCCCTGGCGGCGGCGCGACCTTGAGCCCGAGCGCAAGGAGATCCTGGTCTTCGACGCGACTACCGGGGTCCGGGTCACCAACGTGGTCCGGGTGGCGGTGACGCGCGAATACGGCGAGCTGGTCTTCGCGCCGCTCACGGTGCCGGGCGAGTACTACCTCTACTATCTGCCCCAGGTCCAGGAGGGGTGGCAGCACAGCCCGGTCACCCGATACCTGGCGCCCGAGTCGACCGCGGACCCGCACTGGGTGGCGGCCATGGGCCTGGGACCTGACCGACCAACCAACAAGGCCGACGACCAGCTCCCCGTGGCCGTGGTCGTGGAGATCCAGGCGGTCAACGACTTTCACCGCCTGGACCCGATGGAGGTACCGGCCACGGCCGCGGAGACCGCCGCCTTCCTGGCCCGCTATGTTGGCCGGCCGTACCTGCTCTTCCCCGAGGACCGGCGGTACCCGATCCGGATGCGCGACGAGCTGCCCTGCCGCTGGCTCGAGGCCGGGCCAGCCGAACGGTTCCACGGCACGGCCTGCCGCGGGGAGTTCTTTGCCTTCCAGCTCGGGGTTCTCGCCTTGGGCACGCCGGTGACCGGACTGAGCGTGGCCTTCGGCGATCTGCGCGGCGACGGAGGTCACCAGATCCCTGCCGCGGCCATGAGGTGCATCAACACCGGGGGCGCAGACTGGCTGGGCCGGCCCCTGCGGTTTGAGTTGACCATACCACCGGGAACCGTGTACCCCCTCTGGTGCGGGGTCCAGGTGCCGGTGGACGCCCCGGCCGGGGAGTACCGCGGCACCCTCACCCTGTGCACCGCCAGCGGGTCCACCGCGGTCGAGGTGGTGCTCCAGGTGGTCGACGAGGTGCTGGCCGACGCCGGGGACCGCGACCTCTGGCGCCAGGCCCGCCTGCGCTGGCTCGACTCAGACCGGGACCTGGACGAGCAGACGGTGGGGCCGTATCCCCCTATAGTGGTCCAGGGTCGCACCCTGGGCCTGCTCGGACGGGAGGTCCACCTCGGGGACCTGGGGCTGCCCGACCGTATCCTCACCCGGTTCGACGCCAGCGTGCAACGGGCCGACGCCGAGCCCGAGGAGATCCTGGCCGGTCCGATCCGCGTGGTGGCGACG
>JBAZUN010000395.1:0-5948 GCA_041661365.1 Candidatus Latescibacterota bacterium
GACTTGCGCGACCTGATAAGGCTTGGCGAGGCTGCCCATCGGCTGCAGGTTAAGGATCTCCGGCACTCCCGGCTTAGTGAAGATGTGGTGGCCCCCTCTGATGCGCTCATCGAAGCCCAACCGGTGGAGCAGCCCGCACAGCCCGGCAAACGGCACATTCGCGTCGCCTTGGCGGAGCAGGATGTGCTCCAACAGCTTCTCAAGCTGGCCCATGGCACAGAAGTTAGCACGGCGCGGGGCATGCCGCCACCGTGGCCTGCCCGGAGTAGAGCGCTTCCTTCTCAGCGTGCTCTCGGAACAGGTCCAGCACCGCGGCCAGCCCTGCTGGCTCTGCTCCAGCACCGCCTGGGGCTCGGTCGCCAGCCACACTACCCGGCGCCCGCCCGCGGTCAGGTGCGTGGGGCTGCACACCTATTGCCGAACAGGGCCATGGCAGGCATCTTATCTGACAGATCGGCGTAATGTCAGCAAGAACGGAGACCAGCAGATGGTTACCAGAAAAATCGGACCCCGGGGGCAGGTGACCCTGCCCAGCCGGCTCCGGCAGCAACTCGATCTGAAGGTGGGGGACCACATCGCCATCGTGCGCCGGGGCGACGACCTGGTCATCCACCCCGTGAGGAAGACCCTCGTCGACCTGCGCGGCAATGTGCCGGTGGCAGGCCCTCAGGACTTCGACGCCATCCGCCAACAGACCTTGAGCGCCCATGCCCAGCGACTCTTCGACGATCCCGGCTGAACCGGTCTTCGCAGACACCAACCTGCTCGTGCCGGGATCCCAGGACGCGTAACCGGGCACGCGACGGGCCAGCCAACCGTCAGCAGCCCCCGAGCAACCGAACCCCGACGCCTGGCGACCAGGGGGCGGGGCTCGGTCGACGCGCGACCGAGGGCGCGCTTCAGGGGTGCAGCCAGATCGGCTCCGCGGGGCTGCGACTCAGCCGGGGGATCGTCGCCGCGCCATCCATGCCGTCGATGAAGGAGAAAACGATCCTCAGATCGAAACCGGCGCTGCACGCCCACGAACCTGTCAGTTTGCCTTTGAGCCTGTGGGTACGCAGACTGGGATGGAAAGCGTCCGCAGCGAGCTGCGCCAGCGCCGCCTCGACCATCCTGCGCGGCTCGAGGCTATTTCTGCACCAGGCGCCGCGCAGCGCTGCGGAGAGCACCCTCAGGGAACCTGGCCTGCCCAGCCACCGGCATTGGGTGGAGCTCCGCTATCCAGGCGATTCCGGACCCGTGTCGCGAAAGGACGCCGAAGTTGCCGTCGGCCGCCCGGACGCCTGATGTTCGGCTTCTTTGTCGAGCGGCACGGACCCCTGATCAATGCCTGTTGGACATCGACAACACCGCGGACCCCGTCCACGGCGGACAACAGCTGGCCTTGTTCAACGCCCACTACGGGGAGTATTGCTACCACTTGTCAGGCCGAGGGTGAGGCTCCGCTGTATCCAACTCGGTACAGGGGCGCGCCGGCCGGCGGCCCTGGGCGGGACGGCAAGCCCCTCGCCCTGGTCTACCGCTCACCCACCTGGTGCAGCACCTTGTTGACGAGCTCGTCGTCGAGGTACATTCCCGCTGACCGGAGTGACTTGAGGACGTCAGCCGCACAGTCGAGTAGGCCGCCCCTCCTGGCCCTGATGATCACTCCGAGGGTGCCAACGAGAGGGATGCCCAGAGCTCGGCCGCAATGGCGCGCGACGGCATCATCCAGCACCGCGGTGCTCCCTGGGGCGCGACGCGCCATGGAGATCACCTCCGTCTCACCCGGCCCGAGGCTCCATTCGAGGACCTGAGCATCCGCGTCAGGGCACGACATCGCCTGGCCCCAGCCTGCCTCCAACGCTTGCCGGGCCGGATCGGCCTGGGGGCCAGACCGGATCTCCATGGCCACGGCCGGCGGAATCCATACTTCGGTCGCCAGGCGCTCGAGCAGGCCCAGTTGCCCAACCCTCGCCAGCACGATCAGCGGCGAGGCGTCGAGCACCCACGCATCAGGCACGCGTCGCTTCCTCGATGATCTCCTCAGCGGTGGACTGGAAGGGCGATACGCCGTACCGACCCAACGCATCGATGAACTGACGCCGGGGTACCCCGGCGATCTCAGCCGCCCGGCCCTGTGAGATCACCCGCATCTCGTACCACTTGACCGCCGCGACTAGCCGCAACTCCTCGACGAAGCCGGCCATATCCTTGCGCAGAGAGGGCAACGCTCCCTCGGGTATGTCGACTGTTACCTGCACCTTGGCATGTCCCCCAGTGAGTACCATTCGTGGTGCAGCCGCCCTGCGGACGGGACCGCGCGGTGGACCGGTCAGGTGGAACCCCTGAGCATTGCGCCGGCGGCACCCGCGTGTACGGCCCGACTGGCTGCTGATCTACAAGGTGGGTGAGGGCCAATTCTACCAGCGGGTCTGCCACTGTCTCGGGTGACGTCTGCCGTGCATCACCGCAATGAGCACAATGTGATCCGGCAGCAGCCGGAAATACACCCCATATGGGAATCGGCTTAGCACTGCCCTTCTGGTTTCTCGGTGCACGCAGGCAAACGAGAACGGCTGTTCAGCGATATGCTCCACGGTTTCAGATACTGCATCAAGAAACTCGTCGCCCAACCCTCTTCGGCACTGATCGTACCATTCGCGGGCTTCTATGAGGTCGGCTTCTGCTTCGGGGAGAAGGTGAACAGGGAGCACCGTCAGGTACGACCTCGCAGGCGGCGCCGCACCTCAACCCAGGCTATGGCCGAGTCAGGATCGCGCAGGTGCACCTCCCATCGCCGGTCGAGCTCAGTCTGCTGCTCTGTCGTCAGGGACAGCTCTGCGTCGCGCTCCTCGGCGGCCAGGCTGTCCCACAGCGCCATAGCTAGCTGAGCCCGCTCGTTGGCGGGCAGACGCAGGATATCGGAGAAGGATGAAAACATGCGGCTCTCCTCTGACGTGCCGTGATATCTGTAACGTATCACAGCACCATGAGCCAGTCAAGCTCGGGTGCCATGCCAAGGACATCTCACTTCACCTCAAGAGCGATCTGGGATCTACACCTGCCCACGCCTTCCGCCTCCGAAATCCGACGCTGATGCAGCCACCCCCGCTCCAGGAGCCAGGCTCGCAGCGGGTCCACCTGGCGCAGCCGGTCGCGCAGCAGCATGACCACTCGCGAATACCGCAGATTCTTTCAGCGGCAGCCGCCAGTCGCCCTGTGCCCGCTCCACCGGCCGACAGGGAACCGACGCCGCCGGCAGGTCATCGCCGACCCAGATTCAGGTGTCGCTTGAGGCGGTAAGCCCAGGGCTCGTCGGTGCATTGCAAGCCCGCCCCGAGGAGGGTGCCGGCCATCTGCTCCTGCTGTTCGGCCGCATCGACCGATTCCACATCGAAGCGGGGATGGACGTAGACCACCCCCGGAGCGAGCCAGGGCAGGTCGGTCCTCCCCGGGCGCCGCTCTCAGGCAGCAACCGTCTCAAACGCTACTCGCAGCGGCGCAGGCTTCTCTGCCGTGAAGTTCAGCTTCTCGAAGCCGATCACATGCCCGGCCCGGTCCTTCATCAGCACGACCTCGTCGCCGGTCTCTTCGCTGACGTACTCGTCCTCGGGATTCCCGAACCAGACCGTCAGCGTGTTGCCGTCTTGATCATAGAAGACCCTCACCTGGGCCATAGCCGCAACCCCTCTTTGATGGCATCCGTTGGGTACGCACACAGGATGCTTGATGGTAACGATGAGGCGCCAGTAGGCGTGGGTGACGCGAACAATGAAACCGAGCGGCGTCAAGGCCTCGAAGAGCACATCTTGCCCGTGAGGTTCGCTGGTCATGCCCTGCCTGCATGCCGTGGCGCGGGCCCCGAGGATGCTGGGGAAGCGTGCCGGACCGGCGGTCGGCACCAAGATAGCCTGCGCCGCCCACCCGGTCAAACGCGCCGCTTCAGCCCGGGCGTTGCCTGACCAACCCGTCGCCGTAGCCGGCCCACCCCCCTCACTTGGCCGTTGATCGCCCAGGTGCCCGACCCGCGCCCACGGGCGCCGTCTTATCCAGGTGATCCGCCAGCGCCTCGGCCACCACCCGGTGTCCGGCCGCGGTCAGGTGGGGGTCGACTTGGTAGTAGAACGCCTCGGAGGCGGCCCGGTCGCGCAACAGGTCCAGCACGTCGACCAGCTCGATCCCGGCGGCCGCGGCCAGACGGCGGACGATCCGGTTCGGGGCATCGCGGTCGACCGCAGCCGGGCCCGGTCGTACTCCGTTGTACTCGAGCGCGGCTTCCCAGGCCGACTCGTAGACCTGCTCCTTGAGCGGCACCATCAGGACGACGAATCTGGCCCCCTGCGCTCGGCACAGATCGCGGCACCGGATCAGCAGGTCGGTGGTTGCCTGTGCCCCGGCCGGACCCCAGCGGTCCGCCAGATCCGGACGAAGCAAGTCCTCGACCTTGAACCCTTGCAGCCACCCTCGCTCCAGCTCGTTGGTGCTGAACCTCACGTCGAACTCCAAGGAGACCAGGCGTGATCCAATGGCCGATCGCCGAACGATCTCACGCCAGGAACAGCCTGACCCCGACAGCAGAGGCTGCCGGGGTCAGGCTGGATCTCGGACCAAGCGGGTGCCTGCTGGGCGATTACCCTGTTCCCGGGTCTACTGCTGATATCGCTTCCGACCGCGTCCAAGCCTGGGCGCTGACTGCGACCAGGGATTCCTTCGCCTTGGCCCACGAACCTGCTTCGCGAACCAGGCAGATGACGCCCACCAAGTCCATGACGATGATGCCCAGCACGTGGGAAACGATGGAAAAGCTGAGCCCCACGGCCGCCGGCACACCAAACACCGCCAGCGATTTCTGGATGCCCAGCTGTAGCGTGCCCAGAGAGCCGGGGGTGGCGGGCAGCATCATGACGAAGGTGGTCACCACCGTGGTGAACAAGGCGTAGGTGAACGGCGCATCCGGCAGGAAGGCCTTGAGGGACAGGTACCAAGTCACGGCGGAAGCCAACCAGCTTACCACTGACCAGAACAGCGCCATCAGCAGCGGCAGCCCCGGACGCAGCACCGCGAAGCCGTCCAGCATGTGCTCGACCGCACTCACCACCCTGCGCGTATCGCCGTGCGTTGTGCGGGACGCCACCGCCGCGGTCAGCCGCAGCACCCGCTCACGCTGCCGCACTGCGACGAGGATGAGGACCAGGACGCCGACCAATGCCGCACCAGCGACGACCGCCCCCTGACGAGCCCAATCCGGCAGAGGCAGACCTCCACCCACGACGATGGCAAGGAGCATACCGAGCACGACCAGCACGTCCAGCACATGCTCAACCGCGATCGTAGAGGCGGCTAAGCCATAGCTCTGCTGCCGACCGCGCACGATGAAGAACAGGCGTGCGACCTCGCCGAGGCGCAGCGGGAAGGAGTTGGTGACGAGGTAGCTGATGGCGGTCGCACCGACGTAGCGCGAGCGTGGCAGGCGGTTGCGCCGCTCGCCGAACAGCCAGAACCAACGCTCGCCGCGCACCCAGACTGCCACGACCACGGAGACTGCCGACGGGACCAGCCAGACGTAATGGGCGCCGGACAGCGCCTCCCACACCAAGGCCCAGTCGATGCCCCGCATCGCCAGGTACAGGGCGGCCAGGCTGACCAGGACCCCCAACCACACTTTCGGCCTGCGCCACATGCCTGTCTACCTATGCCGTATCTGGGGACGTAACGCGGCTGCAGGCCACCGCAGTCTGGCAGTCAGCAGGCATCGGCCGCTCGAGGAGGTCGTACCCAAGGCTCCATCGTCACCACCGTCGAATCACTTCAGCCCGATATGGTCAAGCCGATAGGAGATGCGGCGCGTGTCGGTGTTCATGCCTCTCTCGGCCGGCACCCAGGTACCGCCGGGCCTGATCCTGACCACTACGCGCGATGCCGTACGCAGCTCGGGCGGCAGCGGGAGCGTCACTCTGAAATACCCG
>JBAZUN010000396.1:0-3864 GCA_041661365.1 Candidatus Latescibacterota bacterium
CTCCACCAGCGGCTGCGCCGCGTAGCTGCCCACCCGCTGCAGGTCGAAGGAGAGGTAGCACACCCGCCAGGTGCCGTTGTCCAGGTAGGAAGCCGCAGCCCTTCCGGCTTCGTCCAGCAGCAGAGGCCGGGCCGGTGCGGTCAGCTCGAGGGAGGAATACTGGACTTCCAGCTCGATCGCCCCGTCCGGGGTGCGCAGGCGGCCGTACCCCAAGCCTGGTGCTCCGGCTATACCGAGCATCTGGTGCAGGAAGGACTCACCGCCCGAGGTGTACCGGTGGAACATCCGGGAGGTCAGCAGCAGCCGGCCGCCTCGTTCGAGGAAGCGGCGAACCGCCGCCAACTGCAGCTCGCCCATGGAGACGCCGTGCCACGCCACCACCTTTCCCGGCCCCAGGTACTCCTCGAGGAGGAGGTCGTACCAGGCCTCGTCCGGAAGGTCCTCGGTCATCACGTCGACCCCTTCCTTGGATAAGGCGGCGCCGAACAGGAGGCGCAGGCCGGCCTTCTCGGCCGCGGTGTAGACCGCCTGGGCCAGGAGCAGGGCCGGGTGCAGGGTGTGGAAGGGTTGCCAGAGCTGCAGGTGGGCCGGGGTCAACAGCCGCTCGTGATCCGGTCCGGTCAGGTCCACGGAGAGGAGGTACCGGCCAGGGGCGGCCAGCTCGAAGCCGGCGGCAAAGGCATGGGTGTCTCCCTGGCTCGGTTCGGTCTCCATCGGCACCCGCAGAACCGGCGTCAGATACGGCAGGGCGCGGATCACCAGCTCAGCGCCGGCCACCGGACCGGCCACCGTGGCCCGGACCCGGTCCGCCTTCCCCGAGGGGAGGAGGACCAAGGAATCGCCGGCGGTCCGACCCGGCACCTCCAGGACCGTGGCCGGGGCCCTGGGGCGACGGAGCAGCTCCAGACCGGTGGCGAGCAGCCATCGGCGGGCGACCGGGACCGGCTGCAGCACCGCGTCCAGCAGGTCCACGGCCAGGTACACCACCCGGCCGGCACCCTGATCCGCGCGCAGGCCGACCGTCTTCCCCTCCGAGTCCAGCAACAGCGGCGTGGCCGGCGGGAGGAGGTCGAGCGGCTGGTACCGGGCCTGGTACTGGCTGCCCGGAGCCGTGGAGTCGTACAGGGAATGGACCGTGCCTGACTTGGCAATCCCGGCCGTCCGGCACGGCAGGGAGGGCCCCAGGTGCGTGGCGAAGCCGGGGGACGCCGGCAGGACGGCCGAGGCCAGCAGCAGTCTACCCCCCTGTTCCAGGTACCCGGCCAGCCCGGTCTGGGTCGACAGGTCCATCTGCCGCCCGGCCCAGACCACCAGGTCACCAACGTCGTGGTATTCCGCCAGCAGCGGTTCGAGCAGGGCCTTGGTGTCGGCGGACAGTTCGGCGATGCTGGCCGCGCCGGACAACCGGCCGAAGTCCTGGCCGAACGATTCCCGCGTCTCGGCGCCAAAGCCGTCGCCGACCAGCACCAGGGTCGGGTGGGTGGCCGGGGGGGAGACGGCCCATACCGTTTGGGTGGTCGGGCTGAAGACCGTGGCGCCGTTCGCGCCGCGGACCCGCAGGCCCAGGCGGTAGCGGCCGGATGCCGGCTGGAAGGGAGCGGTGAACCGACGCGCGCCCTGCTGCGCCTCGACCAGGGTCATCCGCTCGGTCCGCAGCAGGGCCCCGTCGGGCAGGGCGTGGACCAGCAGCTCGGCCCCGGCGATCTCCCCCTCGATCTGGGCCTGGACGGTCCCGGGCAGGTCGGCCCAGACCAGGCTGGCCTGGTCCCGCGCGATCCCGCCGGCCAGTTCCAGCCGGACCGTGTGACGCGGGTAGGAGCCGTCCACCACCAGGCTCAAGGTACCGACCGGCCGGTACGCTGGTCCTGCCACCACCAGCAGCGCCAGCTCGATGATCTCGCCCTCTGCCGCCTCGGGGCTCAGGGTCACGGCCGGCAGGTGAAAGAGCTGCTGACCGCCGGCGTAGACCGGCCTAACCTCGCTGGAAAAGACCGGCCAGTCTCCCCCCTGCCCATCCTGGCTTACCAACGATGTTTTCCAGGTTGCCCTGACCCGGACCGAGGAGTACGGGGTCAGCGACCAGTTCGCCACCGGCACCGTCAGGGCGAAGGTCTCGCCGGGGTCAAGCCGGCCGTCGCCGTCACCGGTTGTCTTGGCGGTGACCGCGTCCTCGATCTGCGCCTGACCCAGGGTCAGGCCGTGGGCGCCGGCCGGGGCTCCGGGCATGGCCATCCCCTGCACCGCGTCGCGCAGGACCATGGATTCTTCCGGCACCAGGATCTCGCCGGTCTGCCCCGGCTCGAGCTGGATGCCGTACCAGCGATCCCCGGGCCGCTCGGCCGCGAAGACCACCGGCACGATCTCCTGGCCCCCGTACCGGGCGCTGAAGGAGGTCACGATCTCGAAATCCCCCTGCAGGCGCAGCTCGCACAGGGCCGGGTCGGTCCCGGCAGCCAGGCGATCGGTCCCGGCAAAGCGAACCTGGGTTCCGGCGTACACGGTCAGGCTGCCGCCCGGGGCCACGGTCAGATCGCCGTCCACCAGGATCTCGCCTGTCCAGCGCGCCTGGCCGCGGATCGTCCCGGCCCAGCGGGCCAGGGCCACGTCGACCACGGTGGCCTCCCCCTGTCGCCGGATGCGGGTGAGGGCGGTGCCGGTGGTCGCCTCGGCCAGCAGGGGGTCACTGGTGGTCGCGGGGTTGGTCGCCACGTCCAGCCGGGTCTGCCGCACCCCGTCAAAGGGATCGGTGGCATCGCCCAGGTTGCCGCCGTGGGCCGTGACATAGGCCCCGTCGTGGGCCCAGAAGTCGAGGTTGTCGCGGCCCTCGAACCGGTCGGCCGTCCGGCCCAGCGGATACCCCGCGTCCGCGAACAGGCCGTCGGCGCAGACCAGGTCGACCAGCTTGGCCTCCTCCCGGCTGTTGTCCCCGGACCGGGGGCGGATGCGCCAGACCAGCAGCCCCTCGGCCGGCAGATGGCGGTGGTAGAAGCTGGCCTGACGGACCCGCTGCTCCAGCAGGAGGTATCCCTGGACCACGCCGTCCCCGCCGTCCTTCTCCGGGGCCTCGGGCGGCAGCGGCACCTTGTAGATCCAGCCGCCCTGGTGCAGGTCGGCGACCACCAGACCGGTGGTGTCGGCCTTGATCTCGACCAGCCGGTCGTTGTTCTGGCCGATCCACCCGAGTTGTTCTAGGCTCCAGGCGCTCGGTGGGTTCGGCCCGTCGTCCCCCTGCCACCCCTGAGCGCCCCAGCCCATCAGCCCCCAGGCGCCGATCCCGGCGCTGTCCTCGACCGGGTCCTGCGCGGCGATCCCCAGGAAGGAGGTGTCGTACAGGTCGGGGAGGCCCAGCCCGTGGCCGAACTCGTGGGCCATCGCGCCTACGGTCTGCGCCATTCCGCCCTCGGCCAGCAAGGCGCCGTGACCGGTCGGGCTGATCAGGATCGCGCCGCCGCCGAAGCCAGGGTCCTGGGATAGCCAAGGCACGTCGGGTACCAGACGGGCGATCCCGGTCGCCGACCCGATGATGAAGTTGCGGGGCACCGAGCGCACGCAGAGGCAGAGGTAGTCGACGAAACCGTCGTCGTCCCCCGAGTTGGGGACCCCGTCCGGCCCGTCGTTGTCGAACCGGCCCAGGTCGATCTCCTGGTCCACGCGGGCCAGCACCTGCTGCACGAACCTGCCGTACTCGCCGGGTTCGGTCGACACCGAGGACAGGTAGGCCGAGGCCGGTTCGTCCGAGGTAAAGCGATGGGGGAGGACCGTGCCCCGGATCTGGAGTTGGCCGAGGGAGACGGTCTGGAAGTAGTGACTGAAGCTTCCCGGCACGGCCGGGTCGAACAGGGTCGCGGCCCAGGCCGGGATCTC
>JBAZUN010000396.1:3874-5939 GCA_041661365.1 Candidatus Latescibacterota bacterium
TTGCCGCGGCTGGCCTGGTCGGCGAACTGGGCGAAGACCACCAGGACGTTGACCGTGCCGCGCGGGCTCAGCTTCCGGGCTCCGGTATCGGCCGTCTTGGCCGCGATCCCGGCAGGGGTATCCTCGGGCTCGAACCCGGCGCAGACGAACTCGGGGGCGGCCGCCGTCGGAGTCAGGGCCGACAGGGCGAGGAGGAACGCTCCGGCCAACGCGGGCGCTGACCTGTGAGCCATGGGCCTCCTCCGCGTGGCGGGACAGGACCTGCTCCTCCTGTCCTCGGATGCCCCCTGAATCGGCCTTGCTGGGAACGGGACGGGCAAGCCCGTCAGGCCTGCCCCGAAGCCAGGTCCAGGCGATCCGGCGGCAGGCCATACCCAAAGATAAGACGCTCGACCGGACTGAAAGGATCTCTCCGGGGCGAAAAATAACCGCTGGCCCAATACCCCGTTCCGTCTGACCGCCGTCTATTGTATACCATCTCGGACGAGGACCAGCAGGGGGCGTAGCTCGTAGGAGGGTTCTCCGAGGATTCAGGGGGGACGATCCATGGCAGCCAGCGACCAGCACCTGGTGGAGCAGGCCCTGGCCGGAAACCCGAGCGCCTTCGGCGATCTGGCCGAGCGATACGTGGGTCTGGTGCGCGGCGTGGTCTGGGAGGCCCTGCGCCGGCCCGACGAGGTCGACGACGTGGTGCAGGAGGTCTTCGGCCATGCCTACGCGCACCTGGTAACCCTGCGCCAGCATGGACGGTTCGTGCCGTGGCTCTGGCAGATCACCGCCAACGCGGTGGTCGACCACCAGCGACAGCGGCAGCGGTGCCAGGTCGGGCTGACCGATCCCGAGGCCGGGCTGGCCCTGCACCTGAAGCAGCCGGATCAGGTGGTGGAGGAGGACGATGCCAGCCGGCTGATCTGGGAGGCGCTCGACCGGCTGGAGCCGAGGCGCCGCCGGATCGTGGTGCTCTACTACTTCGAGCAGTGCTCCCAATCCCAGATCGCCCGTTTCCTGGGCTTGTCGGTGCCCACGATCAAGCTCGACTTGATCCGGGCGCGGCGGCAGCTCCGTGACGACCTGTTCGTCCTACTGGGCGAGGAGGTGCAGGCCCGCCGGCAGAGCCGTCATCGTCTCCGCGAGAGGTTGGCGGCGGTCCTGCCCGTGACCCCGTGGCTGCGGCCGGCACCTCCCACTGGGTGGATCGCCCGCATCGTCGGGTGGGCCGGACTCCCCCTGGCCCTGGTCGCCAGCCTGGGCCTGCACGGACTGCTGGGGTTGGGGGTCGTCCGTCTGGGTCCGGCACGGGGGACGCCTGGCATCCCGGTAGGGACCATCCGCCTTCGCCTTATTGAGCCACCAGCCATACCCGCCACGGTCCAGGCCCGGCCGGAACGACCCCGTCTCGGGGAAACGGTTCAGCTCGAAGCCCCTGGCGCCAGTCTGACCGGCTCCGGCCAACGGGCCTTTGTCCATTATGTCACCAGTCCGTTGGCCACGGTCGAGAGCGTCGTCCCCATGGAGCGACAGGGGGACCGCTGGATCGCCGAGGTGAGGCTGCCCGCCGGCGCCGTGGCCCTGTTCTACGCCATCTCCGACCAGGCCGCCCCGCAGGAGCTTCGCCCCTTCTCCGGCGACCCGGGGTGGATGCGGCAACTGGGTCAGTACCGCGGCTCGGTACTGACCCACGACGCCCAGGGACGGCCGGTCCGCGACGCCGAGTACACGGCAGCCGAGATGGCCCTGATGGCCGGTCGGCCGTTCGCCGAGGTCAAGGCCCACCTGGACCGCGAGACCACCCTGTACCCGGACAATGTGCGGGCCTGGAACGAGGGCTGGTTCCAGTCTCTCCGGACCGACAGCACGGCTCGGGTCCGGGTGCAGTCCGAGCAGCGAGCCCTGCTGGCACGCTTCGCCGACCGACCCGAACTGCTCTTCGCCCTTGGCCAGGCCGCCGGCCCGGACCTGCCCGAGTCCTACCCCGAGCTGCGCCGCCGCTTCCCGGCATACCCGCGCACCGCGGAGCTGGCCTACCTGTGGTCCCGGTACTACGCCCTCGAGCGGGACTCGACCG
>JBAZUN010000397.1:0-5924 GCA_041661365.1 Candidatus Latescibacterota bacterium
GGCCAGGAAGGTGTGGATCTCCATCACCCGCCGGTAGTCCCAGCGTTGCGCCGCCTCCCACATCTCGGCGTAGAGCCCAGGCACGAGGTTCGACAGGCTGCAGGCCACCCCGGCGCCGCCGAGCACCAGGTAGCAGGGGGCGAAGCCGTCCCCGGCGCCGATCACGGCCAGGCGGTCGCCCAGGGCCAGGACGATCTGGCGGAACTCCTCCATGTTCTCGCGCTCCTCCTTGAGCGCCACGACCCCGGGGATCTCGACCAACCGGTGGAGGAGCGGGAGGTCGACCCAGGCATCGGCCCGGAACGGCATCAGCCCGATCCCCACGCGGCGCGAGACCGTGGTGTAGTAGTGGAGCAGGGCCTCGGGGTTCGGCACGGCCTCGTCGTCGGGAAAGAGGAGCAGTCCGTCGGCGCCGGCCTCCTCGACCAGCCGGGCCCGGGCGGCCGAGCCCTCGGCGTCGCCACAGACCCCGGCATAGACCAGGATGCGGCCGGCGGCCTGGGCTGCCGCGGCCCGGACCACCTGCAGGTGCTCTGCCTCGCTCAGCTCCCACAGCTCGCCCACGCCGCCGCAGACGACCACCGCCGGCATCCGACCCTGGACCAGGAACTCGAGGTTCCGCCGGACCCCGTCCTCGTCGACCACGGTCCGTCCCTGCCGCTCGGTGAAGGGGGTGACCGCGAAGACGACCATCCCCCGGGTCCGCGTTGCCAGTTCTGCCCTGTCCATCGCTCTCCTGTCTCCCGTCAAATGGGAATAACCTGTCCCAACCGCACCTCGTCCCAGTACCCCGAACCGAGGGCCCACGGATTCCCCCCGTTCCCCAGCAGCAGTTCGTGGACCGCCAGGTCCGGATCGAGATCGGGGTACGCGGCGATGGCCTGCTCCTCCCCCGGCGGCCCGAGCCAGAGCGCCACCTGACCGTCGACGCGGTGCAGCACGAAGCGGTACCAGTTGGTCTGAGACAGGCCGGCACCGCCGGCAGCCACGATCGCCTTACCGCTGGTGACCTCCACGTCGTAGGTGCCTTCGGCCGCGCTGCCGCGGGCCCGCAGCTCGACCATCACCGGCCAGCCGGACTCGCCTCGTTCGTCGCGACCGAGACAGCGGAGGATCGGGAAACCCGTCAGCTCGACGGCCCGGTCGATCACCGGCCGGTACACGAACTCCAGCACGGTGCCGTCACCGGCCAACGGCGCGCCGGTCTCCGGGGCCAGACGGATGAGCCCTTCCTGACCAGGCTCCGGACACTCGACCACGGCGCAGCCGCGCCCGCTGAAGGAGAAGGAGGTCGTGATCCGGGCCATTGACCCCGGAACGATCAGGACACGACCCAGCTCACGAACGGCATCCGGTGGCTCTGACTCGAAGCCCAGGTCCAGGATGCAGCCGTCGGCCCGGGGGGCCTCGGCCTTCGCCTTGGGTTCATCGCCGGTCATGGCCCGACCTGCGCTTTCCCACCAGAGCAGCAAACGGCCTCTGCAGCGGCGATCCTCATCGTACGCCCTCTCCGCGTTTGACAGGTCCCATCCCGGTCCCTCTATTTGCAGCCACCGCGTCCCCTCTCCGTGAAGATCGGGATTCGCGCGGTCCCCACAAGCCGGCCTTCACCCGTCGACGGAGTACTACTCGATGATCTACGAGCTGCGCACCTACCGCATCCCGGCCGGCCGCATGCCGGACATCCTCGCCCGCTTCGAGACCGTGACCATGCGCCTCTTCGCCCGGTACCGGATGGAGGTGGTCGGCTTCTGGACCGATGCCCGGCCCGAGGAGGAGCATACCCTGGTCTACCTGATGCGGTTCACCGACGAGCAGACCCAGGAGGCGGCCTGGACCGCCTTCCGGGCCGACCCCGAGTGGCAGGAGACCCGCCGCCGGACCGAGGCCAACGGCGCGATCGTCGACGCGGTCATCAGCCGCAACCTGGTCCCCGTCCCCTTCTCCCCGCTGCAGTGAAGGAGCCCGTCATGGCAACGGCGACCCCGCGCGGCCAGTGGCACGGCAAGAAGCGGTACTTCGGCCTGCACTACGACCTCCACGCCGGTGAGGGGGACACCGAGCTGGGGACCCACGCCACCCCGAAGCACCTGGTGCCCCTGCTCGAGCGGCTGGGCGCTGACTTCGTCCAGACCGACTGTAAGGGGCACCCCGGGTACACGAGCTGGTTCAGCCAGACCCCGGGCGCCTCGGTCAGCCCGGGGGTGAAGCGGGACGCCCTGGCCGGCTGGCGGGAGGCGACCGGTCAGCTCGATCTGCCCCTGCACTGCCACTACTCCGGGATCTGGGACGACGCGGCCGGCAGGAAGCACCGGGACTGGTGCCGGATCGACGCGGCCGGCAAGCCGGTGCCTGGGAAGATCTGCCCGCGCTCGCCGTACCTGGAGAAGCTGATGCTGCCGCAACTGCGGGAGCTGATCGACCGGTACAGGGTCGACGGCTTCTGGATCGACGGCGACATCTGGGCCTCTGAGCCCTGCTACTGCCGCCGCTGCCGCCGGGCCTTCACCCAGGCCACGGGGATCGCCTCCCCACCGGCCTCGCCCGAGGCCAAGGACTGGCCGGCCTGGTACGGCTTTGCCCTGCGCTCCTTCGAGGAGTACGTCGCCCGGTACTGCGAGGCGGTCCACCAACACCGCAAGGGGGTGCTGGTCTGCTCCAACTGGCTGCAGACCTTCCGCCACCCGGGCGAGCCCTGGGTCCCGACCGACTGGATCTCGGGGGACAACACCTGGGTCTTCGGCCTGGACGGCTGCCGCTGCGAGGCCCGTTTCATCTCCACCCGCGGCAAGCCCTGGGACATCATGATCTGGGCCTTCTACGCGGCTCACGGGATGGGCGACCCAACCTCGCCCTGGACCTTCAAGCCGGTGGCCATGATCCAGCAGGAGGCCGCGGTGGTGACCGCCCTGGGCGGCGCGGTGCAGGTCTACGAGCACTCGAGCCTGCGCAACGGCCAGTTGGTGCCGTGGCGGATCGAGCGGCTGCGCGAGGTCGGCCGGTTCGTCAAGGCGCGGCGCGGCCTCTGCCAGGGGACCGAGACCGTGCCCCAGGTGGCGGTCCTCCACTCCGAGCGGCACGGCCGCAGCCGGCCCGACCGCAACCTGATGTGGGGCCAGGACACCGCTCCGGTCCAGGGGGCGGTCTACTCCCTGCTGGAGAACCACTACAACGTCGACGTCCTCGACGAGTGGGCCCTGATGCAGCGGCTGGACGAGTTCCCCGCGGTGGTGGTTCCCGAGCAGGACGGGATGTCCGCCGAGATGGTCGGCCGCCTCAAGGCCTGGGTGGCGCGCGGGGGGCGGCTCCTGGTTTCGGGAGCCGCCGCGGTCGACCGCTTCGGCGGGCTCTTCCTCGGGGTGAACCGGGGCACCGTGGAGGAATCGGCGAGTTACCACGTGCCCGCGGCCGACGGCTCCTTCCACGCCCACAGCCGGACCTGGCGTCTGGTGCGGCCGACCCGGGCCAAGCCCCTCGGCCAACTGGGCACCAGCTCCCTGCTCGACGACCGACTCCTCCCCCATCCGAGCGCCACCCTTCTTCGCTCGGGGAAGGGAGCGGTGGCCTATGTCCCCTTCGACCTCTTCCGCTTCTTCGACCGGAACCGCTACCCCCTGGCCCGGGCCTTTGTCGGCGAGGTGACCCGGGCCCTGATCGGCGAGCTGCCGATCCAGGTCGAGGCGCCCACCTGCGTCGACGTGGTCCTGCGCCGCCAGGGGGAACGCCTCCTCGTGCACCTGATCAACCGGGCCTCCGGGATCCCGAACCGGCCGAACGACGGGACGATCGACGAGGTGCCCGCGGTCGGTCCGGTGGAGATTCGCGTGCGGCTGCCGAACCGGCCCAAGAAGGTGCGGCTGGCCCTGGAGCAGAGTCCCCTGGACTGGAGGTTCGTCCGCCACGGCAAGAAGGTCGGCTGGCTGACCGCCCGCCTGGAGCGGGTGCACCTTCACGCCGCGCTGGTGATCGAGACCTGAGGAGTTATCGACCATGAGCAACGTTCATCTCGAGCTGCGCCCCGACGCCTGGATCTGGTCGGCCTGCTGGACCGATCCGGCGGTCGGGGTGGGGGATGCCGCGGCGCACCTGACCGTGGCGGGGAAACGGTACAAGCTGGAGGCCGACGGCGAGGAGGTGCGCCAGCCGGCCGAGGATCTCCTGGGCCCGGCCGTCGAGGTTCTGCGGCCATTGGTCGCCGAAGGGCTGCCGGTGCGGGTGTGCCTGAAGTTCCTCCTCTACGAGGACCGCGGCCTGATCGCCCTGGAAGGGGAGAACACCAACACCGGGGATCGGCCCTGCGCCCTGGGCGACCTGGAGCTGATCACCCAGGGCCGGGTCGAGCTGGGCCTCTCCGGACGCCAGGTGCGCGCCTACTTGGAGCGTGGCCTGGGCCATCCCTCGGTCGAGCCGCTGGTCGATCCCCAGGGGACCGGCCTGAGCGTCGACAGCCAGGGGATGGTGACCCTGGCCGGGGGGGCCGCGCTCACCGTGGGGTTCGTCAGCGCCCCCCACCACCGTCCGGTGGTCCGGCTGCGGTACCTCCCCTCGACCGACGAGCTGCTGGTCTGCGGCATCGCCCGCTTCAACGGCCGGGTCCTGGCCCCGGGGGAGCAGGTGCAGACCGGTTGGCTGGTGCTGCGGGCCGACCGCGACCCGCTGCGGGCCCTGGAGAGCTACGGCGATCTGATCGCCGCGGTGACCCCGCCGCGGCTGACCCCGGCAACCCGGGGGTGGTGCTCCTGGTACGCCATCCGGATGCCGATCAGCCACGCCTTCACCGTGGCCAATGCCCGGGTGGTCGCCGAGCGCTTCCGCGACCTGGGGATGGACCTGATGCTGCTGGACCACGGCTGGCAGACCGGGGACATCTGCGGCGATTGGGACGCGGATCCGGCCGATTACCCGGGCGGGCTGGAAGCCCTGGCCACCGAGCTCGAGGGGATGGGGCTGTACCTCGGCCTGTGGATCGCGCCGACCGACATCGCCCGCACCTCGCGGCTGTTCGCCGAACACCCGGAGTGGATGCTGCGCGACGCCGAGGGGAGGCCGGCCACCACCTGGCGCTGGTACTGGACCCCGTACCCGCTGCAGGTCCAGCTCGACGCCACCCAGCCCGGGGCGCGCCAGTACCTCGTCGACACCTTCCGCCGCCTGGTGGCCGCCGGCGCCCGGTACTTCAAGATCGACTTCATCGCCGCCTGCGCCGGCGAGGGGCTGCACCCGGCCGGTCCAGCGAGCGTGCGCGGCTGGGACCCGCTGCGCGGCGCCATGCAGGCGATCCGCGACGGGGCCGGCGAGGCCTACGTCCGCTACTGCCAGACCCCGCCGCTCCTGTCCGCCGGATTGGCCGACGGGGTCTACGCCACCAACGACACCCTCGACGCCGGGGCCCACACCTGGCCGACCCTGCGCGAGGTCTTCCGCATGTCGGCTGCCGAGTACTGGCTGCACGGCCGGCTCTACAACCACGAGGCCTGCGACCTGTCGATCCGCACCCACGGGAACACCGAGGAATGCCGCCTGCGGGTGACCATGCTGGTCCTCTCCGGCTCCAGCGTGATGTTCTCCGACGACCTGACCATCCTGCCCGAGGAGCGGCTCCGCCTGATGCAGCAGTCCCTCCCCGGACTGGCCCGCGCGGCTCGGCCGGTAACCCTCTTCACCGCGGACGAGCCCGAGGTCTGGCACCTGCCGGTGGAAGCCCAGGGATGCCGATACGACCTGGTGGCGGTGTTCAACCTGGGAGCCGAGGCGCGCGAGCATCGGCTGGAGTGGGGGCTCCTCGGTCTGGACCCGGACGAACCGAGGTTGATCCGCGAGTTCTGGACCGGCGAGACCCTCGGCATCTGCCGCGGCCTGGCTACGGTGATGGTGCCGGCCCCCTCGGTCCGGCTCTACACCCTGTGGCCCCTCCTCGGGCGGCC
>JBAZUN010000398.1:0-5916 GCA_041661365.1 Candidatus Latescibacterota bacterium
ATGGGCAGAGGTCTCGCCGTCGAGGCGCGGGATCGCGGTGTGGGCGTCGCCCCGCTGCAGACGAAGGGCCGACCAGATCGGCCGGGTCGAGGTCGAGTCGTGGGTCACCCGCTCGACCACGAAGGGATGCAGGCCCTGGATCGCGAGCTGCTGCCGAGCCTCGGGCGCGAGCCCTTCCGGAGCCAGGCGGTGCAGCGGCACCCCGTGGCCGGTCAGCAGGTCCGCGGCCCGTTCTTGGGCCTGGCGAATCGGCGCGGGGAGCTCGGCGCGGGGGGAGGAGATCAGCTCGACGGTCAGCCCGCTCCGGTATCTCTCCAGCAGGGCTCGGGTCAGCGACGCCGGGGTGTTGAGGTCGTCGTTGCTCAGGTCCAGGGCCGGACCGCGGCGGATGAACCCGGTGAGGAGGGCGATTCCCAGGATCGTCGCGAGCGCGACCACCGAGCGGGGTGATCCTCGTCGCGTTCCCTCACCGGGCAGTGGCCGGGAGACCCGGCTCCGACGGAGCCCCAGGACCAGCAGGGCCAGCGGCACGGCCAGGCTCGCGGCCAGCCGCCAGAACAGTCGGCCAACGCCGCCAGGAACGGTCAGAGGCTGGGGCCCGCCCTTCTCCAGCCGTCCCCATACCAGCCGTCGCGGCTCGGCGAAGGTCCGCACCAGGGTCCGCAGGAAGATCGGGTGGGCATAGGCCGGATCGTCCAGCCGGCCGTCCTGCAGCAGGGCCGGGCTGGCCAGCACCAGGATCTGCCCCTGCCCCGGCTCTTGCGGGTGCAGCAGGACCATCAGGTTCTGCTTGGGCACCGGTAGATCATCTCCCAGGTCCCGCTCGGTGAAGCGGCCTTCGGGAAGCGGGACCACCCGGGCCCTGTCCGTGGTGGTCGCCACGATCTCCGCCTCGAACCCCTCGCGGGCCGCACGGCCCGGGTCCACGGCCAACGGGCTGGCACCGCCGAAGCTGAGACCGCCGCGCGCCGGGCCGAGGAAGCTCCGTTGGTTGTAAAAAGCCGGCAGGCAGCGCAGGGCAAAGGACGGCTCGAGGGTGCGCGCCACCGAACCACAGGGAAAGGTCAGGGGGCCGGTGCCGCGGTCGAGGAGGAGATCCGCGGTCGGGGTCAGGCCCAGGGGCTGAAGCAGGTCGTGCCAGGCCTGGGGCAGGGCCCGTGCCTGCCAGGCCGGCTGACCGCCATCGTCGCCGACGCAGTCGATTGCGTACGCGCTTCCCGCCAGTACGACGCTTCGTCCCGAGGCGACGAATCGCCGGAGCCGGCGTCGGTGCTCGGTCGTGACCCGCTCCGGCTGCACCCAGAACAGCAGGTCGGCCTCAGCGGGGATGTCCGGCTGGCCGTCCAGGTCGAGGTCGATCACCTCGCCGTAGTTCGCCAAGGTTCCCCGCAGAACCTCGTACCCCGGCGGCGTGGCCACGGCGAAGACCGGCCGCGGTGGGGCACGGAGGGCCTGGAGCTGGGCCACGATCAACTCCTCCAGGCGGGGGAGCTGGGCTGGCGTTATATCCTGGATCAGCAGTTCGGGGTAGTCGCCCAGGGCCAGCACCATCGACGACCAGACGGTCTGCTCCGAGGTTTCGTCCCGCACCACCCGCCGGACCTTGATCGGCGAGACCCGGTGTCTGGCCGCGTATTCGGCGCCGGCCGTCCCGCTCAGGTCAGGATCGATGACCCGCCAGGTCACCAGCCCGGGGGCCTGGCGCTCCATCGCCGCGAGCAGGACCCGGACCGAGCCTTCGAGGTTCTTGAGGTGCGGGGGCAGGCGTTCGTCGAAGGTGAGGAAGCAGGTGATCGAGAGCGGCTGGTCGAGGTCGCGGAGGAAGGCGACCGTTCCAGGCGCCAGGGTGCCCGGGGCCGTGTCGCCCAGGTCCAGGATTCCGCCCCGGGGCAGGCCCAGCAGCCGGTCCACCTGCACCACGACAACGAGCAGGAGGAGCAGGACCAGGCCGGCCTGGAGCAGGAAGCGCCGCCTCAATACCGGCTCCGCTGCAGGATGAGGAGGTTCAGCCCCAGGAAGAACCCGCTCATGAGAACGAAGTAGACCAGGTCGGCCAGGCGCAGCAGCCCGCGGGTCATGGCCTCGTACCGGGGCAAGGCCGACAGCGAGGTCTGCAGCCAGGTTCCGGCCTGCAGGGCCGGGGCCAGCCCGTCGAGCACCTCGACCACGCGGGGATGGCCGCTCAGCACCAGGGCAAAGCCGAGCAGGCCGGCCACGACAAAGGCGATTACCTGGTCGCGGGTCAGGGCCGAGGCGAACAGCCCGACCGAGAGGAAGAGGCCGCCGAGGCAGAGGGCCCCGAGGTACCCGGCAACGACGACACCCAGGTCCGGATTGCCGAGCCAGACCAGCATGAGGGGGATGGGCAGACTGCCGAGCAGGGTCAGGGCGAAGAACCCCAGGGCCGCGAGGAACTTGCCCAGCACGGTCTGCACCGGCTGCAGGGGCAGGGTCATCAGCAGCTCGAAGGTGTGCTGCGCGTGCTCCTCGGCCCAGGATCGCATGGTGATCGCCGGCACGAACGGGATGAGCAGGAAGGGGAGGACGCGGAACCAGGCCGACATGTCGAGCACGGCATTCAGGAAGAAGTCGTTCATGAAGACGGTGCCCGACAGCACCAGGAAGACCGCGGTGTAGACGTAGGCGATCGGGGAGTCGAAGTAGGCGCTCAGCTCGCGGCCGAGCACGACCCGGATCCCCTCGACCAGCTCGCGGCGGTTGAGCCGTCCGGGGTCAGCCATCGGCGCCTCCTGCCGAACTCCGCACGAGCTGGGCGAAGACCTGTTCGAGCGGCGCGCCCGGGACCCCGGCCCGGGCAGCCAGGGCCGCGGTCGGACCATCCCCGAGGAGTCGGCCGCGGTGGATGACCAGGACCCGGTCGCTGGCCGCCTCCACGTCGGCGACGATGTGGGTGCTGAAGAGGATCGCCCGGTCGGGCCTGAGGGTGCGGAGGAGCTCGCGGAAGGCCAGCACCTGGAGCGGGTCGAACCCGTGGGTCGGCTCGTCGAGGAGGAGGATCGGCGGATCGTGGACCAGGGCCGTGGCCAGGCCGACGCGCTGCCGGAACCCGGTGGAGCACTGGTCCAGCCGCTGCCCCAGGGCCGGGGCCAGGCCGAGTAGGTCGGCGACCCGCTCCAGCCCGGCGGCCAGGTCATGGCCGCGCAGGCCGCGGGCCTCGGCCACGAAGCGGAGGAAGCGATCGACCCGCATCGCCGGATAAACCGGGGTGTCGCCGGGCAGGTACCCGATCAGGCGCCGCACGGCCAGGGATCGGGTCACCACGTCTAGATTGCCGACCGTCACCCGGCCCGCGGTCGGACAGAGGAAGGTGGAGAGCACCTTGAGGACCGTGCTCTTGCCGGCGCCGTTGGGGCCGAGGAAACCGACCACCTCGCCCCGGCCGACGCGGAAGCTGATCCCGTCGACCGCGGTGAGTCGTCCGTAGCGCTGGGTGAGGGATTCGACCTCGATCACGGGCCCGTCTTCCGCGTTGTTGACCCGAATAAATACGCGTACCCTAAGCCCCGGGCAACACCATCCGCTCTCTTCGGCGAGGAACGGCCATGAGACTTCAGGACAAGGTTGCGGTGATCACCGGCGCCGGCGCCGGCATCGGCCGGGCCACGGCCCTGCTGTTCGCGCGAGAGGGGGCCCGGGTCGTCGTTGGCGAGATCAGCGAGGAGCGCGGCCGCGCGACCGTGGCCGAGATCGAGGCCGCCGGCGGCCGGGCCCTGCACGTGCCGGTCGACGTGGCCCGGACCGATCAGCTCGACGCGATGTTCGACCGCACCCTGGCGACCTTCGGCCGGGTCGACGTGCTGGTCAACAACGCCTATGGACCGTTCGAGCTGACCCGGCAGGACGGCGACCTGCTCGAGGTCGAGGTGGCGCTGTGGGACCAGGTGATGGCCACCACCCTGCGCAGCGTCTTCTACGCCACCCAGAGGGCGGTCCGCGAGATGCTGACCACCGGGGGCGGGTCGATCGTCAACCTCTCCTCGGTCAACGGCCTGTTCGCCTACGGGCTGGTGGGGTACAGCACGGCCAAGGGGGCGATCATCGCCTTCACCCGCTCGGCCTGCCTGCGGTACGCCTCCCGCGGCATCCGGATGAACGTCATCTGTCCGGGGACCGTGGCGACCGCCTCGACCGAGCCGATGCTGGTCGACCAGGAGGTCCGGCGCCGCACCGACGCCCTGTACGCCCGGGGCTCCATCGGCCGGCCCGAGGAGATCGCCGCCGCGGCTTTATACCTGGCCTCGGACGAATCGAGCTTCACCAACGGCGCGGTCCTGGTCGTCGACGGCGGCCTGACCGTGGGGCCGCTGGAGTTCAGCCTGGCGAAGAAGCTCAGCGAGGTCTGAGCGTCTTTCAAAACGGCAGCCCCAGCACGGCCCGCACCTGCAGGGCGAAGGCCCCGAGGGTAGCCGCGACGCAGAGCGCGGCAGCGAGGTACGACCCCAGTCCCTCCCCTCGTTGCTGCCGGGCGAAGAGGTAGGCCGTGCCGTACCCGCCGATGAACCCCCCGGCGTGAGCCCAGTTGTCGACCCCCGGAAAGACCAGTCCGAAGACGAACAGGATGGCGGCCCACTGCAGGAACTGGCGGGTGAACAGGGAAGAGCCGGCCCGGCGACCGTAGGCGATCGCCGCGGCCAGCAGCCCGAAGATCGAGCCGGAAGCGCCCAGGGGGTAGGGGTGGCCCATGTAGGCCGACAGCAGGAAGCCGACGGCGCCGGCCACGGTGTAGATGACGAACAGCCGGAGGGGACCGTAGAGCTGCTCGACCAGCGGCCCGAGCTGGCGGATCCACATCATGTTGAAGAAGATGTGCAGCAGGCCGCCGTGCAGGTAGATGGCGGTGATCACCGTCCACCAGTGCCCCAGGCCGAAGATCGGCACGCTGCCGGTCATGCCGAAGCGGAAGCTGGCCCGGTCGCTGGGGGCCAGCAGGCCCATCATCCCCTGGGGGCGCAGGATGGCGCCGGGATCGCTGATCAGGGCCAGCAGGTAGAGCCCCACGCAAAGACCCACGATCAGGCGGGAGAAGTCGACCCGGGCCCGCCAGCGGGCGAGGACGCCGGTGAGTCCCCACAGCCCCGGCCGGCGCTGGCCGCAGAAGATGCACTGGGGCGCGTCGCTGCTGATCAGCTTGTGACAGCGGGGGCAGAGGATGGCGGGCATCTAGTGTCGCGTCCGAGAAATGGGTTGTGTCACCGAGCGGGCCGAGTAGCCCGAAGGGCCATAAAGCGCCCGGCAGCTAGGCGCGCGAGCGCCCTGTATCGACCAGAAGATACAGGAAGTGAGCGAGCACAGGGACGTGGCCGGATCGAGAACGATCCGGCACACGACGCTGGCCGGGATGGATCGGCCCGCGAATGCCAAGGTATTTCTCGGACGCGACACTATACTCCTGGAATCAGGCAGCGACAGCGCCCTCGTGGGCACCGACCATCACAGCCCGAGGCTGTGGTTGATCTCCTCCTGGTACGCGCACAACCGGTCCTCCAGCACCTCCTCGACGCTGACCGCCCGACCGGCGACCTGGGACTCCAGCATGGCGTAGCAGAGGGCCACCGACCGGGCACCCTGCTCACCGTCGACCTCGGGTTGGCGGCCTTCCATTATCGCGCCGCCGAAGTCGGCATACTCGACGGCCAGCAGCTTCCGGTCGATCTCGGGGAAGGGGAACCGGTATTCGTAGAGGCGCTCCCCGCCGAACAGGGCCGCGGTGGCCCGGTCGAGGCGCAGCCCCGGGACCTGCTCCAACAGGCGTTGATCGTCGACCGGCTCCTGTCCCTCGAGCAGCAGGCGGACCCGCCTTCCCGAGCGATCCCCGGGCAGATCCAGGGAACCGCGGCTGCCGAAGACGGCCCGCTTCCACACCCCTTCCCCCCGGCTGGCGTGGTCCTCCAGGTA
>JBAZUN010000399.1:0-5901 GCA_041661365.1 Candidatus Latescibacterota bacterium
CCTACCGCAAGATCCTCCCGCCGATCGGCAGCGGGATTCCGCTGGCCGATGTCCTGTCGGTCGGCCGCGTGGCGCCGGATCGCTTCGTTCTGGGATACCTGCCGCACCCCAAGCGACCGGACGCGCTTGATCGGCTCAAGACCGCGGTGGAGATCCACGGGATCCGGGTGGCCGGGGAGCTCAAGGCACGGCTGACCTTCGACGATCCCGACGCGGTCCGACTCTACCGGTACTGCGGTCAGCGCGGTCTGCCGGTGATCGTCCACCTCGACTACCCGATCCCGACCGGGGAGGGGAACGGCAGCACGCTTGAATCCGGGGCCGCCCGGTCGGACTGGTGGTACGGCGGCAGCATCGAGGCCCTGGAGCGGGCCGTGGTCGCCTGTCCGGAGACCGTCTTCGTCGGGCATGCCCCCGGGTTCTGGGCCCATATCTCGGGGGACGATCGCTTTGCCGTCGAGCTGTACCCGACCGGTCCGGTCCTTCCGGGTGGGCGGGTGCCGGAGATGCTGCGGCGGTACCGCAACCTGTGGGCCGACCTGTCGGCCGGATCGGCCCTCAACGCCCTGTCGCGCGACCGCGGGTTCGGCCAGGCCTTCCTGCTGGAGTTCCAGGACCGGCTCCTCTTTGCCCGCGATGACTTCAGCCATCGGCTGATCGACCACCTGGTCGGCCTGGATCTGCCGCGCGAGGTCATGGACAAGCTGACCCACCGGAACGCCCAGCGCCTGTTGACCGATTATCGAGTGAGTTGAGAGGCAGGGATACCCGATTACCGAGGAGGAGCGGGAGCGATGGATCTGGGGCTCAAGGGGAAGGTGGCGCTGGTTACCGGCGCCAGCCGCGGGATCGGGTTGCGGATCGCCCGGACCCTGGCTGCGGAAGGGGCGCACCTGTGTCTGTGCGCGCGGAACGAGGCCGGGCTCCAGGCCGTGGTCCAGGAGTTGCGGGCCACGGGGGCCACGGTGGAGGCGGTCCCGGCCGACGTGACCCTGACCGCCGGGGCCGAGAGCGTGGTCGCCGCGGCGCGGGATCGCCTCGGCGGCCTGGACGTGCTGGTCAACAACGTCGGCGGCTCGGTCTGGACCCCGTTCGCCGCCATCTCCGACGAGGAGTGGGATCGGGTCCTGGGGATGAGCTTCCTCGCCGCGGTCCGGGTGACGCGCGCCGCCATCCCTCTGCTCGAGGCCCGCGGCGGTGGCAGCGTGGTGAACATCTCCTCGATCTTCGGCCGTGAGCAAGGCGGGCCGATCTCCTACAACGCGGCCAAGGCCGCCCTGATCAGCACGACGGCCAACCTGGCCCGGGAGCTGGCCCCCAAGGGGATCCGGGTGAACTCGGTGGCCCCTGGATCGATCCTCTTCCCCGGGGGAAGCTGGGAGCGTCGCCAGCAGGCCGATCCCGAGGGGATCAAGGCCTTCGTGGCCGCCAACATCCCCTCGGGACGGTTCGGCACCCCCGAGGAGGTGGCCTCGGTGGTGGTCTTCCTCGCTTCGCCGCGGGCTAGCTGGGTTACCGGCGCCTGCCTGAACGTGGACGGTGGCCAGTCGCGGTCCAACATCTGAGCGGGCCCGGCCCGGACCTGCACGGCCGACGGCCACGGGTCTGCGATCCCGGCCAGGGAGCCGCGTCGTGGCCCTGTTCCTCTTCCTCGCTACCGTCCTGGCCGCCTGGCCCCAGCCGCGTTCCGAGGAGGCGGGGGCGCTCGACTTCCTCAACGACCGGCTGTACATTCCCGACTCCGAGCGCTTCAGCGACGCCGACTACATCGACAGCGGCGTCGGCCTGACCTTCGGGGTCGACCGCCGGCTTTCCTATGCCTCGGGGAACTACGAGGAGGCCGCGGCCCGCTTCGAGGAGGCGATCCAGCGGTACCGGTACCGCAGCGAGATCTGGGTCTTCCTCGCCCGCTCCTACTACCACATGAAGGCCCCGGACCGGGCCCGGCAGACCCTGGAGCAGGCGGCCGAGGTCATGCCCGATCTCCGCGAACGACTGTGGACCCCGCTGCTGAAGGGCCTGCTGCAGGAGATCCGCCGGCGGGCCGAGAACCTCCAGGTTCAGGTCGACTACTACACCCTCGGTCCGGACGACTACCTGTCGCTCTTTCGGCTTTACCTCTTCGCCGAGGAGTACCGTGGGGCTTCAGGGGTGATCGCCGGCGCCGAGGCCCGGGCCCGGCGGACCGCCGACCTAGCCGGTACCCTGACCGGGGAGGGGCACCGCCGCGCCCTGGCCGAGGTGAATCGCTGGCACGCCCTGGCCGGCCAGTTCCGGGCAGAGCTGGCCCTGCGCGGGATCAGCGTCCCGGCCGATTCGACGGTCAACGATTCCCTGGCCGCCAGCCCTGGCCCGGCTCCGGACGCCGAGCTGCTGGAACAGGTGCGACTGCTCCAGCTCAAGGTCATCTTCTACCCGGCCACCCCCGGCGATTACCAGCGCCTCTTCACCGGCCTCCTCGCCCTCGGCCGGGAGGAACAGGCCGCGACGGTGGTGCGTTTTCTCGACGAGGAGATCGCCCGAACGCGGCTACAGTTGGAGACCGCGGCCACCCTGCAGCAGGAGGGGGAGTTCCAGGCCGCGCTCGACACCTTGAGCCGGTTGCGCGAGCGGCTGCAGGCGGCCCTGCCTGGCCAGGACTCCACGGCCCATGCACCGCCCTAAGATGTTCCTCATCGCGACCTGTCTGGCCTGGTTCAGCATCGCTGCCGCGGCCCAGGACTACCAGAGTGATCTACTGCACCTCCGGCGCGAGTACAACGGGGTCGGCGCCGCCATCGCCATCCTGGCCGCGGGTCGCGAGTATGCTCATCTCCTCACTTCTTCCGCCACGAGTACAGGCTGTCGACCTGGGATCGCGCGTGGTCCAGACCGGCCTGCATCCCGGCCAGGGTCCGCTCCATCCCCTCCAGCCGCTGGGTCGCCTGCTCCTGGGACTGGCGCCAGTTGGTCAGCCGGTTCGCGGTCTCCTCCTGGGTACGCTGCAGGGCCGCGATGGCTCCGGCCAGGCGGCCCAGCTCCTCGCGGAGCGTGGTCGACTGCTGCTGCAGGGCCTGGCGCTGGGCCTCCGTGGTCTGCTGCAGGGCCTGGTACCGCCCGTCCTCGCGCGTCCCGCGCTCTTCCAGACGGCGGTTGACCTCGGCCTGGTACGCCCGTCCTGCCTCGCGCTCGCCGGCCAGGACCTGCTCCAGCCGGCTGTATTCCTGCGAGCGATTCGCCAACTCGGCGCGGGTCCGTTCGTGGCCCTTCTGTTCGTTCTGCAGTCGCGAGCGGATCTCGAACTCCGAGGCGGTCAGGTCGGCCTTCTCCTCGAGCTGGCCGACCAGTCGTTCGCTGAGGTCCTGCAGGCGGCGGGCGAAGTCGTCCATCTGCTGACGCAGCTCCTGGCGGTGCTGGCGCTGCTCCTCGTGGTTGGCGAAGAGGACCAGGCCGGTGGCGGCGCCGGCGGCCAGGGTGGCCCATCCCCCCAGCAGGAAGAGGTGGCGGCGCTCCAGGCGGTCGACCAACCGGGCCATCCCCAGAACGCCTCCCCAGAGCAGCACGGCACCACCGAGGACAGCGGCGAAGATCAGGGCCATGGTCTCCTCCTTGGCGAGAAAGCGGCAACGCTAGTGCGCCGTTAAGGAGATCGCCTCGTGTACCGAGGGCCCCGAGTCGCCCGGCCCACAAGGCGCGCGACCGACCGCGCATCGAGGGGAGATGCGCAGAGGGAGCGGAACGACGTGGGCCGGGATGAATCGGGGGCCGAATACCAGGTTATCTCCTTAACGGCGCACCGAACCTGGCTGACCGTCTTCTTCCCTAGGTCCGTCGGCCGAAGTATAGACCCTCTGCCATCGGCCCGGCAAGACGACGAGGATGCCCTTGCTGATGCCCTTGGGGAGGCCGAGATTACCTGCCGCTGGAGATCCGCGGCAGCACCGGAGAAAGGGACGGCGGCATGAAGCGGAGCGTGGGGTGTATCGACGGCGCGGGCCGGGGAGTCTGCGTCGAGCAGGATCGTCCGGCCCTGCGTCTAGGGCAGGTCGGGGTGACCGTGCAGGCCTCCCTCATCAGCCCGGGGACCGAGTTGGGCGGCATCCCGGCCTTGCGGCAGCAGCCCGATCCTGGCCGGTCGCCCCGGCCGTTCGGGTACGCCAATGCCGGGGTGGTCAGCGAGGTGGGCGAGGGGGTGACCCGCCTGCGCCCCGGCGACCGGGTGGCCTGCATGGGGGCGGGGTACGCCCTGCACTCGGACTGGGCCGCGGTCCCGGAGAACCTGTGCGTGCCGGTGCCGGACTCCGTCTCGATCGAGGAGGCGACCTTTGCCCACCTGGCCGCCACGGCCCTGCACGCCGTGCGCCGGGCCGAACCGGTCTTCGGCGAGAACGCCATGGTCATGGGCCTGGGGCTGGTGGGACAGCTCACGGCCCAGTTGGCCGGGCTGTGTGGGTGCCACGTGCTGGGGGTGGACCGTCTGGCCCTACGCCTGGCCACGGCGCGCCAGACCGGGATCGAGGAGGTGGTCGACGCCGGGGCCGAGGATCCGGTGGCGGCCGCGGCCCGCTTCAGCCGCGGGTACGGCATGGACTTCGGGGTGATCGCCTTCGGCGGGGACGCCAGCGCCGCCTTTGAGCAGCTCTACCAGAGCCTGAAGCTCACCCCGGACACCCACCGGATGGGGCGCATCGTGGTGGTCGGCGGGGCGCGGATCGACCACGGGTGGGCCGCGGCCCTGGGGAACGTCGACGTGCGCAGCGCGGCCCGCACCGGTCCCGGGTACCACGACGAGGCCTACGAGCACGGCGCTGACTACCCGGCCGTCTTCGTCGAGTGGACCACCCGGCGCAACCTCGAGGAGTGCCTGCGGGCCGTGGCCGTCGGTCGCCTGCGGGTGCGGCCCCTGATCTCCCACGAGCTGCCGCTGACCGAGATCGGTCGGGCCGTGGACCTGCTGGTCGATCAGCCGGGGACCGCGCTGGGCGTGGTCCTGAGACCGCAACGAGGAGGGAGTTCCCGATGAGACTGCAGGGCCGGGTGGCGGTGGTCACCGCCGCGGGACAGAAGACCGGCATGGGGCGGGGGATCGCTCGGGTGCTGGCCGGCGAGGGCGCGGATCTGGTGCTCAACAGCACCAATCCCCAGAACGTCGAGGAGGCGGTGGCCGAGGTGCGCGGGTTGGGGCGGCGCGCCGTCGGCGTGGCCGGCGACGCGGCCAGCCGCGAGGTCTGTCAGGGTCTCGTAGACGCGGCCGTCAAGGAGTTCGGACGGCTCGACGTCCTGGTCTGCAACGCGGGGATAAACACCTTCACCGCCTTTGAGCAGACCAGCGAGGAGGCGGCGCAACGGGTGATCGACGTCAACTTCTTCGGGACCTTCAACCTGTGCCAGCTCGCCCTGCCGGCCCTCAAGGTCCGGGGCGGCAGCATCGTCGTCATCACCTCGGTCCACGCCGAGAGCGCGTACCCCAACAGCTCGATCTACAATTTCACCAAGGCCGGCCTCAACCACTTCGCCGCCACCCTCGGTCTGGAGCTGGCGCGCCACCGGATCCGCGTCAACGCGGTCGAGCCGGGGTGGATCCTGACCCCGGGGAGCACCGGCGATCTCACCCCCGAGCAGGTCGCCGAGGTCGAGCGGCGGCTGATCCCGTGGGGTCGGGTCGGACAGGCCGAGGACATCGGCCGGGCCGTCGCCTTCCTCGCCTCGGACGAGTCCGACTACGTCACCGCCACCACCCTTCGGGTCGACGGCGGGCTGATCGCCGCCGCCGAGCACCGTCGGGAGTGAGCACCTAGTAGAGCGTCCGTGAAATACCTTGGCATTCGCGGGCCGATTCATCCCGGCCAGCGTCGTTCCGCTCGCTTCCTGTATCTGTCTGTCGATACAGGGCGTTCGCGCGCCTAGCTGGCCGGGCGCCTC
>JBAZUN010000400.1:0-5869 GCA_041661365.1 Candidatus Latescibacterota bacterium
GAGCTGCCGGTCTGGCAGGGAGCGCCTGCCTTCACCGAGCATTCCTATCGCACGGTGGCGGCCGACGGGCCGCGCTCCGAGGTGCTCTACCTGCAGAACGTGGGGTACGACGTGGCCCACCTGTCCTTCCTGGACCACGAGGGCCGATGGACCGGCCAAGGTACGGTAACCTGGCCGTTCGGCGACCGATACGAGCAACCGCAGCCCCTGCGGCTGTGCTATCCCAACGTCTTTCTGCACCGCCGCGCGGCCCATTTCTTCGGCGTCGGCGACATCGTCGAGCCGGTGGCCGCCTGGCGCCAGGCCAAGCACGAGATCACCGGCCGCGACTGGGACTACGTCTTCCGGCGGCTGTTCTACGCCTGGTCCCCGGACATCACCCGCGAACCGTTCGGTCCGTGGCTGGAGGTGGCTGACCTGGACGCCACGGCCGGTCACCTGCGCAACGGCGACCTGCACGTGGACGAGGCCGGCATGGCGCACCTGGTGTGGACCGCGACCAGCGTCGACGTCCGCCTGCGGGATCGCTTCTTCCCCGGTCAAGCCGTGGTCCAGTCGCTCGAGTACGCCGCGGTCCGCGCCGGCAAGGTGCTGACGCGCCGCACCCTGGCCCGGGTCGAGGAGGGCGAGGACGGCCTGCGGCCGGACACCGGACGGTTTCACCTGCTGGCCGATGGACGGGTGGTGCTGGTGGCCAGCTTCGGCCGTAACCTGCCGAACTCCAGCCTGCCAGCCACCGTGGGCCGCGTTGCCGCTCTGACCGAGGGAAGCGCGGCGCTGACCTGGACCGAGGTACCGCTGGCCGATCCGCTCCCCGGGATCTTCGTGACCAACACGGCGCGCGGCGGGTCCGCGCCTGGCCCGATCCTCGACCTGGTCGGCAGCAGCGGCCGCCGGCCCAATACCCTGGCCTGGGCCCGCGTACGGCTGGAATCGTGAAGCGATCTCGGTCCGGCGATGCCCAAACCGAACGCGGGCGCAACGCCAACATCGAATTGCCGGAGGTCGGGGCAGAGAGCGCCGCTGCTATCGTAGCCGGCACCGGCCGCTCTGGCGCGCGGCAACGCTCCCGTCAAAGCTCCATGATCCAGATCGACGGCACCGGGGCCGGCGGGAAAGACGCGACCACGCCGGCGCCCTCGTGCCTGAATCTGGCCGCTGACCTGGTCGGCTGCGTCGTGGCCCCGGGCGGCCTGTCCCACGAAGCCCGGTACCTGAAGGGATTGGGCCGATGAAAACGCCGGTCCTGCTGGATACCGGGCCGCTGGTCGCCCTGCTCAACCGCCGCGACACCTATCACTCGTGGGCCGTGGACCAGTGGCAGCAGCTCGCGCCGCCGCTGCTGACCTGCGAGGCCGTGCTGGTCGAGGCCGGCCACCTGCTGCGGGCCACCAGCACCGGCGGCGCCCCGGTGCTGGCCCTGGTCGAACAGGGGATCGTCGAACTGTCCTTCCGCCTAGCCGAGCACGCCCCCCAGGTAGCCCGGATCATGGCCCGGTATCGCGGCCTGCCGATTTCGCTGGCCGACGCCTGCCTGGTCAGGATGTGCGAGACCATGCCGGGCAGCACGCTCCTCACCCTGGACCCCCGCTTCAAGCAGGTGCGGCAGAGCAACCGTCGCCGGGTGCCGGTGCTCATCCCCGAGGCCGTGGGCGAATAGATCCTTATCGGGGGGGCTCTTGCAGGACTCGCGCCAGACCGAAGGCCGCGGGAATTGCACCCTGTCTCGCTGCCGATCCCGGGGTTTGCCCAGATGACACCCTGAGGGCAGGCGGCGCCTACTCGATCTGCGCGAGCAGGCTGTTGATCTCGTCTGGCCGGATGTCCTCGCGCTGGGACTTGGCGTATATGGTCAGCAGGAAGACGAGATCCTCGCGGAGGCGAGCGTAGTACACCACCCGATATCCACCCCGAGTACCCCGCTGCATATCGCGGCTTGGGACCCGAATCTTGAAGACTGGTCCCCGGATACCTGGTATACGATCCCCCGCCTCGGGGGTGGTCTACAGCGTGTCGAGGAGCGCTGCCAGGTCTTCACCGATGCGGGGATAACGACGCTTCAATCTCGTGACGTCGCGGACGAAACGCGCGGTGACCCTAACCTCGCAGGGCATTCAGCAGCTCTGCCAGGGGTACTGCCTTGCCAGCCCGGACGTCGGTCTGCCCCTCCGTGATCGCGGTGGTAACATCGTCGCTGTCGGGTGCGCTCGGCCCGGCGTCATCTTGCGCGGCGAGAAGGTCCTGCAGTCGCTCGAACTCTTCTATGGGAATGATCGCCGCCACGCGCTTTCCGGTGCTGTCGATGATGTACTGCTCCTTCAAGTCGACCATTGGCCCCTCCTTGCGGTACGCGCCCCTAATATATCCTGCGGCGTGCTCGGGCGACAACGGCTTCCCTCACCTTCGGCTCACAGACACCCACGCTATGGACCAGTGCGCCGAGACCGAGGCCGGCTGGTGCTCAGCAGGTCATGATCTGTAAATAAGCGGGGCTCCGGAATGGTTACCGGAGCCCCCTCAAGGACTCGACAGTATCGGCCCTGCTCGACGAGGTAGCTGATCGCGCCGCTATCTCAACAGCGTAACCTTGCGGACCTGAACTTCACCCGGTCCTGCCAATCGAATCAGATAGACCCCGGTCGCCGCCGCAACCCCGTCCTCGGCGCGGCCATCCCAGGTCACTTCATGGGATCCCGCCTCCTGCCGCGCGTCGACCAGGGAGGCCACCCGCTGTCCGGTCAGGCCATACACCGCCAGCTTTACCAACCCCGGCTCGGACAACCGGTAGCGGATCGTCGTCGAGGCGTTGAAGGGGTTCGGGTAGGTCGATGCCAGCCCCGCCTGAGCCGGTAGCCCCAGGTACTGCCGGGCCAGCTCCATCAGCTTCCCCCGCGCCTCGGTGCCGAAGGCATCGGCGAAGACGAAGAAGTCGCTGAAGTTCACCGACCCGTCAGCGGTCAGGTCGTAGGCTGGATCACTCCCGCCAAAGGCGTCAGCAAAGAGGAAGAAGTCGCTGAAGTTCACTGCCCCGTCGTCGTTGAAGTCACCGGCCAGGCCCGCGGTCGCCGCACTGATCGTGCCCCGCACCTCCACAGCCAGCATCTGTTCACCGCTGCCGACCACCTTCCAGCTCATCTGCCGGATCACCAGCTCGGTCGAGCCGGTGAACCCCGACAGCACCTCGAAGGTCGCCGTCCCCAGCAGGCCGCTCCCCGAGCCGGTGCCGCTGCCGCCGAGGACCGCCCCGCCGATGCTGACGTAGCTGCTCTTCTCCTCCACCAGCGACAACAGCCCGGCCACCATCGTCGACGGCTGGAAGCTGCCGCTGACGTACCGCACCTGCACCGGGTCGTACTCGATCTTGGCGCTCCACCCGTTGATGGTCGGAGCCCCGATCGCGTGCACCTGCACCTGGTAAGTCTTGCCCACAGCAGCGCCGCTGCCGGTGGTCTGCCCCTGATCGCCGTCGGCGGTGTTGAAGTCCAGGGTCAGCGGTCCAGTCGAGGTGGCCGGAGTGCCACCCCCCCCAGTGCTGTGCAAGGTCGCGGTCAGGTTGGGCTCCACGTCGGTCCGCCCGGTCAGGGTATGCACCTTGACCAAGGTGACCCGCAGCCCGGTCTCGCCGCTGAAGCCGTCCAGGGCGGTGAAGCGGAAGCGACCGAGCAGGCCACTCCCCGAGACCGCCGTCGTTGCCGTGGCTCCCAGGATCGCCCCGCCGTACTCCACGGTCGAGGCCGCTGGATCGAGGTGGCTGAGGAACAGCGCGGTGCCGCCGTTCTGGCGCAGCAGGTTCTCCCCTTCCGCAGCCCCGGCGAAGGAGACCTTGGTGCTGTCGTAGGCCACGGTAACCGCGGCCCCGGTCCACGCCTCCGCTGCCGTCGCGTATACCTCCAGCACCACGGCTTGACCGCCGGCCACGCCGCCCAGGCTCGCCAGTCCCTGGTTGCCGGCACTGCTGTCCAGGTCCACCGCCACCAGGCTGCTCGATACCACCGGCGCCGTGCCGCTCCGCACCGTGGCGGTCACGGTCAAGCCGGTCTGATCGATCCCGGCCCGCACGGTCAGGGCGTCGGCCACCCCGTCCCCGCTGGGGTCATACGAGCCGGTCGCGGCGCGGCCGTCCTCGATCACGCCGTCCAGATAAAGGGTGTAACTCCCCTCGCCGAGGCCGGCGATCTCGAAGGAGCCGTCCATCGCCACACTGGCCTGCGCTGACAGCCGGTGGCTGCTGTCCATCAGGTACACCGAACCGCTCACCGCCAGTCCCGTTGCCTCGGCCACCCGACCCAACACCTTGGCCAGCACCGGCGGCGCGGCCCCGGTCGAGAAGCTGGCCTCCACCATGTCGAACAGCTCCAGCCCCGACCGTCCCGTCGCTCCGTACACCACCAGCCGGTAGACCGTATTGCGCGCCAAGGTAACCGGGATCACCACGGTCCGGCCGTCCCCCCGGACCTGCAGGTCCTCCTCCACCGGCCCGGAGATCGGCTCTGGCGAGATCGCCACGTCCAGCGCGGTGAAGCCCCGCCGGTAGTAGAGCGGCTCGCTGAAGACCAATTGGATCTCGGTCGTGGTCGCCACCCCGAAGGCTCCGTCGGCCGGCGTCACCCGGTCCAACGACAGGTACGGCGACCGCACCTCCAGCGCCGACCAGGCCACCCCGACCTGCGGCTGGGCTGTGTCGTTGCTGTAGAGCGTCAACCGGCCCGACAACGGCATCCCCGGCATCGGCCGGTACCGCACGGTCAGGGAGCGGGTCTCCTGCGGCGGCACGCTCAAGGAGGTCGGCGAGGCCACCACCTGGACATTGTCCGAGACCACGTTGGAGATCGCCAGGGTCGCGGTCCCCGCGTTGCGCACCGGCAGCAGGAACTCCGAGGTTTCGCCGATGGCCACCTGGCCGAACGACAGCGACGGGGTGTCCAGGGCCAGGGATGGGCGGCCCGTGCCGGTGGTCACCGTGGCGCGGAGCGGGATCGTCACCAGGGGCCGCGCCGGGTCGTTGCTCTGCATCTCCAGGGTTTCGCTGAAGCTCCCCGCCTGGCTCGGCTGCAGGGTCACGATCACCTGCTTCTCGCCGCCCGGGGCCACGGTGAAGCCGGTTTCCGACACCGAGACGTCGCCGCTGCTGGAAACCACGTTGACCACCCTCAGATTGGTGCCCCCGTCGTTGGTCACGAACAGGGTCGCGGTCCGGCTCTGGCCGATCCCCACCGACCCGAAGGTCAGGGAGGTCGGCAACAGGGTGATGACCGGGGCGCCACCGACGACGCCAGAGGTGGCCGACAGCACGACCGTCAGGGCCGGCACCTCCGCGTCGTTGGTGAGTATGGTGAGGGTGGAGGCCAGGACGCGGCCTTCCAGCGGGGTTACCGTGACGGTGACGTCCCGGCTGCCGCCCGCCACCAGGGTGAAGGCACGCGAGGAAACGGTATACTGCGGGTCTCCTGGCACGACGTTGCTCACGGCGATCGCGGCGGACGAGTTGTTGGTGATGGTCAGGATCTGACTGCCGGTCTGGCCCACCATCACGCGACCGAAGGCCAGGGTGTCGGTCGAGGAGGTGACGTGCGGCGGACGACCCGCGCCAGTCAGGGGGACTACAACGCGGTGCTCGTTAGGATCGTTGCTCACCAGGACCAACTGGCCTACGGCAGCGCCCAGCGCGCCTGGGGTGAAGGACAGCACCAGGTCAGTGCGGCCACCTGGGGCAAGGGTCGCCGATGAGGGGAGGACACCGAATCCTAATCCCGTGACCCGAATGCTGTCGACAACCAGGGTCAGGGTGCCGGCGTTCTGGACCGTCACGGTTGCCTCTGATCGCGCCGCCAAACGGACCTGCCCGAAGTCGACGCTAACCGGAGAGAGC
>JBAZUN010000401.1:0-5863 GCA_041661365.1 Candidatus Latescibacterota bacterium
CCCGGCGCCGGGAATTGCGCTGGTTCACCTAAGGCATTAGGTTCACGGCGGGGGGCACGGATGGCACCGCACCATCGCCGGGGAGCCGGACCCCGTCCTCGACCTCTCCAGTCCGGTGCCCGAGCACCAGCGACCAGCGCACCAGAGAAAGGAAACGGAAGATGAAGCGTAGGGATTTCCTCAAGGCGGCCGGTGTGGTCGGCAGCGCCTCCCTGCTGAAGCCAGAGCTGGTCTTCGGCAAGCCCCTCCAGTCCGCGGCCTATTTCGATCTCCACCCCTTCGTGGCCGCCCACCCGGAGGCGGTCTTCATCAAGCTGACCTCGGTGTCCAGCAAGACCGCCGCGGCCGAGAAGGTGGCCGCCGGTCACGAGCTGGGCCGCGAGCTGTTCGTCACCAGCGACACCAGCGGCATCCCGATTACCCACAAGATCGCCATCAAGCCCAACCTCACCTGTCTGGGCGGCGCCATGTCCGAGTCCCGCATGGGCGTGGTCACCGACGCGGACTTCGTCGAGGGGATGATCGAGGGGATGAAGGAAGGGACCGGGCTGAACGGCGGTCAGTTCTACCTGCGCGAGGGGAACCACCTCGGCGACGCCTACTGCCCGGCCAACGAGGCGATCGAGTGGTACGCCCCCATGGCCGAGCGCACCGGCGCCCACCTCCTCGACTTCGACAGCGGCCGGCTGATGAAGGACGTCGCCTTCGCCAACCTGCAGGAGGGGAGCGAGGTCATCTGGCGGGAGGTCCCCAACGGGGTCATCTTCAAGCGGATCGGGTACGTGGCGCCGATCAACGCCCCGGACGCCTGGAACGTGAACATCTCCAAGTTCAAGGCCCACGGGATGGGGATCACCCTCTGCTGCAAGAACTGGCAGGGCACCGACGTCAACCCGTGGCTGCACTACTGCGAGAGCCTCAGCCAGCTCACCCGCGGCAAGCCCAGCGCCTTTGTCACGGACGTCAACTCCACCTATCGCGACAACGTCACGGCCCTGCACGTCCAGCACCGGGACGCCGGCGTGCCGCGGTGGGACAAGCCCGGCACCGACTGGAACAGCGGCTGGGGCATGGAGGGGTGGTCGCAGAAGACCATCGATAACCTGTCGGCCTCCAGCCACGGGTTGTCCATGGTCGAGGGGATCTACGGCCGGGACGGCAACTGGATGGACGGGCCGCACAACGGGAAGTCGCAGGACTTCCTGACCAACGTCCTTATCTTCGGTCGCAACCCGGTCAAGGTCGACATCATCGGCCACTGGCTGGCCGGTCACGAGCCCGGGAACTTCGGGTTGTTCCACTCGGCGCGAGACCGCGGCCTGACCAACGTCGTCAACCCGCGCGAGATCGCCCTGTACGGCTGGGAGGGCGGGCAGCCGGTGCGCCGGTCCCTGGACACCTTCACCCGCACCCCGCTGAAGACCTACTACCTCGAGCAGAACTACAACGGCATGGCCGAGGATCACTGGCACCTGCTGGACCAGGAGTTCGCCTACGGCCCGCCGACCGCGATCACCGGCGATCTGGGCACCCGGCCGCAGAGCTTCGTCCTCGGCCAGAACTACCCGAACCCGTTCAACGCCAGCACCCTGATCGAGTTCCGGCTCCCCGAGCCGGGGAACGCCCGGATCGAGGTCTTCAACGCCCAGGGACAACGGATCGATGTGCTGGTCGACGGCTGGCACGCGGCCGGTCCGCACATGGTGCCGTGGAACGCCGCGCAGAAGGCCTCGGGTACCTACTTCTATCGCTTCCTGACCAACGGCTTCCAGGAGACCCGCAAGATGCTCCTGGTTCGCTGAGGCCAGCGCCCCAGTCACGATCAGAAGCCCCGTCGGAGCGCGTCTCCGGCGGGGCTTCTTTTTTTCCGGTCGACAACGTGATGCCCGGTCGGGGCAGGGACACGGCGACCGACTGTCGAGTCTTGCCCGGTGCTACGGTGCCAGGGCGCCGAAGGCCTGGCCGCGGATCTCGACCGGCACTCCCTGGGCCAGGTCCCACTGCTGCTGCCGGACGCTCGACTGCCGGCGACGCTCCTCCTCGGTCCACTGCCAAGGACCGCCACCGGTGATCCGCTCGCCGATGGCCAGCCGCAGATCGAGCAAGTCCAGCTCGGCCCGGGTGTTTTCCAGCGATACCTGCTCGGCGTGCAGGTGCACCGCCCCCTCGCCCGAGCCGCAGACCCGGGCCGCGTCGGCCAGCAGGTCGGCCAGCCGGGTCAGACCGGCCCGGGACTCGAGCGCCCGCTCGCGGTGGGCTCCGTAGTGCGGTGAGGCCGTGGACATCCCGCGCAGGTCGGACATCCAGTCCTCGCCGTAGGCGCACATCGACAGGTACCCTTCCTGAACCTCCTCGAGGGCCCGGTAGTACTCGGTCATGCGGTCGGCGGCCCGGACGCCGTACCGCTCGCCGGCGTACCGCTGCACGGCCGAATCGACCTCCCTCTCCTGACCGGAACTCAGCAGGGCGAAGGCCGCCAGGTTCAGGCCGTGGGCCCATTGCGAATAGGTACCGAAGGCCAGGGCCTGGACCTCGCGTACCCCCAGCCGACCGTAGGCCCGCAGGTCCGCGGCGATCACCCGCGGGACGGCCACGTTGAAGTAGTGCCAGAGGATGGTGTCGCCGTAGTATTCGAAGACGTCCACCCGCCCGTCGAAGACCTCCCGCGCCCGCAACAGGTGTTCCCAATAGAGCCGGTTGCGCGGACAGGTTTCGTCGTCGATGGCATGGGCGTAACAGCGCTCGCGCGGGGCATAGAGGGCGTAGACGTTGGGCGGCAGGAAGTCCCGGGACGGATCTCGCTGACCCGAGTCCGGGAGCCCGCTCAAGGTGTCGTGGTAGAGGAGGAACCCCACCTCGGTCCCCGGCAGCCGGGCGTCGACCGCGCCCGCGATCGCGGCCACCAGCGCGGCGTACTGCTCGGTCGGGGAACGGTCGCGACACCGCGGGCAGTGGCACCACGAGCCGCCGATCACGTCGTCCGGGAAGACCTGGAGGAGCCGGGCGCGGGGGTGACGGTCGCGGAGGAGGGTCAACTCGCCCACGGCCCGACCGAGCGCCTCGGGGTCCGCGGTGCACAGGTTCCCGGTAGCGGCTCTCTTGCCGTGCTCGTCTACCCGGCACAGCTCGGGTCGGAGGGTGGTCAAAGCCGCTGGCATCCAGTGCGGGAAACCGTGGCCCACGTGGCCGCCGACGGCGAACGGCAGTCCGCGGCGGATCGCCTCCTCCTCGAGCAGGAGACCGCCCGGATCGGCGTACCCACCTCGCTCGCCGTGAAGGACGTCGATCCCGTTGATCCCCCGCTCGACTCCCCACCGCAGCAGGTCGGCCAGCTCCCGCGCGTAGGCCCGACCATCGTACCGGTCCCCGGGGAGGAGCGGCTCGGCGCCGGTCGGCCAGAGGACGCAATGCCCCATGGTCGCCTCGACGCACCAGGCCCGGCCTGGGACTACCGTGCTGTCCAGTTCTGCAGTCATCTTCTTGCCTTCGGTGACTATTGTCCGTTGTAGAACGTCGCGCTGTGTCGCCTTTGATCTAGGACGAGTTCGGCATTGGTGAACAGGTTCAGGCACTCCCGCCCGGTGACCAGCAGTTCCTCGCGCGAGTCGCCCCACACGTCGGCGGCCATCGCGTAGGTGTAGTTGCCTGCCTCGCGGCCGTCAGGCAAGGTTACTCGTAATCGCTCCACCACCTCGCCCCGACCGTCGAGGATCTGCGGCGGCTGGTTGCGACTGGCCCGGATCTCCGGGTCAAAGGGACCGCCCTCGACCACGGCCAGACAGTGCGGGGCCGATCCGCCCAGCCAGTCGACCCGCGAGAAGAAGACCGTGGTGCCGTCCGCGTAGATCCGGCGGCTCACCTCAGCTCCGTCCTGGTCGAGCACCACCATACAGGGCGCCCGCCTGGCACCCTCGGGCTGGACCCAGCCCAGATCGGCCACGGCGAACTGCACCGGACCGAGGTCGGGACAGAAGCGACCGGGGACCACGATCTGAGCATGTCCGAACTCGCGCGACCAGAGCTCGGTGCCGTCGCTGGTCAGGCAGTGCACCCCACCGCTCAACCCCTCGCCTTCTCCGTGGCTGAAGACGATCCGGGTTTCGCCGTCGACCTGCACCAGGTGACCGCTGTCCTGGTGCGACCGCGGCCCGGGGAGGGTCCACCTCACCGCGCCGTCCGGCCCGAGCAGGTGCCAGCCGATGCAGATCTCGTCGAGTCCGTCACCGTCCACGTCGCCGACGATCGGGAAGTGCCCGGGATTGCTGGCCGCGTAGTGCCAGAGCACCCGGCCCTCGTTGGAGATCCCCCACATGTTCCAGTACCGATCCTTGACCACCAGGTCCCGCCGGCCGGGATCGCCGATCAGGTTGGCGAAGCAGAGGCAGTCGTCGGCCGGCGCCGGGATCGGAAAGGCGGTCTTCTCCTTCCCGGTCGCCGCGTCCAGCACGTGGACGATGGCGTTCTCCTCGTACCGCTTCGCCGCCTCCTGGGCCCACCCCTGACGGCCCTTGAGCTCTCCCCGTCGGGTGGTCGGCACCACGATGTGTCTGGCTTGGGCATAGTCCCAGACGATCGACTCGGCGTAGATCGCCTGCTCGACCCACAGCACCTCGTTGGCGCCGTCCCCGTCCCAGTCGTGGACCTGTACGGCCAGGTCCGAGTAGGTGGCCCCGTTCTCCGGCGCCGGCGTGCCCCACTGCCAGAGGACCGCGCCGGACAGGTCCGTGGCGGTCAGGCAGGTGATCTCCCGGGTGCAGGGATCGCTCTGCAGGAAGAGGAGCTCGTACGCGCCGTCCTGGTTCAGGTCGGCCACGCGAACCCCGTCCCCACCGAAGGAGCGCGCGTCGATGGTGCTGAGCAGTCGTGCTGCCATGGATTCTCCTTTGATCGACCGATCCGTCGCGGACAGATCAGCGGTGCTTCTTCAGGACGGCGACGACCTGGCACCGCGCGGTGTCGTCTTCCGCCGGCGTGAAGCAGGTGGACGAGGTTCACTGAAATCGAAGACCACCTTCATCTCCGGGTCGAGCTTGAGGCTGGCGGCGAAGCGTCGGCCCGCCCGCGAGCGGAACCCCGCTATCGGGCCGGTGCGGCCGTGCTCCAGCAGCTCGCGGACCTGGGTCACCGCCAGCCGCTTCCCCGCGATCTCCTTCCAGACGACGAAGGTGCATCCCTCGCGGTACCGGTTGCAGCCGTACCCCTTGCGCCCTTCGATCACCTGGCCCTGGCGGCACTTGGGACAGGGGCCCAGCGGACCGTCAGTGCTCGGACTCGCCCCGGCGTCGTCTCCAACTCGCCGGCTCCGACGTTTCGATGGCCGGGCCGCGGATCTGAGCGCGGCATCCATCACCGGGCCGGTCGCCACCTGGGGCACCAGCTCGCGGACGAACCGGACGATCTCATCGTAAAACGCCCCGGCGTCGAGACGGCCTTCCTCGACGTCCTTCAGGCGCTGCTCCCACGAGGCGGTCAGCTCCGGGCTGCGCAGCGGTTCGGCCGCGACCGCGATCAGCGCCATCCCCTTCTCCGTGGGAGCCAGAGCCTTCCGCTGCCGCTCCACCAGCTCGCTGCGGATCAGCCGCTCGATGATCTCGGCCCGGGTGGCCGACGTGCCCAACCCGGTCTGCTTCATGGCCTCGGCCAAGGCCTCGTCCTCGAGCTGGCGACCGGCGTTCTTCATCGCCGTCAACAGGGTGGCGTCGGTGTACCGGCGTGGCGGCTGGGTCTCCTTCTCGACCACCTCCATCCCGGTGATGCCGAGCCGCTGGCCCACGGTCAAGGGCGGCAGGACCTGCCCTTGCTCATCAGACTCCTTGGCGGATTCCTCGACGACCTCTGGTTCGGCGGCTCCCCGGCGTGGTCG
>JBAZUN010000402.1:0-5861 GCA_041661365.1 Candidatus Latescibacterota bacterium
GGCGGGTGATGGAGATCCACACCTCCCTGGCCCCGTTGACCGAGATCCGTCGGCGGAACGGCACCAGCGCCCTCAAGGCGGCCCTGGAGATGATCGGCCTGGCCGGGGGATCGTGCCGCGCTGGCCAACCTCGCCTGAACCCGGCCGACCGCGAGCCGTTGCGGCAGGCGCTCGAACAGCTCGGGGCGCTGTAGGTCGCACTCGGCAGGCGACGGCGTCACCCACCGGCTCACCCAGTCCGGTCCCCGATCATTCCTCCCGCAGGGCCAGCGGTCGGTCCTCCCCGGCCGCGGCCTCGCGGGCCCGGCGCTCGGCCAGCTCCCGGACCTTGGCCGGGGTGCGGAAGAGCAGACCGACGGCGAAGACCACCGTGGCCCCGAGCATGGCGAACCAGGTGAAGGAGACCTTGGGGAGCCAAGCCGGCCGGACGTAGAAGACCTCGGCGTCCAGCAGTCCCGCGATCCCGTTGGCCAGGGTGACGTGGAGGTCGCCGCAGACCACCGTGGCCGCCAGGCCACAGGTGATGGCCACGGCGTTCCCCAGGTCCGAGCCCCGGCCGCGGGTGAAGATCCCGACGAGGAAGACCCCCAGCATCGGTCCCAGGATGAACCCGGCGATGCCGAGGACCACCGGGATGATCCGCACCGTGGGGTCGGTCACCTTGGCCCAGGCAAAGGCGACCGCGATGAGGACCATCAGAACCGCGAAGACCACGGTGAAGAGGCGGGCCGCCCGCACGTGCGTGGTCTCGTCGCGATGCCGGCCCCAGCGCGGGATGTACCAGTCGTTGGTGGCGCTGGTGGCCAGGGCGTTGAGCGCCGCCGAGAGGGAGCCCATGGCCGTGGCAAAGACCCCGGCGAGGACCAGGCCGCGGATCCCGACCGGCATGACGTTGAGGATGTACGCGCCGAAGACGTCGGCGTTGGCCACCGGCTTCCAGGTCGGGTCCTTCAGGTAGAAGACGTAGAGCAGGATGCCGATGAAGGTGAAGGCCGCGGCGATCGGCAGGTCCATGAAGGCGGCGGTGACCAGGCTGCGGCGGGCCTTCTGCTGCGTCTCGGCGGTGAGCAGCCGCTGGGCCATGTCCTGGTCGGTGCCGAAGGCGGCCATGTTGGTCAGGGTGGTGGCGATCAGGGCCGAGAACAGGGTGTAGTCGCTGGCGACGATGAGCTTGAGGTACTCCCAGGGACCCAGGGAGCCGAGGCCGTGCTCCTGCTGCCAGGCCGCGACCCGCTCCGGCTCGAGACCGGTGAGGAAGTACCCGTCCAGCCGCACCATCGAGGGCACGGCGCGGACCACCTCGTCCAGCCCGCCGACGTGGTGGAGGAGGGTCAGGATGGCGATGATCGCGCTGCCGAACATCAGGCAGGCCTGGATCAGGTCGGTCCAGATCACCGCCTTGATCCCGCCGGCGGCGGTGTAGAGGCAGGTCAGCACGGCGAGGACCGCGATCGCCACCGCGTAGGGGAAGACGCTGGTGACCGCCCCCTGGCCGAACTCGACCGAGCCGCCGGCGAACAGCCGCCAGGCCAGGACCATGACCAGGGACGGCACGAACAGGCGGGTTCCCGAGGCCAGGGTGCGCATGACCAGAAACAGGGCCGAGACGTAGCTCCGGGTCAGCGGCCCGAAGCGGATGGCCAGGTAGTCGTACACGGTGTAGACCCGGAAGCGGTAGTAGGGTTTGAGGAAGGCGTAGCCGACGACGATGCGGCCGATGATGACCCCCATGACCAACTGCACGTAGGCCAGGCTGCGCTTCTCGTACCCCTCGCCCGGGGCGCCGAGGAAGGTCGCGGCGCTGGTCTCGGCGGCGATGATCGAGGCCATCACCGCCCACCAGGGGATCTGCCGTCCGCCTAGGGCGAAGTCGCGCAGGCTCCGCTCGCGGCGACCCATGTACAGGCCGATGGCGGAGATGACCACGAAGTAGACGAGGATGATGGAACCGTCGATCGCCAGACCCATGACGGTGGTCCTGGTTAGTGATCGGGCGCGGCGCGGCCTATATCGGCCGGGGCCGGCCGCCCCGTCTCAGGCGTGCACCTCCAGATCGGCCAGAGAGTCCTCGGCCCGCCGCCTCAGCGCTTCGATCTCGCGGGCCTGTTCCTCGCTGAGCAGGGACTCGGCCGGGGTCGCCAGGAGGTCGCGCACCTGGTCCGCGGCCCGCTCCAGGGCGTCGCGGCTGCCGGCGGCCTCCCAGGCGGGCGCGTTGAGCCGGTTGGCCAGCGGTGAGCGATAGTGCTCCTCGCGGAAGTGGGCCAGGGTGTGGTCCTCCATCAGGTAGGAGCTCCCCGGGCCGACCGCGGCGATCGTCGCGGCGGCCAGGGACTCGTCGTCGACCTGCAGGCCGCGCGCGTGGCGGAAGAGATGGCCGTAGAGGTCGTCGTCGAGGACCAACTGCTCCAGGCGGACCGTGCCGACGCAGGCCAGGGAGCCGGCCCCGCCGTTGAGGTTGGCGCCGGCCATCGCCGGCAGGTACCCGTTGGCCCACTTCTCGAGGGTGGCGAACGGGTCAGGGGAGCAGGCGTCGGTGCACAGTCCGTTGGCCGCCGTGGGCAGGCCGTAGGAGCGCCCCAGCTCGACGCAGGCCGCGGACATCAGCCCGACCTCGGCCGTGCTGATCGAGGCGTTCCCGGTCCGCATGTCCATCGCCATTGGGTGGGCGGCCCAGACCACCGGGGCCCCGGGTCGGTGGAGCTGCACGAGGGTCAGGGCCGCCAGCATCTCGGCGGCGATCTGCACCACGCACCCGGCCAGGGTGACCGGCGCCGTGGCCCCGGCCACGGCCGAGGAGTTCAGGCAGACCGGGATCCCCAGCTCGGCCGAGATCATCGCCCCTTCGCATTGCCCCCAGCCGTAGACCAGGGGGCTGTTGACCGAGGAGAGGACCATCAGGCGGGGCTGACGGCCGGGCGTCTGAACCACCTCGGTGAGCCGGGCCAGCCAGCGCATCCCCTCGCCGCTGAAGGCCGAGTACATCAGCGGCTTGTCGGTGTGGTGCAGCATCCGCGCCAGGCAGCGGACCTCCTCTGACTTGGCCGCCTCCTCCTGGTCGTTGAGGGAGCCGGCCAGGCTGAGGTGGGGCAGGGCCTGGATGACCCGGGTCCAGCGGGTGACGTCCTCCTCGGTGACCGGCCGTCGCTTGCGGGCGCCGGCGTCGATGATCCAGTTCAGGCCGGTGGTGGTCCGGGCGTACCGCGGCCCGTCGAGGAACAGGCGGCAGTCGCGCCGGGGATCGGCCAGACCGTGGACGAGCACCTCGCGGGGGGCCGTGGCCAGGGCCTCGGCCACCAGGGAGCGCGGTATGGCGGCCACCTTCCGCGTCCCGTCGACGCGAGCCCCGCGTCGCTGCAGCAGCTCGAGGGCCGGAGGGTAGTGCAGAGCGATCCCCGTCTCCTGAAGCACGGCCAGGGCCTGCTCGTGGAGTCGCGCCACCGACTCGGGGTCGAGGACGGCGAAGCGCAGGGCAGGGGAAGGGACGGCGGCTCCGGTCGGCTGATCCTGCATGGCATACTCCTGAGGTGTGTCGGGGAGGGCCGGCGACCGGTCCCTCGCCCGCGGGTTATCCGGATAGAAAGGGCACGGAGTCTTCGCCCGTCAAGCCGAGACCCGGGCGGTCATCGTGTACTTGTGCACCTTGACAGCCGTGGAGGGGACGGTGTTCGTTTCCCTCATCCTGCCGCGTGGACTCGTCCCTCTCCAAGGATCCCCCGTGCCTCTGACCCTCAGCGAGCTGTTGCCCCAGGACCAGCCGGTCGACAACGACGAGCTGCTCGGCCGGTTCCTCGAATACCTCGAGGACCGGCACCTCACCCTGTACCCGGCCCAGGAGCGGGCGATCCTCGAGCTCTACGCCGGGCGGAACGTGATCCTCAACACCCCGACCGGGTCGGGGAAATCCCTGGTGGCCACGGCCCTGCACTTCCTGGCCCTGGCCCAGGGCCGACGCTCGGTCTACACCTGCCCGATCAAGGCCCTGGTCAACGAAAAGTGGATGGCCCTCTGCCGCGAGTTCGGCGCCGAGCGGGTCGGCCTGTCCACCGGCGACGCCACGGTCAACCGCGGCGCCCCGATCCTCTGCTGCACCGCGGAGATCCTGGCCAACATCGCCCTGCGCGAGGGGGAGTACGCGGCGGTCGACGAGGTGGTGATGGACGAGTTCCACTGGTACGCCGACCGCGACCGCGGGGTGGCCTGGCAGGTGCCGCTGCTGACCCTGCCCCAGACCCGCTTCCTGCTGATGTCGGCGACCCTGGGCGAGACCGACTTCTTCGAGCGGGAGCTGACCCATCGCAACGGCCGCGAGACCGTGGCGGTCAAGTCGAAGGAGCGGCCGGTCCCCCTGGAGTTCGCCTATTCCGACGTCTCCCTAGCCCGCACCCTGGAGAAGCTGACCGTCGAGGGGAAGGCGCCGGTCTACGTGGTGCACTTCACCCAGCTCGACGCGGCCGAGAGCGCCCAGGCCTTCACCAGCCTCAACGTCTGCACCCGGGAGGAGAAGGCGGCCATCGCCGAGGAGATCTCGGGGCACCGTTTCTCCAGTCCGTACGGCCCGGAGTTCCGGCGTTGGCTGCGCCACGGCATCGGCCTCCACCACGCCGGCCTCCTGCCCAAGTACCGGGTGCTGGTCGAGCAGCTCGCCCAGAAGGGGCTGCTCAAGATCATCTGCGGCACCGATACCCTGGGGGTGGGGATCAACGTGCCGATCCGCACCGTCCTCTTCACCCGGTTGTGCAAGTTCGACGGCCAGCAGACGGTGATCCTCAGCGCCCGAGACTTCCACCAGATCAGCGGCCGGGCCGGCCGCCGCGGCTTCGACGAGCAGGGGTGGGTGGTGGCCCAGGCCCCGGAGCACGTGGTCGAGAACCTCAAGCAGGAGGAGAAGGCCGCCAAGGGCGGGAAGAAGGCCACCAGGCGCCGCGCTCCGGACCGCAACTTCGTCAACTGGGACAACCGCACCTTTGAGCGGTTGGTCGTGGCCCCGCCCGAGCGGCTGACCTCGCGGTTCCAGGTTACCCACGGGATGCTCCTCAACGTCCTCGGCCGGCCCGGCGACGGGTGCGCCGCCCTGCGGCAGTTGATCCGGGAATGCCACGAGGGGGCCCGACAGAAGAAGGCGCACACCCGGCGGGCCTGGCAGCTCTTCCGCTCCCTGGTGGCGCGGGGGATCGTCGAGATCCTGCCGCCCGGGTCCCCGAGCAAGCTACGGGTCAACGTCGAGCTGCAGGACGACTTCTCCATGGACCAGGCCCTGTCGCTCTACCTGCTCGAGACGATCCCGCTGCTGGACCCCGAGGCACCGGAGTACGCCCTGGTCGTGCTGACCCTGGTCGAGTCGATCCTCGAGGATCCGGCGGTCATCCTCCGCAAGCAGCTCGACCGGGCCAAGGGGAAGGCGGTGGCCGAGATGAAGGCGCGGGGCCTGGACTACGAGCAGCGGATGGCGGCCCTGGAGGAGATCGAGTACCCCAAGCCGGAGCGGGAGTTCGTCTACACCACCTTCAACGAGTTCGCCGACCGGCACCCCTGGGTCGGCCAGGAGAACATCCAGCCCAAGTCGATCGCCCGGGAGATGTTCGAGTCGTTCCTCTCCTTTGCCGACTACGTCCGCGAGTACGAGCTGCAGCGCAGCGAGGGGCTCCTGCTGCGGCACCTGCACGGGGTGTACAAGGTGCTGGTGCAGACCGTGCCCGAGACGGCCAAGAACGAGGTCCTGCGCGAGATGGAGCTCTACCTGGGGACGATGATCCGCCAGGCCGATTCCAGCCTGCTCGACGAATGGGAGAAGATGCTCGGCGCGGCCCTGGAGGGGGATGGGGTCGAGGAGGATGCAGCGCCCGTGGCCGAAGCGGAGGCGC
>JBAZUN010000403.1:0-5842 GCA_041661365.1 Candidatus Latescibacterota bacterium
AGGACTTCCCCGAGCCGCTGACCCCGGTGAAGCAGATCAGTTGGTTCTGGGGCAGCTCGAGACTGACGCTGTCGAGGTTATGGACGCGGGCGCCCCTGACGACGATGTTCCGGGTTTCCATCGGCCTGACGCGTACGGGGAGCAGCGGCAGAGGGTCTGCGGAGGGTCTAATGTAACTACACGGATGTGCAGGGGCAACAGGAGCGGGGAAAGACCGGCAGGGTTTGACGTCGGGACCGTGCCGCGTTATACTTCCGGCGCTCCATGAGTAGTTGGAAGTATTTGATAAACTTCGGTTTAAACAGGAGACGAAGCCATGATACGGACCGGTGCCAACTCGGTGCTGTTCGCCGGCTACGACCTCGAGACCGCGATGCGGCAGATCGCTTGGGCCGGGTACGACGGGATCGAGCTGTCGGCGATCAAGGGGATGTGCGAGCATCTGGTTCTCGACGACTGGAAGGCCCAGGCCAACCAGATCCGCGAGCTGTCCCAGCAGTACGGCCTGCGGTTGCTGGCCATGGAGGAGGCGGGGCTGGACGAGGACCGGGTGCTGCTGGCGTACGAGGCCGCGGCCGGGATCGGGATCCCGGTGGTCAACGTCGGCCCGGGCGGGAAGAGCGACGTAGAGGAGGATTTCCTGCGGCAGACCGACCTGCTGCAGAAGCTGGCCGACCGGGCCGTGCCGTTCGGTGTGACCCTTTGCTGCAAGGCCCACGTCGGCGGCGCCATCTACAACACCCCCACGACCCTGCGGGCCATGACCCGGATCACCTCGCTGGGGTTCGGCGTCGACATGGACCCGAGCCACATCTTCCGCGCCAACGAGAACCCGGTCGAGGCCCTCCAGGCGGTGGTCTCGCGGGTGAAGCACGTCCACATCCGCGACTGCGTCACCCGCGACCAGGGGCCGGGCGTGCCCGAGCTACAGGCCTGCGGCCGGGGGAAGATCGACCTGTTCGGATACGTGCGGGTGCTGCACGAGGCCGGGATCGAGGTGGCCGCGGACCTGGAGATCATCGGCGCCAAGGAGTACTCCCTCGGCCAGGTGGCGACCATCGCCGCCGAGAGCCGCGGGTACCTCAACGCCTGCCTCAAGGCCTGCGGGGCGAGGTAAGCTGGTTCACGAGGCCGGTTCGCATGGCCGTCCTGCGTACCTTCATCGCTGTCGAGCTGCCGGAGCCGGTGCGGGCGGTCCTCGCCGAGGTGAGTCGGCAGGCCGCCTCTTGTTGGCCCGCCAACGCGGTCCGCTGGGTGCGGATCGACGGCATCCACCTGACCCTGCGCTTCCTCGGCGACACCGGGGAGGACCGGCTGCCGGAACTGCGGAACGGCCTGGACCGGCTGGCCGCCGGGCTTTCGGCCTTTGACCTGTCCCTGGCCGGGACGGGGTGCTTCCCGAACCCGCGCCGGCCGCGCGTGGTCTGGGTCGGGGTGGCCGATCCCGAGGAGTGCCTGTCGCGACTGCAGCGAGGGGTGGAGCACCTGGTCCGGGAGCTGGGGTGGGAGCGTGAGGGCCGTCCGTTCCAGGCCCACCTGACCCTCGGCCGGGTGCGCGAACCGGCCGGTCCAGCCCCGGCAGACTGGGCCGTACCGGTGGAGCCGCTGTCCTTCCGCGTGGACCGGATCGCCCTGATCGAGAGCCGGCTGCGGCCCGAGGGCGCCGAGTATCACCGGCTTCACGCCGCGTCCCTGACCGGCTGACCCGAACGCAGCAAGCCTGGGGCTGGCCATCCCCTGCCGGCGAAAGGAGGAGCCCGATGCCCGGCCGTCCGTACGTCCTTGCCGAGACCACCTGGGGGGTGGTCAAGGAGACCCCCTATCAGGTGGCCGTGCTCCCCTGGGGGGCCGTCGAGGCCCACAACTACCACCTCCCGTACGCCACCGACGTGATCGAGAGCGACCGGATCGCCGTTGGGGCGGCCTGCATCGCCTGGGAGCAAGGCGCCCGCGTCGTGGCCCTGCCGGCCATCCCCTATGGGGTCAACACCGGCCAGCGCGACGTCAAGCTCGATCTCAACCTCAACCCCTCGACCCAGCTCGCCGTGCTGCGGGACCTGATCGAGTCGCTCGAGCGCCAGGGGATCCCCAAGCTGGTGATCCTCAACGGCCACGGTGGAAACGATTTCCGGCAGATGGTCCGCGAACTGTGGCCGCGGACCGGCCTCTTCCTGACCGTGGTCGACTGGTTCCGCTGCATCGACGGCTCGCTCTTCGACGAGGTCGGCGACCACGCCGGGGAGATGGAGACCAGCCTGATGCTCCACCTGCAGCCGGAGTGGGTTCTCCCCCTGGACCAGGCCGGCGAGGGGAAGGCCCGCCGCTTCCGGATCCGCGCCCTGCGCGAGGGGTGGGCCTGGACCCAGCGCGACTGGGTTCGGACCACGGAGGACACCGGCGTGGGCAATCCTAGGGCCGCGACCCGGGCCAAGGGCGAGGAGTGCTTCAGCCGCCTGACGGCCCGCATTGCCTCCTTCCTCGTCGAGCTGGCCGCCGCGGACCTGAGCGACCTGTATGAATAAGCCGACACGCCGGAAGGCCCCAGGCCGCGGACCAGGCTCCGCCAAGGAGCCGGAAGCAGGGTCATCGACCAGCAGACGCCGGTCACCCCCCGGGCCCCGGCCCGAGCCGACCTCGGTCGCCAAGCCGAAGCGCCAGACCCGACGGCGACCGGAGCCGCGGCCCGAGCCGGAAAAGGCCGGAACGCGAGGGCGCCGAACCACGGTCACCCGGTCACCGGAGCGCGTGGAGCCACGGCGCGCCGCGGTGGCAACCAGACCACCCCGGCCAGCCAGCCCGCGGGGCGAAACCCCAGCCGCTGGACGGCCGCGCCCCACCAAGCCGCGGCGCGAAGGTCTGGCCGGCAGGCGTCCCGAGCCCCGGGAGGAGAGGCGGGGGCCGCGAACGGTCACGCCCCAACCCGGCGGGAGGCCGAGAAGCAGGCCATCAACGGGCAGAAGTCCCGCGAGGGCGGCTGACGCCTCCAAGCCAGCGATGGCCAAGACCTCCGGTCTGCGCCTCTACGCCTTCACCATCCCCGGGCTGGAGCGGATCGCCGCGGCCGAGGCGCGGCAGCGTCTGGCCAAGGTCCGGATCGAGGGGGAGCGGCCCGGCCGGGTCCTCTTCACCCATCGGGGGGATCCCCGTCCGGTGCTCGAGCTGGGCACGGTGGAGGACGTCTTCGCCCTGATCGGGCAGGGCCCGGTCTCAGGGGAGCAGGAGGGGCTCGAACAGGCCCTGGCCATGGTGCGGGACTCATCCCTGTGGGAAGCGGCCCTGGGCGCGCACCACCTGCTCCGTCCCCGGCAGGTCCACCGGGTCACCTTCCGGGTGGTCACCCAACGACCTCACGGCGAGCACACCTATACCCGGCGCGCCCTGCAGAAGTGGGTGATCGAGGGGATCGAGGCGCGCTTCCCCCGCTGGCACTGGGTGGCCGAGAACGCCCTGCTCGAGGTGTGGGTGCTGCAGGACGGGGACGAGTTCCTCTGCGGGGTCCGCCTCTCCGACCGCACCATGCGGCACCGGAAGTACAAGCAGGTCAGCGTCGAGGCCTCGCTGCGGCCGGTGGTGGCCCGGGCCATGGTCGTCCTCTCCGAGCCGCGCGACAGCGACCTCTTCCTCGACCCGATGTGCGGGGCCGGGACGATCCTGATCGAGCGGGGCGAGCACGGCCGGTACGGACAGCTTCTCGGCGGCGACATCGATCCCCAGGCCGTGGCCGCGGCCCGGACCAACGTGGGCCCGCGGTACCAGCCGATCGAGATCCGCGAGTGGGACGCGACCGCGCTTCCCCTCCCCGACGCCTCGGTGACCCGGGTGGTCTGCAACCTCCCCTTCGGCCACAAGATCGGCTCGGCCAAGATCCTCCCCGGGCTCTACCGTGGCTTCCTCGCCGAAACCGTGCGGGTGCTGCGTCCGGGCGGGATCGCGGTCCTGCTCACCGGCGAGCGGGGGGTGCTGGAGCGAGTGTCGAAGGCCTGCCCGGTGCTTCGTCCGGATGGGGTTGTGCCCGTGGTCGTCTTAGGTCGAGGTGCCTATATTATGACCTTCAGACGCACCCCCTGAAAGCGAACAACAAGGAGGCTGAGATGATCTTCGGGATCCATTCGCTGCTGTTCAAGGAGACCTTTGTCGAGAAGGATCTCCCGGTGCTCGAGAAGTGCAAGAAGATGGGGTTCGAGGCGGTCGAGATCGTCCCCTTCGACGTGGACAACTTCCCGGCCGCCAAGGTCAGGAAGGCCGCCGCCGACCTGGGGTTGACGATCAACACCGGCTTCGGCATGCCGGTGGAGTGCAACACCATCTCCCCTGACCCGGCCACCCGGAAGAAGGGCGTGGAGCTGTCCAAGCGGCTGATCGACCTGAGCAACGAGGCCGGGGCCAAGATCTTCGCCGGGGCGATCTACTGCGGCTGGGGGTACCTCTCGGGCCGCATGCGCACCGCCGACGAGTGGAAGTGGGGGATCGAGTCGACCCGGCTGGCCGCCGAATACGCGCGCTCGACCTCGGACCTGGTCATCGGGATCGAGCCGCTGAATCGCTTCGAGTCCCACTTCATCAACGTGGCGCGCGACGCCGTCGCCTTCATCAAGGAGGTGGGCCTGCCCAACGTCAAGGTCCACCTCGATACCTTCCACATGATCCGCGAGGAGGACAGCATCGGCCAGGCCGTGCGCGACACCCGCGGGTACCTGGGCTACGTGCATGCCTGCGAGAGCCAGCGGGGGATCCCGGGGACCGGCCTGATCCCTTGGGCCGAGTTCTTCGCCGCGCTCAAGGAGGTCGGGTACGATTACTGCATCACCATCGAGTCGTTCGACCCCGACATGGAGCGGATCGCCAAGCTGGTCGCGATCTGGCGCAAGTTAGCCGATTCTCCCGAGCAACTGGCCACCGAAGGGCTGAAGTTCCTCAAGGGCGAGTACCGGAAGGCCTACGGCGTCAACTGAGCCGTCCTTATATCCCCACGGCCAGTTTCTCGATCAGCTCACCCTGGATCCGCTCGGCTTGGTCGTTGGCCACCTGGCAGGTGCCGGCGTTGGCGTGGCCGCCGCCGCCGTAGGTCAGGCAGAGGTTGCCGAGGTGGGGCAACGGCGCGCGGTTGAGGATCGACCGACCGATGGCGAAGACGGTGTTCTGCCGCTTGGACCCGTGCATTACGTGCATCGACACGTTCTGTTGCGGGAACAGGGCGTAGATCATGAAGCGGTTCCCGGCGTGGATGGTCTCCTCGTCGCGGGAATCGAAGACGATCAGGTTCCGGTGCACTACCGAGCAGCGGCGGAGCTGCGCGGTGAACCGCTCTCCCTGCTCGTGATAGAGCGCAACCCGCTCGGTCACGTCCGGGTCCTGCAGGATCTCGTCGATGTCGTGCTCGGGGCACAGGTCGATCAGGTGGGACATCAGGGCCTGGGTCGACAGGCGGAAGGTGTCGAAGCGGCCCAGACCGGTGCGCGGGTCCACGAGAAAGGCGAAGAGCACCCATCCCTGGGGCCGGAGGATCTCCTCCTCGGTGAACTCGGCCGAATCGGCCCGGTCGACCGCGGCCATCATCCCGTTCCAGCGGGCCGGAAAGCGGGCCGCTCCGCCGAAGTATTCGTAGACCACGCGGGCCGCGGAGCGGGCCTGGGCGTCGAGGACGTGCCCCGGTCCGCTGGCCCCCTGGCGCGCCAGCTCGCTGCCGTGGTGGTCGAAGGCCAGGTGCACCCCTTCGACGTAGGGCAGGTCGGTGGTGATGTCGCACCCGCTGATCGGCACCTTGCCGTCCTGCATGTCCTTGGGGTGGACAAAGGCGATCTCGTCGATCATCCCCAGGTGGCGCAGGAGCACGGCGCAGACC
>JBAZUN010000404.1:0-5829 GCA_041661365.1 Candidatus Latescibacterota bacterium
CAGAGGCGCCTACCGGCTCCTGGACGGATCTATCGCTCCCGCGAAGAAACGAGGTCGCGCTACAACTGCGGCGCCTCCCCGCCGGCCTCGGTGGCCGAGACGGTGAGGCCGTCCTTGATCGGCCTAGTCGGCCGGGGCGGGCGCTCGAACCCCACGCTGACCGAGGCCACGTATTCGGCCCGGCCCGTCTCGACCCCGGCCCGCGGGTACGGGGCCACCTCCTGCAGCCGCACCACCCGGTTCCCCAGGCGGACCTGAGCGCGCTCGTCGTCCGCGGTCCGCAGGGTGAGGGTGACCGGATCAGCGGCGGTCCCGTCCACGGTCACGCCCAGCAGGACCGCGACCTCGCCCTCCCAGATGCAGACCGCGTCCTGCGGACAACGCGAGTCGCGCACCTCGAGCAGGGTCAGACCGACGCCGTAGGCCTCGACCTGCTGGTCAAAGCGCACCTGCGCCAGTCGCGCCGGAGCCGCGGGCATCGTCCCCGGGCGCGTGCCCCGCGGCTCCCGGGAGCCCCCGGCCTTCCCCCCGGAGATCGTCAGCTTGGCCGCTGGCCCGGCCGCATCCCCGCTGGCCAGCGGCGACTCGCCCGCGCATCCGGAGATCAGGGCCGCGACCGCCATCAGGTAGATCGCCTTCACTCTCATACCTTCTCCTTCTGCCATCGTAGACCTTGTGACTGGTGTCGAGCAAGGTCGTTTGCGCAATCCGCGTGCCAGATGCTGCGGACCGCGCGGCACTCGTCTTTCGAGGTGTCGACCTCTGGTCAGCACGGCCCTGTCGCGGCGGGACCTGACCTCAGCCGGTCGCTCTCCCTCGGAAAACCGATAGCGAACGACGGATTTTCAGGAACCGGCCGTCAAACCGACGGCGAACCTTGATCCCTGCCGCGCCGCAACGCGGGCCTTCCCCGATGGTTGCCCCGACCGCTCCGGCTCAGTACACTCCAGGTAACCGGGCCCCCTTCCAGGAAGGTCCTGCCATGCGCTTTCCGCTCGTTCTCCTCCTCCTCCTCGCCGCCCGGCTGGCCATCGCCCAGGAGCCCGCGGTCAAACCCAGCACGCCGGCCCCCGAACCGCGGCTGCAGCGGCAGACCCCGAGCGCGGGTCTCATCGCGGTGATCGGGTACAACGACGCGGTCAACGAGCGCGACGTCCTCACCCAGGCGGTCCCCGAGCTCCTCCGCTTCATCCGGGAATCGACCGAGCTCACGGCACCGCTGACCTGGGCCCGCATGCCGCTCTACGATGCGCGCGTACCCCAGGCCGTGATGCTCTACCTGACCGGTGCCGATGCGCAGATGCGGCTCGACGAGGTCGAGCGCAGGGCCCTGGGGGACTTCCTTCGCGGCGGCGGTCTGGTCTTCGCCGAGGACCTCATGGGAGGCAACGGCACCCCCTTCGTCGGACAGCTCAAGGCCTTGGTCCGCGACCCGCTGGTGCTGGGCAGCCAGGGCACGCAGTGGCAGCCCATCCCCAACGACCACCCCCTCTACTCCTGTTTCTTCGACATGCCCGGCGGCCCGCCTTTGACCGGGGCGGCCGGGGAACGATTCACGCGCGGTCTCGAAGGCCTGGAGTACCACGGCCGCCTGGCGGTGATCTATTCCAACTTGGGTCTCTCCTATCACTGGTGGACCGACGCCGCGGGCCGGGAGAGCAGCCTGCGCCTGGGCACCAACCTCCTGGTACAGGCCCTGAGCAACCGGCGGGCGGGGATACCGCTGCGGAGGTAACCAGCCCTGGACCTGCTCCTCATCGCGGTGGTCTCGCTGCAGGTCACCGCCATCGCCTACCTCCACGCCCCGCGCTGGAAGGCCCTGATCCTGGGGCTACCCTTCCCCTTCACCACGATAGTCCTGACCACGGGCAGGCCGGTGGACGTCACCAACGTCCTCGGGCTGGTGGTTTTTTTCTGCTACCTGCACGGGGTCCGGCTGCTGCACCAACGCCTGCGCCTGCCGATCGTCCCGGCGATCGGGCTCGGGCTGGCGGGGTACTGCGGCCTGAGCGCCGTCGCCATCGCCACGGTGCCCAACACCTTGACCACCTTCTGGGTCGCGGCCATGGCCACCGCAATCCTCGGCCTGGGTCTCTACCTGGGCCTCCCCCACCGTCAGGAGCCGGGCCACCGCACGCCGCTGGCCATCTGGCTCAAGCTGCCGATCATCGCGGTCGTGGTCGGTCTGCTGCTCCTCCTCAAGGAACAGCTCCAGGGGTTCGCCACCTTCTTCCCCATGGTGGCAGTGGTCGGGGTGTACGAGGCGCGACACAGCCTGTGGACCCTGAGTCGTCAGATCCCGGTGATGATCCTGACCATGGTGCCGCTGATGGCGGTGTCTTACGTTACCCACCCGCACCTCGGTCTGGCCTGGTCCCTGGCGCTTGGGTGGGCCGCCTTTCTCGCCGTGCTGGTGCCGCTGACCCTGAGCCTGTGGGCCCGACCGGAGATGGCCGACCTGCCCGCCGTCCCTGAATCCACCGTAGCCGCGGCCGTGACCACCAAGGAGGCAACCCCATGATCCTGGGCGCCCATCAGTCGATCTCCGGCGGCCTGCACCGCGCCGTGCGGCGCGGCCAGCAGGCCGGGTGCGACGCGATCCAGCTCTTCAACAAGTCGAGCAACCAGTGGCGGGCCCGCGAGCTGAGCGACGGAGACGTGGAGGCCCTCCTCGCCGCGGTGGAGGAGACCGGGGTCGCGGTCGCCTGCTCGCACACCAGCTACCTGATCAACCTCGCCTCGCCCGACCCCGAGCTGTACGAGAAGTCCTGCCGGGCCCTCAAGGAGGAGTTGAGCCGGTGTCAGCGGCTGCGGATCCCCTGCCTGGTCCACCATCCCGGGGCGCACGTCGGCGCGGGGGTGGACGCGGGGATCAGCCGGGTGGCCGCGGCCGTGAACCGCCTGTTCGACGAGCTACCTGACGACGAGGTGGTCCTCTGCCTCGAATCGACCGCGGGCCAGGGAAGCACCCTGGGCCGGACCTTCGAGGAGCTGGCAACGATCATCGCCGCGGTGGAGGACAGCCGACGGGTAGGGGTCTGCCTGGACACCTGCCATCTCTTCGCCGCCGGGTTCCCCCTGGCGCCGGCCGCGGCGTACCGAAAGACGATGCAGGCCTTTGCCGAGGTGGTCGGCCTGGAGCGGCTGCGGATCTTCCACCTCAACGACAGCTTGACCCCGTTCGGCTCGCACAAGGATCGCCACGAGCACATCGGTCAGGGTCAGATCGGTCTACCGGCCTTTGAGCAGGTGGTCAACGACCCGGCGCTGCGATCGGTGCCCCTGATCCTCGAGACCCCCAAGGCAGACGACGTCGACGACCTCGGTCCGGATCTCGAGAACCTCAAGGTCCTGCGGGGGCTGGTGCGGCAGACGCAGGCGCGGGCCTCGACCGCGGTGCCGAAGGACCGGACCAAGTCCCCGGCCAAACCCTCGCCCAAGAAGAAAGCCAAGCCGCGACCCAGGCAGGACCGCTGATCCGCCGCGACCGCAACCCCCCGGAGAACCGATCATGAGCACGCTGCCCTCGATCCGCGTCGAAGCGATCCGCAAGGCCTTCGACGACGGCCACCACGACGCCTTCACCGACCTGTGCCGGTTCCGCGGCCGGATCTGGCTGACCTGCCGCTCGTGCCCGGACGGCCACATGGTCTTTACCAGCTCGCGGATCGTGGTCCTGGCCAGCGACGACGGCCAGGAGTGGGAGAAGGTCTACTCCTTCAGCGTGCCTGAGCGCGATACCCGGGACCCCCACTTCCTGGTCTTCCGCGACGCCCTGTTCGTGTACACCGGAACCTGGCTGGTCCCGCCCGAGGGCCAGGCGCGCGACCTGAACGACCATCTGGGGTACGGCGCTTGGACCCAGGACGGGCAACGCTGGCACGGCCCCCGGATGCTCGAGGGGACCTACGGCCACTACATCTGGCGGACCGCGACCATCGGCGACCGGGCCTACCTCTGCGGCCGGAGGCGTCGCCAGTTCGCCGCCGGCCTGCCGGACGAGGACGCGGCCGAGGGGATCGAGAGCGCCATGCTGGAGAGCGAGGACGGGCTGGTCTGGCGGTTCCGCGCCCTCTTCACCGAGGAGCACGGGGACGAAACCGCCTTCCTCTTCGAGGAGCACGGCGAGGTGCTGGCCATCGCCCGCGGCTCGGCCAACCGACCGGCCCAGGTCTGCCGCTCGCGCCCGCCGTACACGGCCTGGTCCCGCACCTCGCTCGACCGCAACCTCGGCGGACCGCTCCTGGCCCGCTGGGGCGACCGGTACCTGGTGGCCGGCCGCAAGACCGTGGCGCCGACACCGGCCTGCACCGCGATCTACTGGCTCGACGGGGACAGCCTGCACGAGGCCGCCATCCTGCCCAGCGCGGGGGACAACTCCTACCCCGGCCTGCTCCCCCTGTCCGAGGACCGCGCCCTGTTTAGTTTCTACTCCAGCCACGAGGGGAGCAGTTCGGTCTACCTGGCCGAGCTGAGGCTGGCCTGAGGTCGGATCCGGCTCGGGTCAGGACTCAGGCGCCAGACGGGGTCGGAGCCGTTCCCTCAGCCTCGATCTCCCCGGACCAGACCGGCCGCAGGGCGCCGTCCGCCTCGGCCAGCAGCAGTTCTCCGTCCGGCCCGAACCCGGCCAGGGTGCCGCGCCTTCGCCCGTCGCCGTCCCGGATCGCCACCGGTTCACCGAGCCCCACGCAGCGCGCCAGCCAGGCCTGCCGCAGGCCGGCGAACCCGGCTTCCTCCCAGTGCTCGGTCCACACCGCCAGGTGGGCCAGGACCCGGTCGAGGACCAGCTCGATCGGGTGCTCGCGACCGGTCTCGACCCGCAGCGAGGTCGCCGGCCGGTCGATGGCCGCCAACTCCGCGGCCTCCGCGTTGACATTCAGCCCGATCCCCACCACCAGGCCGGCCTCCTCGCGCTCGGCCAGGATGCCGCAGAGCTTGCGGCCGCTGACCTGCAGGTCGTTGGGCCACTTGGTCCGGCCGTGCACCCCGTACTCCTCGAGGGCCGCGGCCACGCCGAGAGCCGCGGCCATGGGCAGGGACAGGAGCGCCGGGAACCCGGCCGCGTGGCGCAGGAAAACCGTGAAGGTCAGATCGCGGCCGGGCTGCGACACCCAGGACCGGCCCAGGCGGCCCCGGCCCGCGGTCTGCTCCCGGGCCGCCAGCACGAACCCCGAGGGCAATGACTCGCCCCGCTGCAAACGCTCCCGCAGCACGGTGTTCGTCGAGGTCAGCCGGTCGTGCCACTCTGGAGCCAGGAACTCCATGGACCGCACCTCCTGCGCTCAGATCGCCGCACGATACCCAGGGACTGCCGCCTAATATAGGGACCGGCTGCTGGCCCCCGGCACCTCGGCGGACCTGAACTCCCCGCATCCCGGCCCACCCTCGCCGGACCAGTGGCGCTACCGCCCAAGACAATGGACGCGGTCCCAACCGCGGCCTACCTTTCTCCCCTCGATGAAGATGACCTCGCGTCAGCGCGTGGAGGCGGCCCTGGCCCACCAGGAGCCGGAGCGCACCCCGGTGTTCGAGTACGTCCTCCTGGAGCCGCTGGCCGACCGGTTACTCGGTCGGCCGTACGGCGGGGACCCGGCCCACTGGCCGGCCCTGGTCGCCGAATTGGGCTGGGAGGGTGCGGTCCGCCGGAACGCGAAGGACCGCCTCGACCTGGCCGTGCGTTTGGACCACGACCTGCTCTACGTCACGCCGGTACCACCACCGCCCGCGACCTCCAGTGCCGCATCTCGGTCGGCCGCCGTCAGCCGTACCGCCGAGCCCACGCCGATGGCCCCGGTGCCCGACGACCCGGTGGCGGCTCTGATCCGGCGG
>JBAZUN010000405.1:0-5828 GCA_041661365.1 Candidatus Latescibacterota bacterium
CCGGGCCGGTTCGACGAGGCCCGCAGCTTCTTCACCGCCTTCGCCCGCCACATCAGCCAGGGGATGATCCCCAACCGCTTCCCCGACTACGGCGAGCAGCCCGACTACAACACGGTCGACGCCACCCTGTGGTTCTTCGTGGCCCTGGAGCGGTACCTCGCCTACACCGGAGACTACGACTTCGTTGAGACTGAGCTGTGGTCGGCGCTCGAGGACATCCTGGTCTGGCATCGGCGAGGCACCCGGTGCGGCATCCACGTGGCCGAGGACGGGCTCCTCTGGGCCGGCGACGAGGGGACCCAGCTCACCTGGATGGACGCCAAGGTCGGCGACTGGGTGGTCACCCCCCGGCACGGCAAGCCGGTGGAGATCAACGCCCTCTGGTACAACGCCCTGCGCTTTGCCGAGACCCTGGCCGCCCGCTTCGGCGAAGCCGAGCTCGAGGCCCACTTCCAGAAGGACGCGACCCGCGTTGTCGAGGCCTTTGGTCGGACCTTCTGGAATCCGGACCAGGACTGCCTCTACGACGTGGTCAACGCCCAGTACGCCGACGGCTCGATCCGGCCCAACCAGATCCTGGCCGTCAGCCTGCCACACCCCCTGCTGCAGGGCGATCAGGCCCGTCAGGTTTTCGACACCGTGGACCGCCACCTGTTCACGCCGTACGGGTTGCGCAGCCTGTCGCCGTCCGACCAGGCCTACCGGGGCCGGTACGAGGGCGGCCAGTGGGATCGCGACGGCGCGTACCACCAGGGCACGGTCTGGGCCTGGCTCATGGGGCCCTTCATCTCCGCCCTGGTGCGGGTCTACGGCGAGGCCGGCCGGAAGCGGGCGCGACGGATCGTGGCCGGGTTCGAGAGCCATCTCCATGAGGCCGGGCTGGGCACGGTCTCGGAGATCTTCGACGCCGAGCCGCCGTACGCGGCCAGGGGGTGCATCGCCCAGGCGTGGAGCGTCGCCGAGCTGGTGCGCGCCTGGTACGAGGACGTCCTCGGGCAGGGCCCGGGGCAGGGATGAACGGACGGAAGGGGAGGCCATGAGTATCGGCATCGGGATCATCGGCACCGGGGGGATCTCCCGGGCGCACGCCAAGGGGTATCAGCAGTCGGGACAGGCGCGGATCGTCGCGGTGGCCGACATCGACCCGGCCCGCGGTCGCGCCGCGGCGGCGGAATGGGGCGTCGAGCAGGTCTTCACCGACTACCGCGAGTTGCTGGCCCTGCCCGAGGTGGAGGCGGTGAGCGTCTGCACCTACAACCAGGCCCACTGCGCCCCGACCGTGGCGGCCCTGCAGGCGGGGAAAGACGTCCTGGTGGAGAAGCCGATGGCCGCCACCACGGCCGAGGCCTGGCAGATGGTGCAGGCGGCGCGGGCGAGCGGCCGGATGTTGATGGTGGAGATGAAGTGGCGGTTCATGCCCCAGCTCCTGGCCGGCCGCCAGGCCGTGGCGCAGGGCGAGCTGGGACGGATCTACTACGCCGAGGCGATCGGCTGGCAGCACCGCGGCATCCCGGGCGGGTCGTTCATCCGCCAGGACACGGCCGGCGGCGGCGCCCTGATGGACAACGGCGTCTACACCCTGGACGCGGTGCTGTTCATGCTCGGTCACCCCCGGCCGCTGACGGTCTCGGGAACGGCCTCCTCCCTGATGGGGAAGGGCCCGGGGGGAAGCTGGAAGCCCGAGGAGTTCACGGTCGAGGACTTCGGCACCGCGTACGTGCGGCTCGAGGGAGGGATCACCCTCTTCTTCGCCCACGCCTGGGCCATCGACTTCCGCGACCAATGGCAGATGCGGCTCGCCGGGACCCGGGGCTCGGTGGAGGTCTTCCCGTTCTCCGACCCCAAGCTACGCCTGACCCGGGGCGGGTACGGCGACCTGCAGGAGGTGACCCCGGCCACCCTGCCCGAGGGAAGCATCGAGGTGCCGTACGCGGTGGGACGATTCGTCGAGGCGGTGCGGATGGGCGCTCCCTCGCCGGTGCCGGGCGACACCTTCCTCTATACCAACGCCATCTTCGACGCGCTCTACGAGTCGTCCCGGGCCGGCTCCGAGGTGGCGGTCCGGTTGCCGGAGTAAGCGACCGTTGGCTCAGACCCCGTCCTGGCTGGGCCAGAACAGGGGGAGGGGACACCACTGGTCCAGCAGGGCCGCGGCCGCCGGCAGGGCCATGATCTGCGAGGGTGCCAGCGGGCCGAAGAATAGTCGCATGGCGGTCAGGGGATCGCATTGCACCGCGGGCTCGTCGTCGGTCGACTTGCATCCGACCTCACCGCCGTCGACGTAGAGCTTCAGGCCTCCGATCCCCTCGACCTTCACCACCACCTCGCCCTCCAGCACCGGCCCGCTGAGCGGTCGCGCCTTGAGCAGGGCGTCGAGCACGCCGGGCCAGTCGAACATCTGCCAGTTCCCCGAGGGCTGGACCACGATCCGCTCGCAGTACCGTCCCAGCAGCCGACCCAGCCCGGCCCGCACCGACGGCAAGGCCACGGTCACCTCGTGGTCGGTGTGCCCGGCCACCCAGGCCCTTAGGGCGCGCAAGCCGATCTCGTCCCCGTCGGTCACCATCTCGGCCACCCGGTCGCCGCTCCCGGTCGCCACCAGATACCCCACCATGCTGTTGTCCGCGTCCAGGGCCACGTGGGGCCGGTTGTACCAGTTGCGCAGGTGGTTGTAGAAGTTGGCCGGCGGCCGCAGGCAGTGGATCGGCTGGGCGTCGTGCTGGCCTTGCACCGCGGTCAGGCGGTCGGCATCGGTGGCCTCGAGGGGCTCGAAGCGGATCCCCGGCTCCTCGTCGCCGAAGCAGTGCCGCAGGTTCGGCTTGTTGAGGGTGAAGTGGTGGAGCTGGCCGCAGCGCTCATACCCGAAGTACTGGTATCGCTGCCGCTGGCCGCCCAGGTAGGAGAGGTGGTACCCCTGCTCGCGCATCAGCCGCACGCAGTGGTTCATCAGGGCCCGCATGTACCCGGCCCCGCGGCTGCGGGGGTGGGTGGAGACCCCGCCGACCCCGGCTACCTTGAGGGTCGCGTCCCCGACCTGCCAGTGAAGGGGGAACATCCCCACGATCCCCCGGATCCGGCCTTCGGTCCGAATGGCGTAGTTACAGGACATCAGCTCGTCGGTCGGCTGGTACGCCGCCGGCAGCAGCCGTTCGAAGTCGTGCGGCCGGTGGGCGCCGAAGACCAGGTTCAGGAAGTCCATGGCGTCCTCGAAGTCGGCCGCCGTCAGTTGGACGATCTCCTCGCTCATCGCTGGTGCTCCCTTCCTCAGCTATTGCTCCGTTAAGGAAATCAGCGTGTGTACCGAGGTCCCCGAGGCGCCCGGCCTGCAAGGCGCACGAGCGGAGGCGCATCCGAAGGCAGATGCGCTGAGCGAGTGGGCACAGGGATGTGGCCGGATCGAGAGCGATCCGGCACACGAAGCAGGACGGGATGGATCGGGGGCCGAATACCAGATCATTTTCTTAACGGAGCACAAGGAGCCTGTCGGAGAACTCGCTTTGGTGAGCGAGGCCGAGGCATGGTGGCCGAGGGCAAGGCGCGCGAGTGAGGCGCATTGACCACTAAATGCGCCGATTGAGCGGAACGCAGTCATCGGCCACCAGGGCCGGCCGCAGCCCGAATGGGGTTCTCCGACAGGCTCCTAGGGCTCCCCGTCAGGAGCAGCGCGAGGATGACCTGGGCGTAGACCCGGTGCCCGAAGTCGTTGGGGTGGTTGACGCCGTTCCCGGTGAGGTCGTGGTACGCCTTGCGGCGCAGCAGGTCGGTCCACATCGCGGTCAGATCGGCCAGCACGACCCCGGGGCCGCACAGGGTTCTCAGGGCGTCCCGATACAGTGAAAACATCTCAGTCGGGGTGTGCACCCATTCGGGGTTCCCCAGCATGGAAGCGACCAGCACGAACTCGGCGGCCGGGTTGGCCGCGCGGATCACCTCCATTCCGGCAACGATCCGCTGGCGGAACCCGTCGGGATCGCGGCGCCCCACGTCGTTCATCCCATAAGCGATGATCGTCAGATCAGGACGAAGCAACGCCGCCTGGCCGGCCGCCTCGATCCCGTGCTCGGCGCCCATGCCGCCCACGGCGAGGTTGGTGAAAGACACCGAAGCGCCGCTGTGCTGCTCGAGACCCAGGGCCACCAGCTCCCCGTACGGGGGCATCCCCGGCGGGGCGTCGCAAACCCCGGAAGCATTGGCACCGGCCGAGATGCTGTCACCGGTCATGCAGATCCGCAGCTCCCCCGCGGTGGCGAGGATGGCCGAGGTTACGGGGAGGGATTCGGCCTGACAGCGGGGCACGAACCCCGTCCACTCCGGCAGCTCCTCCTGACGGGTATAGGTAGCCTCGACCTGAAGGTCGTGGTAGTACCGCCCCTCGCCGAAGAGCAGCCCGACCGACGGGTCTCCGGTCCGATGCGGTATCCCCTGGTCCTGTCCGGTTGACCGGTACAGGGCCCGGCGCTCGGTGAAGGGGATAGGCGAACCCTCGGTCAGGATCACCGTCCGAGCCTCGGCGTCCACGAGGTAGTCGTGCCCCTCGCGGTACGAGATCTCCCCGGTGGCGCCGCGGAGGGTCGGTTCCCCCGCTGGCTTGAAGAGCAGACGGGCGCGGGGCGGCTGCCCCTCGACCTCGCGGCAGAAGAACAGGCTCTCACCGTATACCGTGGGCGAGCGCCAGAAGGGCGCGAACAGATGCCAGGGATCCAAGGGCTCTCCTCCTCCTGAGACGGCGGGTGAAACAGCGGCACGCGGCCGCGGGTGTCAAGACGGGTCAGCCCCGCGATAGACGGTCAGCCGATCACCACCAGGCTGCCGTCGCCGACCCCGACCGCGATCTCGCATAGGCCGTCGTTGTCCAGGTCGGCCAGCAGCGGGGTAGAAACCGGGCCGGCCAGGGACAGGCGCCACACCAGCTCGACCCGATCACCCAGGTCGCGGTAGGCGTAGAGGCCCCCGTCCTGGCCGCCGAAGAGGAACTCCGTGCGGCCGTCGTGGTCCACGTCGCCGCTGACGATGGCGCTCGGCGCGGCCGGCAGTCGCATCTCCCAGGCATGGCGGCCGTTCGCCGCGTCGAAGCAGATCAGCCGACCGTCGACCTGGGCCTGGACCACGCGCCATCCCCTTCCCTCCTCGGGCGGGAGCAGGCCCTCGCCGAACCGCAGGCCGGGCTCGGTGCACAGGCCCCAGGTGTCGGTGGAGAGAAACTCGCTCCACAGGGACGCGGTCCCGTCGGGATTGATACTGGCGCGTGACTCGTACGCCCCGCCGAGGTAGACCATCGCCTGCCCGTCCTGTTCGAGCACCGCGGGGGAGGAGTACGCCGACCATCGGCCGGTCAGCTTGGGGAAGAAGACCGGCCCGGCCAGCAGCTCCGCGGTGCGGCCGTCGGCCACGCAGTAGAAGTCAGGGCAGCAGAAGAGGAGGTCGTCCTCGCCGTCGCCGTCGTAGTCCCAGACCGCCACCCGGCCGCCCATGGCCTGGAAATGGCGCTCGATTTCGGGGATCTCCGCGCGCTTCCAAAGCAGCTCGCCGGTGCGGCCGTCGAGGAGGAGGGATCGGGCCCCGGGCTTGGTGCTGTACGCGAAGACCTCGAGCCCCGGACCGCCGCGGAACCGACCGGCGACGAAGTACAGGGCCTGCATGTACTGCCCGCATTGCCGGCTGTCGGGGAGCACGTACCTCCACAGCGGGGTGGAACCGGTCGCGTCCGGGGTCAGCGACACGGCCTCGACGTAGAGCGAGCGGTCAGGTTCGCGGCCGGCCAGCAGGATAAACGGCCGGCCGTCTCCGAGCAGATCGCCGACGACCGGACTTTCCAGGGAATCCAGCAC
>JBAZUN010000406.1:0-5826 GCA_041661365.1 Candidatus Latescibacterota bacterium
CCAAGCGCCTCTTCACCGGATAGGCTACCCCCGACGAGGTCGTGGCCGCGGCGTTTGCCGGGGCGTATCCGTGCCCGGGAGGGTACTATTCGGGCGTGCTGCTGGGCGCGTACCGCTTCGGCGCTGGCCGCTTCCTGGTGAGTACCTTCCAGATCCTGAATCAAGTGGATCGCCACCCGGCCGCGGACCGACTGCTGGTTAACCTCCTGGCGTACGGCGCCCGGCAGGCGCGGAAGCCCGCGGCTCGCCCCTCGCGCGGCCTGACCGAGCGGCTGGTGGCGATCGGGTACGAGTAGACTCAGGCGGCAGAGAGCATGCAGATTGAACGAGCGATGTTCAGTCTGCACGAGGATGCCGCGACGCCCCTGCTCGCCTCGGCACGGTCACTTCCACCCGAAGGAGGATCGCAGTGCTCACCGACCGCGAGAACTACCTGAGGACCCTGGAGTTCAGGAACCCCGAGTGGATCCCCTGCAGCATCGGCATCTCGCCGGCCTCCTGGCGCCGGCTTCGGGGCGCGCTCGAAGAGGTATGCCTGCGCCACCCGCGCCTCTTCCCCGGCTTCCAGCGGGGCAGCGTGGACTTCGACTACCTGCCGCCGGTCTACCGCCAGGGCGAGTATTTCCGCGACAACTGGGGCTGCCTGTGGTACAACGCCCTTTCCGGGGTGGAAGGCCAGGTGGTCGAGCATCCCCTGGCGGACTGGTCCGCGCTGGACACCTACCGACCGCCGGACTGGCACCAGCTCGGAGAGCGGGGACCGCGCGACTGGGACCAGATCCGCCGCGGGATCGACGAGCAGCGGCGGGCAGGCACCCTGGTCCGCGGCGACGGTGAACGGCTGTTCGACCGGCTCTACTTCCTGCGCGGGTTCGAGGCCCTGATGCTCGACTTTGCCACCGAGGACCCGCACCTCCCCCGGTTGATCGAGATGCTCTGGGAATACGAGCGCGGTCTGGTCGACCGCTGGCTGGAGATCGGGGTCGACGTGATCGGTTTCCACACCGACATCGGCACCCAGAACAGCCTGATGATCAGCCCGGCCCACTTCCGCCGGTACCTCAAGCCGATGTTCAAGGACCTGTTCACCTCGTGCCGGCAGGCCGGGGTCCACGTGAACCTGTCCTCGGACGGCCGGCTGCTGGAGATCGTCGATGATCTGATCGAATGCGGGATCTCCTGCCACGACCCGCAGCTCCGGGCCAACACCTTGGAGGGGATCGCGCGCTGCTATCGCGGCCGGCTGTGCGTCAACCTCGACCTCGACCGCCAGATGTTCTCCTTCTGTACCCCGGCCGAGATCCGCGACCAGGTGCGCCAGGTCCGGGATCGCCTGGCCAGTCCCGCGGGCGGTCTGATGATGCTGGCCCAGTTCTACGACGAGCACGTGCAGGTGGAGAACATCGAGGCCATGGCCCAGGCCATGGAGGTTTTTTGCCTGTCGCCGGGTTGACCGCCTTGCCGCGGAGGACCGCGATGACCGATTCGCCCCTGACCGTGCATACCCTCCCCGAACCGGCGACCGTGCGCGTCGGCAGCCTGTGGGGCAGGCGGCTGCGCGACACCGTGGCGCGCTGGATGCTCCACGTCAGCGAGGACGCCCTCCTCGACGGCTTCCGCCACCGACCCGGACTGCAACCCTGGATCGGTGAGCACCTCGGCAAGTTCCTGCTCGGGGCCATCGCCACCGGCCAGTACCTGGAACATCCTGACCTGCGGGCCAAGGTCCGGCGCCTGGTCGAGGAGTGGGTGACCCTTCAGGAGGCCGACGGGTACCTGGGCACCTACCTGCCGCCCCAGCGCTGGCAGCCTGGCGAGAAGCGGCTGGAGGCGCAGACCCCCTGCTGGGATCTGTGGGTTCACAAATACGCCATCCTCGCCCTGCTGGCGTACCACGAGGTAGCCGGCTGGGAGCCGGCCCTGATCGCGGCCAAGCGGGCCGGTGACCTGGTGGCCCGCGAGTTCAGCCCGGCCAGCGACCGCGACCTCAACCGCACCGACGAGCACGCCGGCCTGGCCAGCGGCTCGATCCTCGAGGCGATCGTGCTCCTGTACCGGCGCACCGGCGAGTCACGCTACCTCGACTTCGCCCGGCGGATCGTCGAGCAGTTCTGGGAACGAGAGGACGGACCACGGATCATGCCGTCCCTGCGCCAAGGCAGCCCGATCCACACCATCGGCGACGGCAAGGCGTACGAGATGATGAGCTGCTTCGTCGGCCTGACCGAATACGGCCGGAGCACCGGCGACCGCGGTCTGCTCGACCTGCTGCTGGCGGCTCGGGACCGGATCGCCGACGAGTTGCGCCATCCCACCGGCGGGATGAGCGACGTGGAGTGGTTCAAGGCGCCGGGGGTACTGCGCGAGGAAGCGCCGCTGGAGACCTGCGTCTCCTTCACCTGGATCCAGTGGAACCTGCGGCTCTTCGAGGCGACCGGTGATCCACGGGCCCTGGACCTGGCCGAGGAGACCGCCTGGAACCAGATCCTGCCCGCGGTCTGCCCGGACGGCAGCACCTGGACCTACCACCTGCCGACCACCGGCCCCAAGCACTTTGCCCGCACCGGCGTCCAGGGCGTGGCCGGACGGTACGGCGGCCCGGCTCTGACCTGCTGCCACACCAATGGCCAACGGGCTCTGGCCCTGTTCCCGCGGTACGTCTTCACCGCGGCCGGCGCCGAGGCGGCGGTCAACCTCTATCACGCGGGTGCGGCGCGGGTGACGCTGGCCGATGGTCGGTCGGTGACGGCGATCTTGGAGAGCGACTGGCCGCGGACGGGGACGATGACCCTCGAGGTCCGGCCCGAGGACGACGAGCCAGTCTCGCTCGCGCTGCGCCTGCCCATCTGGTGTGGCGGCCTGAGGATCAACGGCCGCGAGTCGACCGCGGACACCGACCGCCGGGTGCGGGTCACGGTGCGCGGCCAGACCAGCCTGCGGCTCGAGCTGGAGATGCCGGTGCGACTCCTGGTCCTGGGCGGGTACAACCGGGGCAAGGTGGCCCTGGCCCGCGGGCCGCTGGTCTTCGCCCTGGACCAGGCGCCCCAGAACTGGCCTCTCGAACAGGTGGCCTTGCGCCTGAACCCGACGCGACCATCAACAGCCATCGCGGTCAGTACTGGCCCGGACGGGTGGCCCGTGCTCGAGGTGCCGGTGGCCAGGATGCCCGTGGCCGTGGTCGCCGCGAGCGAAGCGCTGAACGGAACGCCAACCGGCGTGGTTCGGCTCGAGCCGGTCCTTTTCGCTGGATTGGCCGGGAATCCCCGCTGGGCCCATCCCGACCAGGACGACGCAGCGTGGACCGACGAGGCCACGGTCGGCCTGCCGATCTATCGCACGGCCTTTCCCTGGATCTGCCCTCATTCGGGGTGAGGTCAGAAAGCCGTCGGCTCCGCGATCTTCGTCTATCGCGCCATCAGCCCTTCGCCGTCCCCGCGATCCAACCGCGGCAGCGGGGGCTGCCGCACCGGCACTGGAAGGGCTCCATGCGCTGGTCGCAGAAGGCGGCGTAGTCCAGGGTCAGCTCCTCACCGGCGGCGATCGGCCTGAGGGCCACCACGTCCAGCCCGGCAAAGGCGGTGTTCGGGTCGCAGGAATGGTTCTGCGGCGCCCACCCGGCCGGGTCCGCGTCCCACAGCACGTAGACCTCCGGTCCCACCGGATAGGCGTACCGGCGGAACAGGGCCTGGTCGGCCGGCCGCCAATGGCGTTCGACGTACGACCGGGTGACGAGCCGCTGGGCCCGGCCCTCACCGGCGAAGACCACCTCGCCCACGCCGATCGACCGGGTGGCGAAGATCCCGAAGCCGCTTCGGGCCCGCCGCACCGTGAACGGCCGCTGTCGTCGTTGGTGCCGCGCCAGTCCCTCGCGGATGATCCACTCCAGAAAGCCGGCCTGGCCCATCCCGTCGTGCTGCAGGATGTAGTCGGCCGATCCCTGGTACCCCTCCGGGTAGAAGACCGAGCAGGCGAAGTTCACCTCGAGGAAGAACACCTCGCCGGTGGCCGAGAGGCGGAAGTCCATCCGGGCGTACCCCTCGCCGGAGAAGGCGCCGAAGACCAGGCCGGCCGCCTCCTGCAACTGCCGGGCCAGCTCCGGCTCGGCGCAGGGGACATTCGCCTCGGGATGGAATTGCCTGACCTTGAGATCATAGGTCTTGAACCGCTCGCCCGGGGGGAAACGGAACTCCAGCGGCCGCAGGACCCGACAGGGCCGGGCCGGGTCAGGGGCGGCACACACCAGCACGGTGAACTCCCGGCCCTCGACGAACTCCTCGACCAGGACCTTGCCGTACCGGTCGATCAGGATCCTCGCCTGCCGCTCCAGAGCCGAACGGTCGAGCACCAGCGAGTCCTGGTCGATCCCCATACTGTCCCCGGCGGCATGGGGCTTGACGAACAGGGGGAACCGCAGCTCCCGGGCGGCCGTCGACAGGTCCTCCTCGGTCTCGGCCAGGACGTGGGCCGGCACCGCGACGCCGACCGAGTGAGCCGCCAGCTTCATCAGGTCCTTGGGCGGGTCGTAGAGGAACGGCGGCGGTCCGGTGTAGGGCAGGCCGAGGTGCTCGAGCGCCAGGATGACGTCGAGCGAGGGCACGTCAGAGTCCAGGTACCCCTCGCACAGATTCACGTACACGTCGAACCCCTGCCGGCCCAGATCCCGGATCTGGCTGAAGGTGGATACCTTCTTGAGGAACTCGTGGTGAAAGGTCGCGCCCGGCATCAGGGGGGACAGGTCCCGCGGCGGGTCGTAGTGCCGGTAGTCGAAGGACGACCCCTCGTACGAGGGCTGCAGGACGCAGATCCTCACCGCGACACCCCGGCCCGGGCAAGGCCGTCCTCCAGGATCTCGCTGAGCAGGCCGGGCATGGAGGATCCGGTCAGGCGCAGGATCTGTCCCACCGAGGTTTCGGTGTCGCCCGAGAGGCCGCAGTTGGCGTTCACCTCCAGCACGTAGGGCTGGTTGGTCCGACTTTGGACCCGGATGTCGACCCGGGCGTACCCGGTGCCGGACAGGGCCGCGAAGGCGCGCTGCGCCAGCGGTGCCAGCTCCTCCTGGCGACTGGGCGAGGCCAAGGCGTACCGGTAGAACGGCTCCCCCTCGGGTAGGCGGGACTCTTCCTGATACGCGGACCAGTACCGGTCGTAGCTGAGGAATCGCTCGTGCGGCGGCAGGGCCGAGTGGAAGACCCGCTCGACCACCGGATATACCCGGCCGGCGACGACCAGGGCGGTGTATTCGGGACCGTCGACGAATCGCTCGGCGATGACCCCCGAGGCGAGGAACCGCTCCCCCCCTGCACCCTGGGTCAGGCGGGCGAACTGAGCCGCGGCCGACTCGGCGTCGAAGACCAGGGAGCGCAGGCCGATCCCCACGCTGGCGGCCGAGACCTCGGGTTTGACCAGCGCCGGAAAGCCCACCGCTTCGGCCAGGCACTCCAGGTCAGCATCGGTCCCGGTGAGCCGCACAAAGGGAGGCGTGGCGACCCCGGCCGCCATCAGTCGCTCCTTCATCGCGGCCTTGTAGGTGGTGGCCTCGTAGAAGGTCGAAGCCGCGCCGGTAAACGGCAGGCCGGCCTGCTCCAGGGCGAGGACCACGCTGCGGCCGGGGTACCCGTGGATCTCGTCCCCGTCGCACAGGTTGAGGACCAGGTCCTTCCCTGACCGCCCTTGGGTCTGCACGACCTCGAGCTGCTCCCCAAGGTTGGTCAGGGTGATCGGCAGCCAGTGCCAGACCAGACCCAGGGCGGCGAACCAGGAGTCCAGCTCGGCCCGGTACGCCGGGGTGTCGTAGTCCGGGCTCACGGCCTCCCCGTCGTGCAGCTC
>JBAZUN010000407.1:0-5825 GCA_041661365.1 Candidatus Latescibacterota bacterium
CTACCTCTACCTGGTGGCCAGCGACTCGACTGACGTCACCGTGGGCCAGAGCAGTGGTCAGGTGGTGGTGCGCCACAGCCCGTACTTCGTCTTCTACGAGCCGGCGGTCGACACCCACCGCCAGCTCAATACCGGCTCCCAGCCGGTCTACACGATCCAGTGGCAGAAGGGTCGCGGCGACGGCGACTTCGACGACGACGCCACCGTCGATCTCTACTTCACCACCGACAACCCGGCCACGGTGAACTACGAGACCTACCCCGACTCGCTGCTGCGGGACGCGGACACCGGCCTGCTCGTCGAGGGACTGACCGAGGACGGCGACGGCCCCGAGGATATCTACCTCTGGAACCTACGGTCCCCGCCGGCCGACGTGCCGCGGGACGGCCGCCAGGTCTGGCTCTACGCGGTCCTGACCGACGCCCACGGCGGCCGCAGCGTGACCCTGGGCGGCTCCCTGACCATGACCCACGATCCCCACGTCACCTTGATGAGCTCCGAGCTGGGACTCTACGGCAGCTTCGTCAAGAACGACGTGCTGCGGGTCGAATGGGACGACTACCTGGTCGACGATGGCTCGGGCACCGACGACGCCTACCTGCGGCTCTACGCCTCGACCAGCGGGGCCCTGACCTCCCTGGCCTCCCTGGAGGCCGACGTGGGGGTGACCGGTTTCCTGGTGAACAGCTCGAACGGGCTGACGACCGGGACGATCACCCCGATCCGCGAGGACAGCACCGACTTCTTCGACTGGAACACCCGCCTGTTCGGGGCCGACGGCAGCTCCTACTACGTGTACGCGGCGATCGGCAAGGACGCCACCTTCAGCAACAACACCGCCGCCACCTTCAGCCGCTCCTCCTCGGCCCTGGCGCTCAGCGGCACCGGCGCCTTGCCCCATTTGAGCGTCAGCCCCACCGACCGGGTCGCGGCGGTCGGGGACACCCTCACCCTCGACGTGATGGTCTGGCACCCGAACCCGATGAACTTCGTCCAGGTGGTGCTGACCCTGGGCGACAACAGCTTCTCCATCGTCGATCAGAGCAGTCAGGTCGGGCCTCAGCCGTTCGTCGACCTGAACGGGGTCTTCCCCGGCACGAGCGCTATCGAGGACACCTTCAAGTCCGGCGCCAACCAGCTTCGCTTCTCCAAGGCGACCTTCCTCGGGCAGTTGGTCGGTTCCTCCACCCAGCCGGCCAGGCTGGCGCGCTTCCAATTGGTCCCCACCGCGAACCTGGCCGCGGCCCCGTCCGCGGTCTTCACCGGCGGCGAGACCGGCACGGTCCTCGGCCTGGTCGGGAAGAGCGATCCGCTGGACAACGGCGAGGGGTTGACCTTTGGCAATCCCCAGTTCTCGCGGGTGACCCGGGGCACGATCACCGCCACCGTGGAGCTGGAAGGCCGCACGGCGCCGCTGGGTACCGGGAACCACGCCACCCTGCTCGACGTGCACCTGCGGCTGCCGGGCTCGGCCATCGACGTCAGCGACGCCATCTTCCGCACCGCCAACGACGATTATGCCACGACGACCGACACGGTCGAGGTGCAGACCACCGCGGCCGGGGCCCTGATCCTGACCAGCGTGCCGCCGGGCCGGTACGTGCTCACGGTCAAGGACACCAGCCACGTCAGCGGCCGGACCGACACCCTTACCGTGCGGGCCGGGCAGACCGTGGCGATCAGCTCCGGCGCCGGGAACGGCTTCTTCGGCTCGGACCTGCGGGGCGACCCCACGATGCTCCTGCCGTCGAGCGGCCGGCAGCTCGTGGCCGGCGACGTCAGCCAGGACAACGAGATCAACGAGGACGACGTCAACCTGATCATCGCGGCATGGGGAACCACCGCCAGCAAGCCGTTCTTCGCCCACGCCGATCTGAACAACGACGCGGCCGTGGGCGCCGCGGACCTGACGGCCACGACCTCGAACTTCGGCAACAGCGAGGGGTTCGGCGCACCGCCGGTCTACCGGCCGGTGGCCACTGGCGACAACCTCCGGACCACGCTCGAGCTGGTGCCTGACCTGCCGGCCGGACAGACGCCCAGGCCGGGGGACCGGGTGGAGGTGGAGGTCCTCGCCCGCGACCTCGAGGACCTGGCCGGGTACGAGCTGGCCCTGCAGTACGACCCCGCGGTCGTGCGGCCGATCGGGACCGGGGCCACGGCCGGGGAGGTCTTCGCGCCGAACAAACGGGGCGCGGTCTTCAGCCAGCGGCTGGAACCAGGACAGGTGCGGGTGATCGGCGCCCGGATCGGCCGCGCTTGGAGCGCCCGCGGCGACGGGGTCCTGGCCCGGGTGGCCTTCGAACTGCTCGACGCGGCCGGCCTGGGCACGGTGCGTGGGGGAGACGGCCTGCTGCTGACCTCGCGGTACGCCGGGGCGCCGGCGCACTGGGGCAAGTCCCTGACCGAACACCTGCTGCCGTCGGCCCCAGGGCTGTCGCAGAACTATCCCAATCCGTTCAACCCGACCACGGTGATCCCCTTTGCCCTGACCGAGGCCGGTCCGGCGCGGCTGGCGGTCTACGACCTGCTAGGGCAGCGGGTGCGCCTGCTCGGCTCCGGCCTTCTGCCGGCGGGGTACCATTCTGTGGTGTGGGACGGCCGGGACGAGGCGGGCGCACCGGTGGCCGCCGGGGTCTACCTCTACCAGCTCGAGGCCGGCGGCCTGCGCCAGACCCGCAAGATGGTTCTGGTCAAGTGAGGACCGGTCCGATGACCCCTTGCCGCCTGGTCGTCTTCGCGATCGTGACATGGGCCGGCGCGGCCCTGGCCGCGGCCCCGGTCTTCGAGAACCGCACCCCGGTCGCCTTCTCGCCCCAGGACAGCATTGCGCGGACCGGCTTCGTCGCCGGTCAGGAGATCACGGTACGGGCCGACCTGAACCAGGCGGCCACCGAGGAGTATCCGGTCATCGGCCATTTCCACGGCCTGGAGAAGAGCGACCTGCTCAGCGCCACGGACACCGACGGGATGCAGGTCGACGTAGCCACCGCCACCGTGGTCCCGTTCGGCACCAACGGCACCTCACCGACCCCGGGCGACTCGGTCGCCGCGGCCTGGCCGACCCTGCACATGGCCTGGATCGAGCAGAGCGGATTCTCGCAGGGCCGGACCTACAACGGCGGGATCACCCCGGTCTACCGGGTGATGTACGCGCGCTCCTTCGACGGCGGCGCCACCTTCAGTACCCCGGCCAGCGTCTGCGGCACGGTGACCTATCACCTGCAGACCGCGGACGGGTCCGGAGGCTCCTTCTCGACCCTCGACCTGGCGGTGGACAGCGGCGGCCGGCCGCGGATCGCCTACGCCTTCGTCTCCACCGCGGACCGGAAGCGCAGCCGGAACGTGTACCTGGCCTACTCCCAGGACGGCGGCGGTACCTGGCCGACCCCGCTGACGGTCAACGACGCGGCCACCGTGGGGGCTGACCTCACCGGGCGGCGATCCTGCGCCTTCCCCCGCCTGGCCATCGACGACCGGGACGAGGTCTTCGTCGGGTACGTCCGCGGCACCAGCCGGGGGACCGGTACGGACGACGTGATGCTGGCCAAGGTGAACCGCCAGGCCTCGCCGTTCTCTATCCTGCCGATCGGCGCGAACGGCGCGACCGGTACCGGCGGGGTCCGCCTGACCCCTGACGGCAAGCGCCACACCGGACCGGATCTGGCCATGGGGGACGGCGACGTCCTCCACGTGGTCTACTTCAACGACACCGACGACCGGGTGGAGCACCGCTGCCTGGCCACCGACACCACCTGGGTGCAGGCCGGGGCCACCGGATGGAACCAGGACGCGGACGGGGCTCAGGTCTCCTCCTTCGTCGACGAGGCCGCGGCCAACGCCAGCCTGGAGACCGACGCCCACTACTTCTTCCCCACCGTGGTCGTCGACCGCCGGCGGACCCCGGATCGGGTCCACGCCCTGTTCAAGTACGGCGACAACACCCCGACCGAGGGGATCCGCTGGAACCAGTACGATGACGAGGGCATCCGGGGGACCGGGGCGACCTGGGGGACGGCGGCCTACCTGTGGTCCTCCTCCTTGTTCGGCGACGGCGCCGGGAACTGGGGGGTGGAGCTGGACTGGGAGATCACCGAGCGGGTGGCGGCGGTCGTCGACCAGCGGCTCGATGATCGAGGCGACCTGCATATCGCCTTCACCGCGGGGTACAGCGGCGGCGGCGAGCACGACCTGTACTACGCCTACGGGAACGGCACGAGCTGGACCCTGCCCGAGAAGGTGGCCGACGACGACTCGGACGGGAGCGGCACCGGGGACGGGATCGACAACGGGGACACCTTCCTCCTCAGCCCGGCCCTGACCGGGCACCCGGACACCGAGAACCTCTTCCTCGCCTTTGCCGGTCGCAGCGCCGAGGGGTTCGGGGTGAACCAGGTCAGCAGCGTGGCCCACCATCCGTACCTCAAGGTCCTGGGCCGGGCGATCACCTGGGAGGACCAGTCGGTCCCGGTGGGCGGGTACCAATACGACCTGACCTACACCCCGATCAACCCGCACGACGGCGGGGTCACGGTGGCGGACAACCCGGTCTACGTGCACGCGGCCGATGCGAGCGACGGGACCGGTCTGGGCGCGACCGGCGCCAGCACCGACGGCTTCCTGGCCGGTGACTGGGAGACCGTGGCCACCACCCTGGCCGACGACGACAAGTACTACGAGGGTCTGATCGACGAGGACCCCAGCACGACTAACGAGTGGGGGGACGACGACGACAAGGTCGGCCTGCTGGTCAAGCTCAATCTCCTCGGGAGCGACTCGGCCACCAACCTGCAACTGGTGACCAACAGCACGGCCAGCGCCGCCGGCACCGGTAAAGGGGCCCGGACCGTGCGGGTAGGGACCGATCCAAGGGGCTCCTTCACCGGGATCGGCCGCTTCTTCTCCCTCGGGGCCGACGTGGATATCGTGGCGGCCAACGCGGCGCCCACCCTGTCGATCGCCCAACCCGACGGCACCGGCGACACGGCCAACACCGAGTTCACCATCCTGTACACCGCCCTGGACGGGGACGACGACCTGGGGGGGAACCTGCGCCTGGCCCTGTACGCGTACCCGACCGGCGGGCTGCGCACGGTGCAGGACGTCCGGATCTTCGGCACCCTGATCGTCGACGAGAACGACGTTCCGGCGGTGAACCCGCTGGGGACCGGTGACCTGACCGAGGGGAACAACCAGAGCTACACCTGGGACGATCCGCCGGCGGCCCTGCGCGACGACGCCCTCTTCGCCTCGATCCTGCGGCTGCGCAGCGGTTCGTACTGGATCTACCTGGTGGCCGACGACGGCCGGAATCCGCCGGCCTTCGCGGTCAGCAGCGGACCGCTGACCCTGCGGCACGGGCCGTTGGTCCGTCAGGTCTCGCCGGTGGTCGCGGACACCGTGGATACCGGGGTCCGCACCGGCCAGCAGGCCAATCCCTACGACCTCGACCTTACCGTGGTCGACTACGACAGCGAGGCCAGGGTCCAGCTCTTCTACGCTGCGGCCAGCGGGATCGCCTCGGTGTCGGCGCGGGGCACCTATCCGATGCAGAGCTTCGTCCTCGGCAAGAGCGTCTCGGGGACCCGCGGCACGGCCATCACCGACAGCACCAGCCTGACCACCAGGAATACCGAATACGCGTGGGACGTCACCTCGCCGCTGATCGGGCAGGGGAGCTACTACCTCTACGCGGTCGCCACCGACTCGGTCAGCACGGCCGTGGGGCAGAGCGCCATGCCGCTGGTGGTGCGCCACTCCCCTTCGTTCGTCTTCTACGAGCCGTCCCGGGATACCCAGCGGGAGGTGGACAGCGGCTCGCAGCC
>JBAZUN010000408.1:0-5807 GCA_041661365.1 Candidatus Latescibacterota bacterium
GCCGCTCCCCGGGAACGGGCCGGTCGCAAGACGGCTGCCGGCCCGGCTCACCAGATCACGTTGCCCAGCCGGCCGTAGCGGATCCGGCCGGGCAGATGGGCGAGATAGGACAGGGCCACCCGGGGGAACGAGGTGATCCCGGTGTAGTAGGCGCCGCCGGTCTGCCCGGCCCAGGACCAGTAGATGCTCATCGCCTTCCCCTTGACCATCTCCTTGGACACGTCGCGCCAGTACCGGCTGTCGAAGCTGTTGTCCCGATTGTCGCCCATCATGAAGAAGTGGCCGGGACGCACCCGGTACGGGCCGAAGTTGTCCCGCGGGTTGGCCGTCGCCGGGTACGAAGCGCGGTCGGTGTACTTGGATTGAGGCGGGTCGGGCACCGGCTGGCCGTTGACGTAGAGCTGCTTGTCCCGGACCTCGACGGTCTGTCCGCCGACGGCCACGCACCGCTTGATGAGATCGCGGTCAGGATCGACCGGCGAGCGGAAGATGACGATGTCCCCGGGGCGGGGATCCCGCAGCCCGGGCAGGCGGAAGAGGGTGATCCCGGTCAGCGGCACGTCGACCGGCGCGCCGTACACGAACTTGTTCGCCAGCAGGTAGTCGCCCACCAGCAGGGTGTCTTCCATGGAGCCGGAGGGGATGTAGAAGGCCTGGACCACCCCGGTGCGGATCACCAAGGCCAGGCCCAGGGCGATGAGGATCGACGAGGCGTATTCGCGTGCCACCTCGGTCCACCTCTTGGCTGCGTGCTCGGACATCGATCTCCACCCCGCGCGATATATGGAAGAGGCGGCACCGGCGGTCCGGCCCGCGAAGCGAGTATAATGCAGGAGCGGCCCCCTGTAAACGGCCGGCAGGACCGGTCATCCCTCTGCCGATGCGCCAGCGGTCCGCCGGTTCCACACCGGCGCCACACCCCGGGCCTTCCCACCTTGTGGACCAGGGGGTGGCTCGATATAATTGCTCATCGACCTACATCTCGGACCGGAGCAGGTGGCTCGATGAAGGTAACCTTCTGGGGCGTGCGCGGCTCGCTGCCGGTACCGGCCCCGCACGTGACCCGGTACGGAGGGAATACCCCGTGCGTGGAGCTGAGCGCCGACCACGGGTCGATCCTCATCGACGCGGGCACCGGGATCCGCGCCGCCGGTGACGCCCTCCTGGCCCGGGGCCAGAGCGAGATCCACCTCCTCCTCAGCCACACCCACTGGGACCATATCCAGGGTCTGCCGCACTTCGCCCCGCTCTACCAGGCCGGATGTCGCCTGACGATCCACGGCCCGAGGATTCCCGAACGCTCCCTCCGGGAGATCCTCTCCCGGCAGCAGGAGCCGGCCTTCTTTCCGGTCACCTTGGACAAGACCGGCGCCGAGGTGCGGATCGAGGAGCTCGAGGACGGGGATCGACTGGAGTGTGCCGGCCTGCAGGTCACGGCCCGTCGGCTGAACCACCCCGGGGTGACTCTCGGATACCGCGTCGAGGCCGGCGGCCGGGCCGCGGCCTACCTGTGCGACGTGGACCTGTCCGGCAACCTCCTCCTCGGGGAGGGGATGACCAGCGGTCCGTCGGAGACCGAGGGGGAATGGCGCGAGCGGCTCGAAACGGCATACCGTGATCTCGCTCACCATGCCGATCTCCTGATCTGCGATACCTTTTTCACTCCAGAAGAATACAAGCCCGACTGGGGCCACAGCCGCATCGAGGACGCCCTCCGGTTGGCCGCGTCGCTGCAGGTGCGGCGCCTGGCCCTGTTCCACCACCAGCCCCAGCGCACCGACGCGGAGCTGGCCGCCCTGCTGGCGCAGTGCCGGGCCCAGGCGCCAGCCGGACTCGAGGTGATCGCTGCGGCCGAGGGCATGGAGGTCGTCTGCTGATCGTGGAGATCGCGTGAGGGTCACCTTGTGGGGCACCCGGGGCACGGTGCCGGTGCCGGCCCACGGCATCGGCCCGGCCGACCAGCGCCTGGGCGGGAACACCCCCTGCGTCCTGGTCGAGTCCGGTGCCGACCCGCCGGTGATCCTGGACGCGGGGAGCGGTCTGTACTGGCTGGGGAATGCCCTGATGGAGCAAGGCTTCGCCACCCGGGTCCGCCGCGCCCATCTCTTCCTCACCCACACCCACTGGGCCCACGTCCAGGGGATCCCGTTCTTCGCGCCCTTCCTCGTCCCCGGGTGTCACCTGACCTTCTACGGTCCAGGCTCCGGCGGGAGGTCGCTGTGGGAGCTGCTCAACCTGCAGATGGAATCGGTTTACTGCCCGGTGCCCAACGCCTTCCGGGGAGACGTGGGATCGTGGGCCGAGACCCGCGACCTGGAAGGGGGGGAGTTGGAAGGGGGGGAGGATGTTTGCGGCCGGGTGCGGGTGACCGCCCGACGGGTGAACCACGTCGCCGGGTCGGTCTGTCTGGGGTACCGGGTGGAGGCCGACGGCGCGGTGCTGACCTATCTGCCTGATGTAGAGTACCTGACCAGGGCCGACCGGGCTCCCGCCCTCGAGCTGGCCCGGGACGCCGATCTCCTCCTCCACGACGCCCATTTCACCGCGGCCGAATACGCGGCTCACCAGGGTCAGGGGCACGCCGCGGAGACCCAGGCGGTCGAGCTGGCCCGCGAGGCCGGGGTCCGGCGTCTGCTCCTCTTCCACCACCACCCGGGACGGAGCAGGGGAACGGAGTACTCGGTGCTCGATCCCGAGGGAAAATGCGGGTTTATGGTCGAGGCGGCCCGCGAGGGCACCGCCTTCAACCTGGGTTCTCCGTCGGACGCCGCTCAGGCGTCCAGGTAGACCACGCTCTCGGTCTCGATCGAGCGGATCGCCGCGGCCAGCACCTTCTGCGCCTTGAGCCCGTCCTCGCCCGAGCCGTCGATCCCCGCCGGTGCCACCCCCTCGTTGAGCTGCCGCACGAAGCTCCCCAGCCGGTCGCGGAAGGTGTCCTCGAAGTCCCGGAAGCCGCCGAAGAGCGGGTTGGTGTAGACCGTCTTCTCGAGGCTCCCGGCCGGGTACAGGGTCGCCTCGCGGTAGATGTCGTCGATGACGAACCGCCCCTTGAGGCCGGCCACCTCGCACCGCTCCATCGGGTGGCCCCGCTCGATGTCGTACGACCCGGTGAGGTGCCCGACGCAGCCGCTGCGGAAGCGCAGGTTGAACTGGGCCGTGGACCAGATCGAGCGGCCCGGCGCCTTGGTGGCGAAGCAGTGGACGCACTCCACCTCGCCGCAGAAGTAGCGGAGCACGTCGACCGAGTGGGGGTGCAGGGCCTTGAGGTGGAACCAGGGGGAGCTTTCCCGCGGGTTCTGGATCCAGATGCTCATGTTGGCGAAGAGCTGGTGCCCCAGCCTCCCCTCGTCCACCCACCGGCGCGCCAGCCGGGCCGCCGGGGTGAACCGGTGGTTGAGGTTGACCCCGAAACAGCGGCCGCGCTCGCGCGCCGCGGCCACCATCTCCTCGGCCGGGCCGATCTCGTTGCAGATCGGCTTCTCGCAGAGGACGTGCAGACCGGCCTCCAGGGCCTGCATGGTCGGCTGGTAGTGATCGCTGCCGTACTCCACCCCGCCGGTGGCCACGCTGACCATGTCCAGCTCGTTGCGAGCCAGCAGCTCGCGCACGTCGTAGTACGCAGGCACCCCGAGTCGGGCCGCGGCCGCATCGGCCCGCTCCGCGATCCGGTCGCACACCGCCACCAGCTCGGCCCCCTCCATCTCGCGATACAGGCTCGCGTGCCGGTTGCCGATCGGCCCGAGCCCGATGACCGCTACTCGCTGCATCGTCACTCCCTCCGTTATCCGTCCGTGCCTCTACCTGTCACCACCGGTTCGGGCGTGTTCACGCCCAGCTCGCCGGCCAGGACCTCGATCTGCTCCCAGGCCGCCGCATCGACCTCCACCCCGTCGCGCTGTCGCTCCTCGCGGATCCGGTGGGCCCGCTCGCCCGGCACCAGGACCTCGGCGAACCCGGGGGCCGGTGGCGAGGACTTCACCCAGTCGATCAGCCGGTCGACCTCGGCGACGAACTCCGCCGGCGGCAGAAAGGCCTCGGGCCGCAGGACCAGGATGAAGAGCGCGTTCCCCGAGACCTGGGCGTCCTCCCGGCTGCAGCCGGCGCCGGACAGGGCCCCGGCCAGGACGTCCACCGCCAGCGCCAGCCCGAACCCCTTGTGTCCGCCCAGGGGATGGCCGAGGGGGAGCAGGCCGCCGATCGGCGGTTCGTAGTACGACTCGACCTCGGTGGTCGGTTCCCCGGCCGCGTCGATCAACGCGCCCTCGGGGGCCGCCTGACCCAGGTTGCGCAGCAGCCGCAGGGCCCCGCCGGACAGGGCGCTGGTGGTCATGTCGAGGAGGAACGGCCACCCCCGGCCGGTGGGGATGGCCACGCTCAGCGGGTTGGTCGGCAGCCGCCGCTCGCGTCCGCCGTGGGGGACCACGGCCAGGTCGCCGCCGTGGCCGTTGGCGACCACGATCCCGATCCGGCCGGCGGCCGCGGCCAGGGCCGAGAACCGGCCCAGCCGGGCCACGTGGTTGCAGTCCCGCACCGTGACCACGCTCGCCGCGGTCTGCTCGGCCAGCTCCAGGGCAAGCTGGACCGCCGCCGTGGCCGTGACCGGGCCGAAGTTCCACCCGCCGCTGATCCGCGCCGCGCCGACCGAGCGGGAGAGTACGGTCAGGGGCGTGCCCGGCCTGACCTGACCGGAGCGCACCATCTCGACGTACTGGGGCAGGCGGAGCACGCCGTGGGTGTCGTGGCCGCTGAGGCCGGCCTCCACCAGGTGATCGGCCACCAGCCTGGCCTCGTCCTCCGGCACCCCGAGCCGGGTGAAGAACCGCTCCCCGAGCAGCCGCAGGTCCTCGGCCCGGAAACGAGGCATCCCCTCACCTCCCCCACTCGCGGGGCGCGGGACCGGTGACGAGCAGGGCATTGGCCACCGACCGCTCGCCGATCTGGTCCGAGGGCCGGTTGACCACCTGCTGCCGCACGACCATGGTGGTCGAGCCGCCGCCGTCGAGGTTGAGGGCCTGGTACGCCCCTACCCCCGAAAGGGTATAGGCGCCCAGCCGCGTCCGCATGAACTCGGCCAGCTCGGCCAGGCTCATCCCGACGCTGTACCCGGGCTGGCGGCCGTCTACCGTGACCAGGAAGAGCTGACGCCGATCCGCGGAGAAGCCCAGGGCGGTGCGGGGATGCCGCTCCTCGGCAAAGGCCCTACCCAGCCGCTCTGCCCCGTATTCGACCGAGACCGCGCCGTCGCGCAGGATCCGGGGACCGCCGCCGATCCCCTGGGTGAAGTCGCCGGCCCCCGGCAATGGATCGCCCACGGGAAGGAGGCGGACGAACAGGCCCAGGGTATCCCCGGCGGCGAGCTGATCGGCGTCCGGCCAGCCGCGACCGGCGGCCACCATCCACTGGTCCGGTTCGAGCTGCAGGGGCCAGACCTGCCGCCGCACCTGGGTGACCAGGACCGCGACCGTGTCGTTGAGGGCCAGGGGCTGCCCCAGGCCCTGCAGCTCGAACCCGATCTCGGCCCGGATCGTATCGGCCACGAGACCGGCACAAGGGTCGTAGAGACTCAGTCCGGTCTCGGGCGGACGGTGGTTGAGACCGGCGATCCGCAGCAACCGTCCGTCGCGGGTCAGCAGCCCGGCATCGAGCCGGAAGACCGAGATCCCCGGCTGGCCGTCCACGGTGACGGCGAAGGCCGACCGGCCCTGGGGGGGTTGCAGGAGGCAGCCGTCGCGCAACTGCAGCCCGGCGATACGGACGGTCTCCTGGGTGTAGAAGAAGTCGCCGTTGACCGCGGCCAGGGCCCCGGC
>JBAZUN010000409.1:0-5770 GCA_041661365.1 Candidatus Latescibacterota bacterium
GGGTAACCACCCGCGGTCTGGCCATCGTGCGGGTCGACGCTGAGCGCAGCCTGCTCTTTATCAAGGGGGCGGTCCCGGGCGGCGTCAACGGCTACCTGGTCATCCAGAGCCTCTGATCCGGCCCGCGGCATCGACCACGCGGAATATGAGGTAAGCGGCGACTCCCGGTGAGTCGCCGCTTCGCGTTCTACCGCCTTCCCGCGTCCGATCGAGCTACCACCGCAAGGCGAACCCCGCGGCCGCGGCCAGCGAGGCCATGGATTCGGCCGTGGTCGCGGACAGCGGAATGCCGTTGCGCCGTCTCTCGGCGAGACGTCGGGCCTCCAGTTCGCCGGGGATCAGCACCTCCTCCACCCCCGGCAGCCGCGGGGATCCCTTGGTCCTGGCGACCATCGTCGCCACGGCCTGCTTGAAGGCCGCGATCGGCAGGAAGCGGCTCGGGTCGATGGCCATGAAGCAATGGCCGATCCCGCGGTCCCGCATGTGTTCGCTGACCTGGGCGCGCTCGACCCCGAAGTAGGGGGCGCCTGCCAGCAAGCCGGCGAGCACCTCGATCACCAGGGTCAGGCCGTACCCCTTGTGCTCCCCGATCGGGATGATGGTGCCGGTCAACCCCACCTTGGGATCGGTGGTCGGATTCCCGCCCAGATCCCGTGCCAGTCCCGGGGGGATGCTCTCGCCGTTGGCCGCCGCCAACTCCAGACGGCCTGCCCCGGTGCGGCCGACGGCAAAGTCGGCCACCAGCGGGAAGCCCTGATCGCCGGGCACGGCCACGGCCAGGGGGTTGTTACCGAAGAGGGGCTGCGTCCCTCCCGTGGGAGCGAGCCGAGGACTGGCCACGGTCATCGAGATCCCGATGAGGTCGTGCGGCAGGGCCATGGCGGCGTAGAATCCGGCCGCGCCGAAGTGGCGGGAGCGTCGGGCCGTCACCGTGGCGGAGCCCGCCCGTTTCGCCTTTTCCAGGCAGAGGGTCATGGCGTAGCGACCGACCAGCGGTCCCAGGCCGCCGTCCCCATCCACCCGGGCAAAGGCCTCACCCTCGGCCTCGGTGCGAATCAGGGGGGCCGGGTTGGTCACCCGCGAGCGCAGTTCCTTCACGTACCGCGGCAGGCGGAGCACCCCGTGGCTGTGCGTTCCCTTGAGATCGGCGTCGACCAGGCTGACGGCGACGGCGCGGGCAGCCTCGGCGGGAACCTCTTCGTGCTGCAGGATGGCGGCACAGGCAGCGGTCAATTCCTCGGCATCGACGACGACCGTATCCATGGGACCTGCTCGAGTTGGAGGGCGGGGTGCGGGCAATATAGGGTGGGCCAGGGGCCTGTCAAGCGACTAACCACTGCTGCCGCGACAGCGGACGTTGACCGGACTCCGGTCCCGGGGTAGATTGGCCGTCGTGATCGATCTCAGCATCGTCGTCCCGGCGTACAACGAAGTGGCCCGGATCGGGGTGACCCTGGAGCGGACCCTCGCCTTCCTGGCCGAGCGTCCGTGGTCGTGCGAGGTCATCGTCGTCGACGACGGCAGCGTTGACGGGACCCTGTCCCGAGCCGCGGAATACGTCGGCCGATCCCATCCGGTGCGGTGCGTCGCCAACGATCGGAACCGCGGCAAGGGGTTCGCGGTCCGGCACGGGGTGGCCGAGGCCACCGGCCGCTTCATCGGCTTCATGGACGCCGACTACAAGACCGACGTCGCCGGTCTGGACCTGGTGATGCCGCTCCTGGAAGAGGGGTGGGACGCGGTCATCGGAGACCGGACCCTGAGCTCCACCCGCATCGTGGTGGCCCGCCGGCGCTTCCGCCAGTGGGGCTCCCTGGCCTTCCGGCAGCTTGTCCATCGCCTGGTCGGGCTGGGGCAGTTCGGCGACACCCAGTGCGGCTTCAAGTTCTTCCGGGCCGAGGTGGCCCGGGACCTGTTCGCGCGCCAGCGGATCGACGGGTTCATGTTCGACGTCGAGATCCTGCTGCTGGCCGCCCGGCTCGGGTATCGCGTGCGTCCGGTGCCGGTCACCTGGAGCGACGATCCCGACAGCCGCTTCAACCCGGTCACCGGGGCGGTTCGCGACCTGGCCGAGCTGCTGCGGATCCGCTGGCACCACCGGCGGCTTCGCTCCCGCTGAGCCTCCGGCGACCTTCGGTTCTCCTGCCTCAGATCCCCAGTATCAGATCTCCAGCTCTTTGACCAGACCGGCGATGCGGGCCAGGCAGACGGCCAGGAAGATCTCCTGGGCCACCCCGAGCTGGTCGCGGCCCTCCAACTGCAGGAAGGTGTTGATCGCCTGGATCACCAGGTAGACCGAGAGGATCTCGTAGGCCAACTGCTCCTGGCCCGACAACCCGTCCCGCACCACCCCGACGATCTGCTGGATCGACTCCACCAGCCATTCCAGGTTGTCGCTCTCGTAGGCCTGCACCAGCCGGTGGCAGGGCCGCTGCAGTTGGTCCCGGGCGCTGACGTCAAGGGTCGGGGTGCGGCTCAGGGCCGAGGCGGCCCGGGCGAACATCCGGCTCACCTCCGCGGTCCGCTTGGTGTCCTCGTAGGAGAGGAGCCGGTAGAACTGATCGCCGGTTCCCAGGGCACGACAGACCCCGTTGAGCAACTGCAGGCGGATCGCCGGCGAATGGAACTCCCCCAGGCGCTCCAGGGTGGGCTTGACGATCCGCTTGTCCTGCAGCTCGCCGAGGACGTCGACCAGGGTCGCGAAGGTGAGCGGCTCCACGCCGCTGCTGAAGTGCCAGAACAGCAGCTCGTGCACCTCGTCGAGGTCGATGTTGGCCAGCCCCCGGATGGCGCTGATCCGCACCCGCGGGTCCTCGTCGCTGAGCGCCTCCACCAGGGGATCAATGCCGCGTGGGTGACCCAGCCGGCCCAGGGCCTCGGCCGCCTCGCTGCGGATGTCCGACGCGTCGTCGAGCAGCTCGCGGATCAGCGGCTCGGTCGCGGTCTCGGCGCCGGTCTCTCCCAGGGCCCGCGCCGCGCTGCGGCGGACCATCGGGCTGGCGTCGCGCAGGGCCTGCACCAACTGGTCGATGGCCAGCGGATTCCCCGAGCGGCCCAGGGCGTACGCGGCCCTTGCCCGCCGATGCTCGGCGGTGGCCAGGTTGTAGATCGCCGCGTTGAAGGTGTAGCTCAGCAGGTTCCCGCGGAACATCTGGGACAGCAGGTCCAGCGACGAGATCCCCTTGGTGTCCCGGACGAAGCGAAGGAGGACCACCGGGACCAGCCCGAGCAGGGCGCTGATGGCGAAGATCAACTGGAGGTTCCCCACCGGATACCCCAGGAGGACCAGGTGCACCTCCTGCAGGTACCGGGCGAGGAAGGAACCGACCAGCGGACCCAGGGCGCCGAGGAGGCTGACCGAGACCGACCACGAGGCCAGGTAGAAGGTGCGCTGATGCCCCGTCGGCAGCAGGCCGTAGAGGAGGGGGGTGATGCTCAGGCCGATGCCGGAGAACAGCACGCCGCTGAGGAACAGGGCCACCGGCACCAGGTGGTAGTTCTCCGGCCCGTTGAAGACCCAGACCAGGGGGACCAGGCTGGCCGGAATCAGGAGGATCTGCAGCACCGGCCGGCTGCCGAAACGGTCGACCAGGCCGGCCCACAGGCGGTACCCGGCGATGCTGGTTACCATGAAGACCGCGTTGAAGATGGAGATCAGCGTGTAGGAGATGTGGAGGCGCTCGAGCATGAAGACACTGTAGAACGGACCGGCGACCCCGGTGCCGAAGGTCCAGGAGCCGCAGAACAGCACGGCCCAGCGGAAGTTGGGATCGCGGAACGGTTCTATAAGCGCGCGCGGGCTGGGGTTGCCGCCCTTGGGATCGGTCTCCGCCTGGGGGTACGGGGCGCGGCTCAGCGCCAGGTACCCCAGCCACCCGAAGAGGGTGCCGACCAGGAAGACGTAGTAGAAGGCCTGCTTCTTGTCGGCCTCGGGAAACAGGTCGACGAACTGGCCGATGGCGAACCCGGCGATCATGGCGACGATGGTGGAGACGATCGTCTGCCGGCTGGTGAAGCGGGCCCTTCCGTTCTCCGGGATCGTGTTGGCGATCCAGGTGCTGTAAAACGGCGAGATCGAGTACCCGCAGAGCAGGCCGAGGCTGATCAGGCCGATCAGGGCCGGGACGTAGAGGGGGGCCGGGACCAGGAACGGGATGGCCACCAGCAGGCCGCGGAAGAGGATCTCCAGGAAGCCGCAGGCCAGGATGAAGCGCTTGCGATTCCGCAGCCGCGAGCTCAGCAGCGGCGAGAGGAGTTGGCTGAGGGCGAGGAAGTAGGCGACCGAGGTGAACAGCGCGATGAACGACTCGTCGGCGCCAAGTTGTAAGGCGTATCCGGTGAAGACCGCGGTGCCGATCCCCACCGCCTGTCCCCAGGCGCCCCACAGGCCGCTGGCGAGGATGAAGGAGCGCAGACTGCGGGAAACCTCACCGCGGGTCAGGGGGGACGTGCGCTCGGTCGGCTCCATCTGCTCGGACGGATTGGCGGGGTCGAAGGCGGATTGGGGTTGGTCGAGTGGCGGACAATATCGCGGCCGGCTCGAGTGCGGTCAACGGCCCACGGGATCAGCCCGCCAGGACGGCGGCGGCCTCTTCCTTGAGCGAGCGACCGAGCCGCGGGCCGTACTGGGCCACCACCTGGGCCGCGGCGTAACAGCCGAGTCGAGCCGAGGTCGGCAGCTCATGGCTGTGGGTCACGCCGAAGAGCACGCCACCGGCAAAGAGGTCACCGGCTCCCGTGGTATCGATGGCCGTGGCCAGGACTCCGGCGATAACGTGGCGCCGACCGCCCTCCAGGACCAGGGCGCCGGCCGGGCCACAGGTCACGCAGACCTCGGCCGCGACCTTGGCCAGTTCGGTCGCGGCCCGATCCCGGTCCTCGTGGCCGGTGAAGGCCCGGGCTTCGTCCTCGTTGCAGAACAGCAGATCGACGCCGGCCCGCGCCACGGCCGCGAATCGATCCCTGAATCCGCGGATCATGGTCGGGTCGCTCAGGGTCAGGGAGACCCGCGTCCCCGCGGCCCGGGCCATTCGCTGGGCCTCGAGGCAGGCCGCCAGGCCGGATTCCGAGCTGAGCAGGTACCCCTCGAGATAGAGATAAGCGCTGGCGGCGATGGCCTCGGGTTCCAGTTGCCCCGGGCCGAGGCCGGCCGAGACGCCCAGGAAGGTGTTGAGGGTGCGGTCCGCGTCCGGGGTGATGAAGACCAGCCACTGTCCGGTCTTCCCGGGAACCCGGCTGAGGGCCCCCGTCGCCACCCTCGCGGCGGCCAGGTCGCTCAGGTAGAAGTCGCCCCATTCGTCGTCGCCGACCCGGCAGGCGTAGTACGCGGTGCCTCCCAGTCCGGTGACGCCGATGACCGTATTGGCCGCGGAGCCACCCGAGGCACGGGCCACCGGGGACCGGGAGTGCAGCACCTGCCGTAGTTCTTCCTGCCTGGCCTCGTCCACCAGGGTCATCACCCCCTTGCGGACGCCGTGGCACTCGAGCAGCTCGGGGGGAACCGCGTACTGGAGGTCTACTAGGGCGTGGCCGACGCCGTACACGTCGTGGAGACGGGGCATCGAGGATCTCCGGTCATGGGGGGCGGCGCCGACGGCGTCCACCTAGCAAGATAGCCATTCCCGCCGGGTCCGGGAACCGGCCCCTCTTGTTAACCGGGCCGTGAGACCGTACCATATATTGGACTGCCGCATCCATGCGGGAAGGGCGCATCCGTGCCCTGCCGCCGGTTGTCCCGACCTTACCCCGCCAGGACCGTCCCGGCGGGCAG
>JBAZUN010000410.1:0-5755 GCA_041661365.1 Candidatus Latescibacterota bacterium
GTGCCATCGTCTGCAGATAGACCGCCAGGGTCACCCCCAGCACCCCCCACCCCGTCCACCGCTGCAACCGCCCGCTCGCAATCATCGATCCCTTCCGCGCATTAAGTTCCGTAGACTGTTAAGGTACTCGACCGGGCGGTTGCTCGCCTGTCGGTGGGGAGGGCACGCCTAGGTTAACCCGCAAGAGAGAGAAAGGTTCACGCGGGCACGAGGTAGACGCGATTCATCGCGGCCGATGGTGCTCAGGATCGACAAGAGGGAGGATCAGATGAACGCTGCCGAGGCCGAGGCACGTCTGGCGCAGGAGCTGAGGTCAGCGGGGGTCCGGCCGGGCGGGGTCTGCCTGGTGCACTCCTCGCTGTCGTCGCTGGGAACGGTGCCGGGAGGCGCGGAGACCGTGGTTCGGGGCCTGCTCGCTGCGCTGGGGTCCGAGGGGACCCTGCTGATGCCCGGCCTGAGCTATCGGCACGTCCACGCGGGGCAGCCGCGGTTCGAGGTGCTGGCCACCCCGAGCAACGTCGGCGCCATCCCCGAGCATTTCCGTCAACGGCCGGGAACCCGCCGCAGCCTGCACCCGACCCACTCGGTCTGCGGGATCGGTCCCTTGGCCGCGGAGCTGCTGGCCGGACACCAGCACGACCGAACCCCCTGCGGTCCACGGTCGCCCTTCCGGCTGTTGCCCCAGGTCGGAGGGCAGCTCCTGATGCTGGGGTGCGGCCTGAAGCCGAACACCTCGATGCACGGGGTCGAGGAGCTGGTCGAGCCACCTTACCTGTTCGGCGGGGTCACCACCTTTGAGCTGGTCGACGAGCTGGGCGTGGTTATGCGCCGGGAGTATCGCTGCCACGGATTTCAGGGATGGGGACAGCATTACGAGCGTGTGGCAGGTATGCTGCGGCCGGAGGAGGCGCGGCAGGGGACGGTGCTTCAGGCAGAGGTGTGGGTGTTGGAAGCGCGGGCGGTCTGGCAGGCGGGGGAGGCGGCCTTGCGGCGCGACCCGCTCTGTCTGGTGCACCGGGTGCCGTAGCCCGAATGGGCTTTCTCAGCGGGCTGCTATCTACTCACGCCTTCGAGGAGCTCCTCCATCGTCCAGAGCCGCTCGGCTCCCTCGAGCAGGGACTCGACGATCGCCGGGTGAGCGCGCACGGTCAGATCGTCGATGAAGAGGAAGGTCGGCTTGAGGGCGCCGTTCTCGTCGGTCTCGACCATGTTCGGGTCTTCGATGACCGTCAGCTCGTCCTCGCTCCCGGTGGCGTCCGGGTGGCGGTACAGGGGCATCTCGACCTCTCCGTGGCAACAGGTCCGCTTCGAGTCACAGCCTGAATTTAGCAAAACCAGTGCCATGGGTTTGACGCCCTGACCTGCCGCTGGTAAGGATGGCCCTCTGGTTCCGGAACCCCATCTTGAGCAACCGGTTAGGACGGGAAGGTGAGCCACGGCAGGAGATGCCCGAGAACGAGCGGTGGGGACTCGGGGTGACGCAAGCGCGCCTCCCTGGGCGGAATTCCGCGACACGGTGTCACTACCGGGCCCCGGGATAGCAGCCCGCTGGAAAAGCCGCTTTGCCCGGCGAGGCCGAGGGCAGACGGGGTCTGGCTAGGCGCGCGAGCGGCGCCGCATCGAGGGGAGATGCGGCAAGCGAGCGGAACGACGCCAGGGCCCGTCAGCACCGGCCGCAACCAGAATGGGCTTTTTCAGCGGGCTGTTGGGGGATGACCTGCAGGTCGAATCCCTGCACCTCCGTGCCTCCCTGGCTGCTCTGCACCCGGAAGGTCACGGTGTGGTACCCCAGGTGCTCCGGTCCAGGATCGGCGGTCATCACCCCGCGCCGCTCGTCGAGGAAGACGAACTCCGGGGCCTCGTCGAGCAGGAACCGCAGCTCGTCCCGGTCGCGGATGGCCGACCGATACCGGTCAGGACCGTCGCTGATGCACCGCAGGTCACCGCTGCTGTGCAAGACCTGGACTTGGTAGACCCAGCCTGACCCGAGCACCACCGGCCCCGGCGGCCTGCTGCAGATGAACGGCCGCGGTGCCTCGGCCAGGTCTGAGGCCCCGCTCCGCACGCCGTTCGCGTCCACGGCTACCACCCGGTAGAGCGCCCGGTTCCCTCGTCCCTCGGGTAGGTCCGGACCGACCACGACCAGGCTGGTCTCGCTGGTCTGCGCCAGCAGGGTGGCCGGCGCTTCGCCTTCGCCGTGCCGGTGACCGAGGTACCTGGTCAAGGGGATCGGGCTGGCGGTGAACCCCGGCTCGTCGCTGCCGTGAACCTCGAAGTGATCGACCGCGGTTCCCCCGTTCGCCGGGATCCAACGCAGGACGATCCGCCGTTCCTCGCGGTCGACCTCTAGCTGCAGGTCGACCGGCACGGCCGGGGCCTGCGGCGTGAACCGCCACACCGGACTCCAGTTGCTCCAGCGGCCTTGGATCGAGCGGGCCCGCACCCTCCAGTAATAAGCGCGCCCAGGGGTCAGCAGCCCGTCCTCCGGAGGCTGCCAGCAAGCGCTCCCGGGGTGGGCCGTCCGCGAGATCAGCCGCTCGAAGCCCGGAGAGAGTATCTGTCGCAGATCCGGGTGCAGCCCCAGCTCGAAGTGGTAGTCCATTGCCCCCGGCACCGGCTCCCACGAGAAGACCGGTCGGGTGCCGGGTACCGTGGCGCCGTCGGCAGGGAAGACCGGCCGTACCGGCGCCGGTGGGGCCGGCAGATCCTCGCGTTCCTGCCAGCGATGGGTCAGCCGCACCTGCCTGGGACCCGGTCCTTCGTCCTCGTACTCGACCTCGTTATCGCCCAGCTCCAGGGCCGGCAGGGAGAGGGGGGCCATCTGCAGGTCGAGCTCGATCGCCAGACTGGTTAGGGCCAGATCGGCACCGCGGAGTCGCACCCAGCAGCGATAGACCGCGGGACCGCTGCAGGGCAGCAGGGGATCGAGCGACCGCTTCCTGGATTCGGTCGGGGCGGGCTCGACCGCATCTGATTCGATCTCGTCATCGGCAGGGCGCCAGGTGCTGCCGTCGCTGGAGAACTCGAGCGACCAAGCCCCGGTGGCGGCGGTCTCGACCCGACCGCCGACCACGACGTACGGGCTCTCCATCCGGTAGACCAGGACCGTCTCTCGATCCGGCTCGATCGGCGTCAGCCCCTCGCCAGCCGCTGCCCGCAGGTTGACGACGGTCTCGGTCCAGCGCGCGAACCCCGGGTCGAGTCGGGGTGCGAAGCGCAGCCGGCCGTTGCTCAGGCGCGGAGGCCGACCGCCGTGGCCGTGGTACCTCCCCCGGTCGGCCCACTCCCAGACCAGGGCCTCCCCGGGACGCAAGGTGAGTTTCATGCAATGGCCACCGATCACCGGACGGCCGCCGGTGCGCGGGCCGCGGTGGACGAAGAGGGAGGCGGCCTGCTCGCTGGTGCGGCGGCTCTCCGGACTGAGGATCCCGTAGACATGGGCCCGCTTCACCAGGTCGTGGTCCCGGGCTAAATCCTCCTCGCCGGCGATGGTCTCGTTGTCGCGCCGCAGGATCAGGAGGTGCTCGTCGCTGTCGAGGAGGTGGAACCGCCCGTCGAACCAGACCTCGGTGGTGCAGTGGCCGTGCGGCACCCCCCGCCGGATCCGCAGCCCGGCCACCTGCCAGAGGTTGGCCACGGTGTAGGCCTCGTCCCAGCAGAGGGTGTAGCCGTACACGTTGAGCATCTTCACCGTGTCCTTGACCTCGTCGTCAGCGGTGGTGTGGTGGTACCGGTGACGCCGCGCGAACTCCCAGATCGCCCGTGCCTTCTCGGCCTCGGACATCCCCGGACGGACGACCTCGGAGAGGATCTCCGGTATCGAGCGCCAGGAGCGCTTCCCGTTGACCCGGACCCAGGGGTTGACCACCGGATTGTCGCCGGTGTTCTCGAGGGAGAGGAGCAGGTTCGGCTCCCAGGCCTGGCCGTAGGGACCGTACCCGACCGGATCGCGGGTGGTGGGGCCGTCGGCCGTGCCGCCCATCCGGACGCGGTACCGGTGGTGGCCGTCGGTGATCTCCTCGACGTGGTGATGCTCTCGGACCGGTGATGTACTGGACATGGGGTTCCTTCGGTTCAGGTGTCCGATGGGGAGCGCGGTTCGACCTCGGGCCGGGCCCGTTCGGGCTGGGGAGATGCCGGTGGGGAAAGCCCGACCTCGGCCATCCAGGCGCGCATTAGGGTGGCCACCTGGTCCGGGTCTTCCAACTGGGGCGCGTGCCCGCAGTCGTCGAGGATCTGGACCCGGGTCTGGGGAACGAGCTGCTGCAGGCGGAGGGCGTTCAGGGGAGAGACGATCCCGTCCTCCCAACCCCAGATCGCCAGGACCGGGCAGGTGATCTCGGTCAGGCGGGCCGTCCATTCGAGGTGGTCGGGCGGGACCGCGTTCCGGGCCGCCCAGCGGTAGGCGTGCAGGGTCCCCGGTTCGCGGAGCACGGCCATCGCCTCCTCGATGATCCCCGGCGGGATCCGGGCCGGGTCGCGGACGACCCGGCGATAGCTCTGGCGGAGCAGCCGGTCGGCCAGGCCATGGTGGAAGCAGAGCCACCGACCGGGCCGAGAGTCCAGCAACTGGCCACCCCAGCCAGCCAGGCGCCGGGCCGAGCGGGGCAGGGGCTGGGCGAAGATCGCCGGGGCCAGGAGGAGCAGGCCGCGGGTCCGCGAGCGGACCTCGGGGTAGCCCAAGTACGCGCGCACCGCGATCCCCGCGCCCAGGGAGCTGCCGCCGAGGACCAGGTCGTTGACCCCGGTCTGCACCAGCAGGTCGGCCAGGTGCTCCGCGTGCATGGCCACGCTGTACCGCCGGCCCTCGGGCAGATGATCGAGCCTGGGCTTGTCGCTGCGGCCGCACCCGAGGAGGTCGGGGAGGAGGAGCCGGTATTCCTGCCCCAGGAGCTGGGCCACCGGACCCCAGGTCGCCTTGTTGTCGAGCAGTCCGTGCAGGAGGAGAAGGGCCGGTCGGTCGGTCTGAAGCTGGTTGTCCAGGTAGACCAGGCCGGCGCCAATGCCGGCCCGATCCACGATGATCCGGTGGGTGGACCAGGTGATCATCGCGCGGCCAGGATCAATCTCGAGGCGTCCGCGCTTCTCGCGGGCCGCGATCCCCGAAACGGAACCGCGATCAAAGAGCCTGGTCCTGGTCCGCGGCGCACACCCGGTCCCCGAGCAACGCGGGCAGGGGATCGGCCCCGGGGGTGCACAATCCCAGGGGGTTGTGGCGGCGCCACCCCTCGGCGCTGGCGAACCGGCCCGACCACTGGCCCAGCTCGCGGGCGAACCCCTGCATGGCGTGCAGGTAGGAGTCGATCCCCTGGCTGTGGTCGAGCCATTCCTTCTGGCTCCGGTGCAGGGCCAGCACGGCGGTCTTCTCCTCGAGCACCCCCTCGAGGTCGACGTAGAGGTCGGGTCGGACCGGCCGGTTGAGCGGATCGCGATTGCCGTGCGGCTGGGCGTGGTAGACCGCGACCTCGTTGTTGACCGGGGCGCGTGGCGGGTCGACGCGGTAGTTGGGGATCCCCCGGCAGAAGGCGGCGGTGACCGCCAGCCGGCAGGCGTTCATGTGGTCCTCCATGTAGTCCTGCGGGGACTGCACCAGGAGGATGTCCGGGGCCACCTCGCGCATCACCGAGGAGACCCGGGCCAGGAGCGTCTTCTCGTAGAAGACCTCGAGGTCGGGGATGAGCGGCGGGTGGAAGGTCGCCCCCAGCATGGCCGCGGCGCGCCGGGCTTCCTCCAGCCGGATCGCCGCGATGGTCGG
>JBAZUN010000411.1:0-5746 GCA_041661365.1 Candidatus Latescibacterota bacterium
ATCGAGCGACGGGCCGCGGTCCTGCAAGCCCGGCAGGACAGCCTCCGCGAGCAGTTGCGGCTGGCCTACGACTGGGAGATCGGGGTCCTCATCCAGCAGCTCGCCGAGGAGCGCGATCCCGGCCTGCTGACCCAACTGGTGATCTACCAGGACGAGCGCGAGGCCCTGGGCTCCCGCCCCCTGGAGACCGACCTTCGCTTCGGGGCCGAGCTGGCCATCGGTCCGGAGGACGGCCCCGAGGAGATCCGCCAGAAGATGGAGCTGATGCAGGGGATCGCGGCCCGGCTCCGCGAGGAGGCCCGCCTGGCCGGGGAACAGCTCCAGCGGCTCGAGGCCGAGGAGCGGCTGCGAACCCGGGTCCGGGTCTTCGCCGACGAGCTCAGCCTGTTCGACGAGCACCTTCCGGAGGGTCGGGTCCTGACCCGGGTCGCCTTGGCGCCGACCCGGGGTGGGGCTCCCGAGGCGACGAACGCCGCCGACGGTCTCAAGGAGACGCCCCCCGGCGACCGGGGCGGGCAGCTCGCCGTCAGTGCGTCCTCCTACCTCGTCCTGCACCGCGAGCCCTCGCGCGAGACGCGGACCGGTCCGTTCGCCCGACCGGCCGCCGACGAGGCCGCGATCGAGATCCGCAAGCTCAAGGCCCGCCTGCAGGAGATCCACGAGTTGCAGGCGATCGTCGGCGAACGGGCCGACACCTTCCGAGCCTCCCTCGACCGGCTGCTGGAGGGCCGGGAGTGAGGAGGGGCTGGCTCGGCGGCGCCGTTCTCCTCGCCCTCTTCGCCGGGGAGATCCCCGCCCGCGGCGAGTCGATGCGGGCGACCGTCGGACTGGAATACGACGACAATCCCTTCGACGTGACCGGACCGGGGCGGGCCGGGTGGGTCTCCCGGCTGTACCTGCAGCAGGCCGGGGTGGTGACCGGCGGGGAGTGGGGCGAGGTCCACCTGCGCCACGAGTGGGGGCTGAAGCGGTTCTGGAAGGCCGAGGACGCCTCGACCACGGCCGGTGACGTGCTGGCCAACGCGGTCGACTGCGGCGCGGTCTGGCGGGTGCGGCCGAGTCTGGCGCTCAGCCTGGGCAGCGAGCTGAAGATCCGCAGCGTCCAGCGCCTCAGCCGCGAGGACGGGTACCTGCGCGGGGCGCTCCGGCTCGGTCTCGAGACCGAGCCCCGGCCGGGACTGGCCGGCTCCCTGCGGTACCTCCAGGGGGTGGAGGACGCCCGGGGCGGCGGGCTGGCCGATGCCGCGGTCCGCGAGCTGGCCGTTGACCTGCGGCTCCGGCGCGAGCGGCAGTTGGCCGGCTCGGTCGGCCTGCGGCTGCGCCGGGTGCGGTACTCCCGGCCGGTCCTGGAGGTCGATCCGGCGCAGCCCGATCAGGTGCTCGAAGGCGACCGGGACCAGCGGGACCTGGGGGTCGAGGCGAGCGTCGGGGTGGAATACAACGGGACCGTGCTGGTGCAGGCGGGGTACGGCTGCTTGGCCAACCGCTCCAACAGCCCCGGCTACGACTACCTCGCCCACCGGGTCCACGCCCTGGTCACCCGGGCCCTGATCGCCGAGGTCGACGGTCAGGTCTTCCTCAGCGGTCAGTTCCGGCGGTACGGCGAGAGCCTGCCGCCGTCCGAGGCGACCCCGGTCGAGCAGGACGAATACGAGCAGCTCCTCCTCTCCCTCAAGCTGGCCCGACGTCTCGGGGAGCGGCTCGGGCTGTCGTGGCAATACCGGTTCTCCCGCAACGGCGCGACCAACGCCGAGGAGGCCTGTCGCAAGCAGGTCTACGCCCTCAGCCTGGACCTGGCCCTGTGACCGTCGGCGAGGTTCACCCGGCCGCTGAGCTGCGGCGGGCGGTCGTCGAGCGGTACGGCGTGGCTGCGGTCGAGGTGCGGCTGGCCGTCGCCCCGTACCGGGTCTGCCCCCTGGGGGCCCACGTCGACCACCAGCTCGGCCAGGTCACGGCCATGACCATCGACCGCGGGGTGACCCTGGCCTATGCCCCGGCCGTGGACGGCCGGGTCCGGCTCTGCAGCGAGGACTTTCCCGGCCAGGTCGACTTTTCCCTGAACGAGGTGCCCGGGCCGTCGCCCGGGGACTGGGGGAACTATCCCCGCGGCGCGGTGCGGGCCCTGGCCGCGCGATATCCGCTCCGCACGGGGATCGTAGGCCTTACCTCGGGGAAGCTGGCCGAGGGCGGCCTGAGTTCCTCGGCCGCGGTCGGGGTCGCGTACCTGCTCGCCCTCGAGGAGGCCAACGGGCTCCAGGTCTCGGCCGAGGAGAACATCCTCCTGGACCAGGCCATCGAGAACGGGTACCTCGGCCTGCGGAACGGGATCCTCGACCAGGCCGCCATCCTGCTGTCCCGGCGGGGTGAGCTGACCCACCTCGACTGCGCCACGCGGGTCAGCCAGCGGTTTGCGCCGGCTCCGTCGATGCCACCGTTCTCCCTGCTGATCGCCTTCTCCGGGCTGCGGCAGGCCCTGGTCTCCACCGACTACAACCGCCGGGTCGAGGAGTGCCGCGAGGCGGCCCGGCTCCTGCTGGAGGCAGCCGGCAGGAGCGAGCCCGAGCCGGTCCTCGGTCGGGTCACCGCCGCCGAGTACCAAGCGCACCGGGATCGTTTGAGCGGACCCCTGGCCCGCCGGGCCACGCACTTCTTCTCCGAGGTCGAGCGGGTGGAGCAGGGGATCGCGGCCTGGCAGGCCGGAGACCTGAGCCGCTTCGGGGCGCTGGTCACCGCCTCGGGCGAGAGCTCGATCGCCAACTACGAGTGCGGCTGCGAGCCACTGATCGCCCTGCACCGGCTGCTGGTCGCCACCCCGGGGGTGTACGGGGCCCGCTTCAGCGGCGCCGGCTTCCGCGGCTGCTGCGTGGCCCTGGTCGATCCCCGGGCCGCGGCCGAGGCGGGTGAACGGGTGCATTCGGCGTATCGGGAGCGGTACCCCGAGTTGGCGGCCCGGGCTCCGGTACTGATCTGCGCCTCGGACGACGGCGCCCGAATCCTCCGGCGCTGACCGTGCGAATGGTCAGGCCGGGGCGCACCGCAGGGTGAGCTCGGTGACCTCGGCCGGTACACCGAGCCGCAGGGGCGGTCCCCAGTACCCGGCCCCTCGGTTGACGTAGATCCAGGTGTCGCCGTGCCGGTGCAGGCCGGCCAGGTACGGCTGCTGGAGCGGGACGACGAAGGTCCACGGGATGAACTGGCCCCCGTGGGTGTGTCCCGACAACTGCAGGTGGCACCCGACCCGGGCCGCGGCCTCGATGCTCCGCGGCTGGTGGGCCAGCAGGAGGCGCACCAGATCTGCCGGGGCTCCGGCCACGGCAGCGGCCACGTCCGAGCGATGGCCCTCGAGCCGGTCACCGGAGCTGTGGTCGGTCACCCCGGCGATGACTAGGCGGGCGCCGTTGCGCTCGACGATCCGGTGCTCGTTGAGCAGCACGGTGAACCCCAGGCGCCGGATCTCCTTGAGCCAGGCCAGGGGATCGTCGTTGTAGTACTCGTGGTTGCCGGTGACGAAGAAGGCGCCGTGCGGGGCGCGCAGACCGGCCAGCGACGCCACCTCGGTCCGCAGGTGCGCCACCTCGCCGTCGACCAGGTCGCCGGTGAGCGCGATCAGATCCGGGGCCAGGCCGTTAACCGTCTCCACGACGCGGCAGACCAGCTCGCGGTCGATGGTCAGCCCCACGTGCAGGTCGCTGATCTGGACCAGGCGGAAACCGTCGAAGGCGGGGGGGAGCCCGGCCAGGGGCACCTCGACCCGGAAGACCTGCAACCGGTGGCGGGCCGCGTACCAACCGTACCCGGTGCCGATTGCGCTGGCGGCCAGAACGGCCAGCGCGGTGCCGCGGGAGAGGAGGGCACGCCGCTCCGGGTCGATCGGTCCGGCCCCGGTCAGCGAGGCCAGGGCTTCACCGCCGCGGAAGATCAGCCACCCCAGGTCGCGCATGAGGCAAAGGGTGAAGGCAAGGCAGAAGAACCCCAGGCCCAGGTACCCGACCCAGGCCATGGCCTGGTGGAGCCACGTCGGCAGGGCCGCGTCCCGCAGCCGGAGGGTGGCCAGGGGGAGGACCAGCAGCACGGCGACCAGGACCCAGGCGAGGATCGACCAGGGCGAGGTCAGGCGCAGGGCCTGGATCAGCCGCCACCCGGTATACCCGTAGAGCAGGCCGAGCACGGCGAGGACGATGGCGAAGAACACGGCGCGAATCCCTTCGGCGTCGAGGGAACCCGTCCGTGGCCAAGCCCGCTGGTGCCGCGAAGAAGAGGGACGGACCGGGTTTGGGGACGGGTGGGCAAAGGGTGGAGATTGTACCGGTCGGACTGAACCTCGGCAAGTGATCGATAGCGGTTAAGGGGCTGCCAGTTGGACCGTGGCTGAGGAGGATGGAACACGGGGGTGCCCCGAAGGTCGGCGCGCAGGGGTTGGGCGGCAGGGAAGGACGAGGGGTCGGGTGGTCGGGAGTCGAGGCAGTTGCCGAGCGAGGGGGTCGGTCCGCGCCTAAGCGACGGCCGTAGGGGCACCCTCGTGTTCCCTATCGCCAGGGGTAGCAGAACAACCGATCCCGGGGAGCACCCGGGACGAAAGCTGGAGGGAGAACCATGCGCAGTATCGCCAGGAGAGTGGCCCTCGGATTCCTCCTCCTTACCGCCGTGTTCCTGGCCGGCTGCAGCGAGGGGGATACCATCGTCGGTCAGACCGACACCCGGAACCAGCTCCACGTGGTCGGCTCGGCCACGGTGGAGGCCGCGCCGGACGTCGCCACGGCCGAGCTGGGGGTGCAGACCTACGCCGCGGCCCTCGACCAGGCCATGACCGAGAACAACCGCCGCTCGGCCGGGTTGCTTGCCGCGCTGCAGGCCAACGGGGTGGCCGAGCGCGATATCCGCACCTCGGCCCTGAGCGTGCAGCCGCAGCGGGACTACAGCCGGGAGGGGGTGGTCGGTGAGATCGTCGGCTTCTGGGTCTACAACACCGTCTCGGTGACCCTGCGCGACCTGACCACGGTCGGCCGGACCCTCCAGGCCGGGATCGAGGCCGGGGCCAACACGGTCAACGGCCTGGCCTTCACCCTGGACGATCCGGACTCGCTCCGGGTGGTGGCCCGGTTGCGGGCCATGGAGGACGCCGAGGAGCGGGCCAGGGTGTTGGCCGAGGCGGCCGGGGTGGAGCTGGGGAAGCCGATCCGGATCGACGACGGCGGCAGCGGCGGCGGGCCGATCTACCTGCGGGGGACCTACGACGAAGCGGCCGGCGCCGCCAGCGTGCCGGTCTCCCCGGGGACGGTCTCGGTCACGGCCCAGGTCGACGTGATCTACGCCATCCGCTGAGCCTGACCGTCGGTGTTTCCCGCAGAACCGCGGAGCGCTCCGGGCTAGAGATCCGGAGCGCTCGTGGTCGGTCGGCCTGGCCGGCAGGGCCGGATCTCAGACGCATTCGACGATGTCGGTCGGCAGGCACTTGAGGTCGCGGCAGATGTTCGACAGGGTATACGGATCCAACCCCTGAGCGCCCTGATCGACCGTCTTCTTGATGTGCTGGTAGGTGGTCAGGTTGATGCCGGGCTTGCGCTCTTCCAATAGCCGCTCGATGGCCTTCTGCTTGAACCGGAGCATGCTGTGCCTTCCTCAAGGGAGCGGACCGCCGTACGGCATTCCGCGGAGCGCGGGTAAGTATACGCAGATGCCGCGGGGGCGTCAAAGCAGGGGCCGGGGCCGTTCCCGTTGACCGGCAGACCGTTCGGCGCGCGGGTCC
>JBAZUN010000412.1:0-5729 GCA_041661365.1 Candidatus Latescibacterota bacterium
CTGGAGGTGCAGGTCCGGGGTTCGGCCGGCCGGACCATCTACGAAGGGGACTCCCCCTTTGGAGGCCTGTTCGGAACCTCGTACCGATTCCGTGAGCGGGCCACGGGCGATTGGGTGGGCGCGGAGGGACGTCTCGCCTGGGAGCAGGACACCGGGCACCGGCTGGTGGTCGGGGCCGAATGCCGTCGGCAGGTGCAGGCGCGCTACCGGTCCTGGTACGACTCCCTGCCGTACTACACGGTCGAGTTCCCCTATCGCGTGATCTCGGGGTACGTGCAGGAGGAGCTGCGATTCAGGCGCGATCTCGACGCGGTGATCGGTCTGCGGCTGGACGACCGGTCGCCCGGCGCCTCCGCCATCAGCCCACGGGCCGCGCTCCTCTGGCACCCCGACCCGGCGACCGACGTCAAGCTGCTCTACGGCTGGGCCTTCCGCACCCCGACCCTGTACGAGGTGGAGTACGCCGATCCCTGGCAATCGAAGGGGAATCCGGAGCTCACCACGGAGAAGATCCGCACCGGGGAGCTGGTCCTCGACCGCCGCCTGGGCTCGGCCCTGATGACCACGGCCTCGCTCTACCACTACCGCATCGACGACCTGATCGAGCAGCGCATCGATTCGACCGACGGGCTGGCCCAGTTCCGGAACACCGGTCAGGTCGATGCCTACGGCCTGGAGCTGGAGGCGACCTTCCGCCTGCAGATCGATCTTTCCGGGTTCGCCAGTGGCTCGTGGCAGCGGACCACCGATCGCGGCGGCGAGCGACTGCCCAACTCACCCTCGCTCCTGCTCAAGGGTGGTCTCTCCCGCTCCCTCGGCCAGCGCCTGGTCCTGGCCACGGACTGGCGGCGCGAAAGCGGCCGACTGACCCTCCAGCGGCAGGCAGGCGCGGCGCCGGTCTCCACCGATGCCTATCTGCTGGGGAACCTGCGCCTGATCCTGCGGCCTCTTTTGTCGGGGAGATTCGCGCGGCTGGCAGTCACCGCCACCGTCGACAACCTTCTCGACACGCGGTACCAGAGCCCTGGCGGGGCCGAGCACCGACAGATCGCCATCGAGCAGGACGGTCGCCTCTGGCGCCTGGGAACTCAATACGGGTTCTGACTCCCCGACTATCGATCTCGTCTTGACCGTCCGGCCAAGGGCCGCGTTCGTTGTCTTGGTGAAGGATTGAGCTCATGCCCGCCGACTACGCGGCGGGACGTCCACGGAGAACGGGCCAACAGGAGGTCACCATGGTCATCGATGCGCATCACCACGTCCCGGCCCAGGATCCGCGGGGGTACGTGGAACGGCTGCGGGCCGAGGCCGGCCGGCTGGGGATCGACCGGGTCGTGGTCTTCAGCGCCGGGCCGCCCCACTGGGCCGCCAACGAGCGGATCGCCGAGCTGCAGGCGGACAACCCCGACCTGCTCATCGGCCTGGGGTACCTGCAGCTCGGTGCGGTGACGGTGAAGGACGTCGACCGCGTGGCCGAGATGGGGCTCAAGGGGCTGAAGCTCATCTGGCCGCTGAGGGACTACGACGACGACGCCTTCCTGCCGATCTACGACCGGGCCGCGGCCCTGAACCTGCCCTGCCTGTTCCACCTCGGGATCGTCGCCCGCGAGCCGAACCAGCAGTTCAAGGACGTCTCCATGGCCCGGATGCGGCCGGTCTTCCTCGACCGGATCGCCCGCCGCCTCCCGACCCTCTCGCTCATCGGCGCCCACTTCGGCAACCCCTGGTACGAGGAGGCCGCCGAGCTGGCGCGGATGCACCCCAACGTCTACTTCGACCTCACCGGCTCGACGCTGAAGAAGAAGGCCCCGGCCTACTTCGACGAGCTGCTGTGGTGGGGACGGAACGAGCAGTACGGCCGGATGGGGAACAACCACCCGTACGAGAAGATCCTCTTCGGCACCGACGTCGGGGTCGAGCTGATCGAGGACGTGCTGAACGACTACCGCCGCCTCCTCGACCACCTGGCGATGCCCGAGGAGTTCCGCGCCGAGGTGATGGGCGGGACCGCGGCCCGGATCTTCGGCCTGGAGGGCTGAAGGCCACCCAGCCCTCCAGGCTCAACCGCGGCGGCGGACCTATTCGGGCCGCTTGCCGTACACGGCCTCCCGCAGCCCCTTGATGTACCCCACGGCGAAGAACCGCGCCAGGCAGAGCTCGTCGTTGTAGGACTCGTCGCCCATCTTGGGGTAGTGGTCCGGCCGGAGCACGCCCTCGTACCCGATATCCTGATACGCCCGCAGGCACTCGAGCAGGTCGGTCTGCCCGTCGTCGTGGAAGGTCTCGACGAACCGACCGGGGGTCCCCCGCACGTCGCGGAAGTGGACGAAATGGATCCGCCCCTGCTTGCCGAAGCGGCGGATAACGGCCGGCAGGTCGTCGGTCATCAGGGAGAAGTTCCCCTGGCAGATGGCGATCCCGTTGGCCGGGCTGGGCACCAGGTCGACCATCCGCTGGTAGTTCTCGACGCTGCTGATGATCCGCGCCACCCCGCGGATCGGCGAGATCGGCGGGTCGTCCGGGTGCATGGCCATCTTCACCCCGGCCTTCTCGGCCACCGGCACCACGCGCTCGAGGAACCAGCGTAGGTTCTCCCACTGCTCCTCCTCGGTGACCTCCCCGTATTCGGTCAACGGCTGGTCGCGCATCTGCTCGTGGTCGTACCCGCTGACCTGGGCGCCGCCCCGGGTGGGGGACGTCCGGGCGGTCCGCAGCACCCCGAGGATCGGCATCCACATGCTGCACCAGACCGGGATCCCCAGGCGGCCCATGTTGCGGAGGAAGGCGCAGACCCCCTCGACCTCCTGGTCCCGGCCGGGCAGCCCGAGCTTGATCTTCTCCATCGGCGGCCGGGCCTCGATCACCGACATCTCCAGGCCGATCTCGGCAAAGCCGGCCTTGGCCCGGGCCAGGGCCGCGTACCCCCACGGCTGGTCGTCCGCGCCGGCGTTGGGCACCGGGCTCATGTCGGGGTAGTAGACCGCGTGGTTGACGCCGCACTGCTTCATCAGGGTGACGGTGAGGCTGGGCTGCGGCGCGGCAACGTAGGCGAGCTTGATCATCGTGGTGATCCTTTCATTCAGAGTAACCATCGCACCTGTGGGCGACGCTGTTGATGTATCACGCAGGCTGCGAGGGCATGAGAGCTTCCCTCCAGGATACCCCCGCAGCCTGATTGGCGATCATTCTCCGTAGAACCAGCGCTCGGGCAGGCCGCGGAACTTCAAGCTGATACCGGCCTGGTCCACCACCCAGTAGGTCAGCAGGGCCCGGCCGTCGTGGAAGGCGGCGCTGGCATAGGCGTACTGGGAGACGCCCGGGGTCTCGACCTCCAGATCGCGGAACCGTTCCCAATGCTCCCCCTCGTCGCGCGAGATCGCCGCGGTGAGGGGGTAGCGGTGGGTGGTGCTGTTGTTCCAGAGGCAGAGCAGGTCGCCGGTGGAGGGGAGACGCCGGAGCTGTATCGGCGAGGTGGGGTGCACCAGCGGCGAGGGCTCGGGCACTGACCAGGTGACCCCCTGGTCGCGGCTGTAGCAGCGCCAGATCGGGCCGGCCTGGGTGCGGATATACATCATCAGCCGGCCGTCCCGCAGCTCCACGACGCACGGCTCCTCAAGGCTGCGGTCCCCGGGCACCTCGACCGGCTCGGCCTGCCGCCAGGTCAGACCCTCGTCGTCGGAATAGCAGACGTGACCACGGAAACGGCGCTCGACCTTCCAGTTCTTCGTGCGGTAGTCAGGGGCGATCAGCCGACCCGAGCCGAGCTGGACGACCACGTCCGGACCGGTGGCCCCGTACCCCCACGACGGGCTGACCCGCACCTCGCCGGACCAGCTCCTGGCCTCGTCGGCCGAGATCCGCCAGTACAGGGCGCAGTCCGAGTCGGAGTTCTTGCGGGCATAGGCCAGCCCGAGCCGGCCGGAGTGGAGCCGCAGCAGGCAGGCCGACATGACGTTCTGTTCTCCGTCGTTCGGCTGGACGACGAAGGATTCGCTCCAGGTGCGGCCGCCGTCGGTCGAGCTCTTACCGCTGATATCCGCTGCCGCGTGGTCGGCCCCGCCGCCGTAGAACCGGGAGTAGACCAGCAGGTAGGTGCCGTCGCGCAGCACCGCGATCGAGGCCTCGCTGTTCCGCGTGTTCCCTGGTCCGGCTGGGCAGACCATCACCTGGACGTCGTCGCTCTGGGTCATGGCTTCCTCCTGGTGGGCCACCGGTGGCGGCGGAGAAGATAGGTAAATCCTCGTAGGGGGTCGCAGGGACCGTCCTTCCGTCGGCCTCGCGGGCGCGGACCGACCCCCTCGCTCGGCAACAGCCTCGTCTCCCCTCCACACGACCCCTCGTCCTTCCCGGCCCCGCCCCCCTTGCGCGTCCTCCTCCAGGGCGACCCCTGCGACCAGTCCGTGGTTCCGTGAGGAGCAGTCTCCCTCCGTCGTCCGCACAGGCGCGGACCGACCCCCTCGCTCGGCAACAGCCTCGTCTCCCCTCCACACGACCCCTCGTCCTTCCCAGCACCGCCCCCCTTGCGCGTCCTCCTCCAGGGCGACCCCTGCAACCTGATCCGCCGGTCGACGAGTGGCGGACGCCTCCGGCAAGGCTCGCGTTACTCGGTTCCCTTTCCCGGGATCGCGATCAATTCTTCCTGCTGCGATGGACCGGGTTCGATCAAGGTCAGCCTCAAACGACCGCCCGATGGCACGCGGGAGACCAGGTCAGGCGCGAGCAGGGAGACCTGACCCGCGTCCAGGCCAGCTATCGCCGGCACCGCGACGGTCAGGGTGTCCCGGCCGAGATCCAGCCACCGGTCCTCCCAGGTGGTGGCCCAGGCGCTGTCCCGCGGGGCAGAGACCAGCAGCTCGACCTGGGCGCTGACCGGAGCAGCGCTCCGGTTGACCAGTCGGCCATTGGCCAGGATTACGGGAGTCGGGCTCAGGTTCAGCTCGCCGAAGTACCGCGCCTTGTTGAAGCCGCCGGTGGTCCAGACCGAATTCTCTCCCCCGCCCGGCTGGCGCTCGCGGGCCGCGTCAAAGCCGATCACCGGGTGCCCGGCCCGGCACCCCAGGTCGGCCAGGGGCACGGCCAGCTCCACGGTCCAGGCGCCTGGTTCACGGCCGGTCCGGCAGGTCACGGCCGGAGCCCAGGCCTCGTCCCGCCGTCCCTCGCCCCACTCGTCCTGCACGGTCCGGGACAGTTCGACCCGGCCGTCCGAGGTGGCGATCAGGTGGGCGAAGGAGGTGCGCCGGTTGTCTGGGTCGAGCCAGATCTCGACGCAGTCGTTCCGCCAGGCCGCCGCGTACCGGGTGACCAGGGAGTCGAGCCGGTTCTCTGCGGCGCGGAAGGCCAGGTACAGGGTCCCGTCGACCTGACCGATCCAACCCAGGGTCGGCTGCGACGGGACTCCGGTACCGGCCGGGTTGGTCCAGCCCTCGAGTCGCGCGGCCTCGGCCCACGCCGGGTCGTTAAGGACGCCGTCGAGCCGCGGCGCGGTCGTCAGGGCCGGCAGGGCCAGCCGGGTCTGATGGGTTCGCGCCCAGGCCACGGCTCGCCGGGTCACCGGCTGTTCAGGGAGCGCGGCGATCCGGCCCACGACCGGCGGCCTGGCCGGCACCGGCAGGACGGCAGGCTCAGGGTATCGATAGTCCATGGACCCCACGTCGATCTCAACGCCGAAGAGCGCGACCTCGTATGGACGCAGCGTCAGGGTCAGCACCCCCTCGGCGGGTGGGGCCTGC